>NZ_PSYC01000043.1:0-102672 GCF_002931515.1 Pseudoclavibacter sp. RFBG4 | reverse complement strand
GTACCGCCCGCTGACTGCTCATCGCTCATCGCTCATCGCCGATCGCGGACCCCCAGCAGATCGTTGCCAGTCGAAGTGCCGCCGTGCCGAATCACTGCCAGCGGAACGGCCTCTCTGGCGGAGACGCGAGCGGCACTTTGACCGGCACTGGTCGTCGAAGAGGCGAGCCCGGCGGCACTTCGACTGGCAACGATCTGCTGGGGGTCCGCGATCGGCGATGAGCGATGAGCGATGAGCAGTCAGCGGGCGGTACTCGGCATTCCGCGTTCGGCGGGCGACGTTCTGCGGTCTGCGGGCGACGTTCTGCGGTCTGCGGCCCGCTTCGTGCGTTCGGCGCACTGCGGTCGGATCTTCGGCATCAGGCTGAGGGAGTGGACTTTCTGCCCCCCCCGAGGTCCGCCGCAGGCTCGGGCATACGTTTCAGGCGGATGCGCCAGACTCAGCGCATGGAATTCCTCGACGTCCTGCGGCGCCGCAAGACCACCAACGGCCCGTTCCTCCCCGACCCCGTCAGCGAGGAGCATCAGCGCCTCCTCATGGAGGTCGCCGGCCGTGCCCCATCGCAGCTGAACAGTCAGCCTTGGCGGTTCGTGGTCGTCGAAGCGCGCGAGACGATCGAGGAGATCGCCAGCATCAGCGGCGAGAGCATGACCACGGCCATGAGCAACGGCACGTTCTTCGAGCGGTACAAGCCGTACTTCCGCTTCAGCAAGCAGGAGATGGAGGAGCGGCGAGACGGGATGCTGTTCGACAAGCTCCCCGCGCCCCTCCGGCCCTTCACGAGCCAGGTGTTCACGAAGCGCGGCCAGTTCCTCATGAACTCGCTGCGCGTCCCCAACACGCTCGGCGAGGAGAACCGCAAGCTCGTCGCGGGCTCACCGCTGCTGCTCGGTGTGATGCTCGACCGCGCCGAGTATCGGCCGGGGGAGCTGTCCTCGTTCTACTCGGTGTTCAGCATGGGGGCGGCGATGGAGAACATCTGGCTCACCACGGGTGAGATCGGGATGGGCATCCAGTTCGTGTCGTTCCCCATGGAGGTGCCGGGGCAGTGGGACAAGATCGTCGATCTCCTCAAGGTGCCGGACGAGTTCGAGCTCATGGCCGTCTACCGCCTCGGCTACCTCCCCAAGGAGCAGCGCCGCCCCGCCATCGATTGGTCGTCGCATCAGCGCAAGCTGCCCTCGCAGTACGTTTTCCGCGACACGTGCGAGACGCCGCAGCGAGGGTGGGACGAGGCCGCGCCGACGACGTAGGCTTTGCGCCGACTCTCGGGATGGAGAAGTCACTTCGTTCGGGGAAGTTCTCCAGCACGAAGTGACTTTTCCATCCCGAGAGTTTGGGTGAGCGGATGAGCGGGCCATGCGCCGGGTCAGCCGGGGCCCGGGCCGCTGCTGGCATCGGGGGCAGGTCCAGCGCTGGGTGAGTGGACTCGTCGCGCTCGTCGCGCTCGTCGCGTTCGTCGCGCCGCGCCGCGCGGTCAGGCGGTGCTGGAGTTCGCCAGAGCTGTCCGCGCCACCTCTCCCGCGAGCACGAGCTCGGCGACGGCTTCCATCTCGGGGCTCAGGAAACGGTCGGGACCGGCCCCTTCGGAGACGGCGGAGACGAGGCCGAGGACGGCGCCGGTGGCCCGGCCAGGCTCGAGGGGAGCGCGGAGCTGGAGCGCGCGGGATCCGGTGAGTACCTCGATGGCGAGCACCCGCCCGAGCCCGTCGACGGCGCGGCGCAGCTTGCGCGCTGCAGCCCAGCCCATCGAGACGTGGTCCTCCTGCATGGCCGATGACGGGATCGAGTCGACGGACGCCGGCACCGCGAGCCGCTTGAGCTCCGAGACGATGCCCGCGGCCGCGTACTGCGCGATCATCAGGCCCGAGTCGACGCCGACCTCGTGCGCGAGGAACGGCGGGAGCCCACGGTTGCGGGACGGGTCGAGGGCGCGGTCGGTGCGGCGCTCGGAGATGCTGGCCACGTCGGCGACCGCGATGGCCAGGAAGTCGAGGACGTACGCGACGGGCGCCCCGTGGAAGTTGCCGTTCGACGCGACCCGACCATCCAGCGTCACGACCGGATTGTCGACGGCGGATGCGAGCTCCCGCCCGGCGATCAGCGCGGCGTGCGCCACCGTGTCGCGGGCAGCGCCGTGGACCTGGGGTGAGCAGCGCAGCGAGTAGGCGTCCTGCACGCGGCCGTCCTCAGGCCCGCGGTGGCTGGCGACGATGGGGGATCCGGCGAGGAATCGGCGCAGGTTCGCGGCGGACTCGCCCTGGCCGAGCTGCGGGCGCAGCGCCTGCAGATCGGCGGCGAAGACGGCATCGGTCGCGAACTGGCTCTCGACCGACATCGCGGCGGCCAGGTCGGCCGTCGTGAGCAGCATCCGGATGTCGTGGATCGCGAGCAGCAGCATCCCGAGCATCCCGTCGGTGCCGTTGATGAGCGCGAGGCCCTCCTTCTCGCGGAGCACAAGCGGCTCGATGCCGGCGGCCGCAAGTGCCGAACCCGCATCCACTTCGGTGCCGCTCGCGTCGCGCACCGTGCCCTCACCGGTCGCGGCGAGAGCTAGGTGCGAGAGCGGGGCGAGGTCACCCGAGCAGCCGAGGGAGCCGTACTCGCGCACGGTCGGGGTGATGCCAGCGTTGAGCATGGCGGCATACGTCTCGACGACCACGGGCCGCACGCCGGTTCGCCCCGTCGCGAGGGTCTGCAGGCGCAACAGCTGCAGCGCTCGGACCACCTCGCGTTCAACCTCCGGCCCGGTACCAGCCGCGTGCGAGCGGACGAGGCTCGCCTGCAGCTGCACGCGCCGCTCGGGCGCGATGAACTTCGTCGCGAGCGCGCCGAAGCCCGTCGAGATGCCGTAGTGCGGGTTCGGGTCATCGGCGAGGCGTTCGATGAGGTCGCGGGTGCGAGCCACCTCGGCGAGCGCGGCCGGTGCGACGTCGACGCGCGCGCCATGCCTCGCGACAGCGACGACCTCCGCAGGCTCGAGCGGGTGAAGGCCGAGGGTGACGGGCCCGAGCGGTGCGGCCTGGCCCGAGCCGAGCTCGGCGGGGTTGGACGAGGTGCGGCCTGCGGCGGATGCGGGTGTGCTCATGACCTCGATTCCACCCCACCCGTTGCGCATTGTCAGCGCGGGGAGGACACTCGGTGTCTGTGATCCCAGACAGTAGGTCCGCGCTGGCCGGCCAGTTCGTGCGTGCGCTGCCGACGGTCGACTCGGTGTCCAACATGAGTGCTCATCCGGTGCTTTCTTGCCCTAGCCGGCGTTCCGGGCCGTCTTTTGCACTGATGTCGGTCACGGCTGCCCGGGAGTTGTGCCTGGCGGACGCGACGAACCCGGCGGAGTCGCCGGCGCGCCTGACCAACTTGAGTGCAATAGCTGCCGTCCGAGGGCGTTTGGCGCGGGTCGGGCCGCTTTTCGCACTGATGTCGGACACGCGCGCGGCCGAGCGGAAGTCGCTCGAGGGCATTGCCGGGATGGCCGCGTGACGGCGGCAGGCGGCAAGGCTGCTGCCGGCCGCGCCCAGGTGCCGGCGGCCGAGCAGACGCTCGCCATCCTCAGCTTCCTGAGTCGCCAGCGGGGGCCGGTTGCTGCGAGCACGATCGCGACACAGCTCGGTATCCCGCGCTCGAGCGTCTACCACCTGCTGACGACGCTGCTCGAGCACCGCTTCGTCGTGCATCTGCGCGGCGAGCGTCGCTGGGGTCTCGGCACGGCCGCGTTCGAGTTGGCTGGCGGATATGCGCGGCAGGAGCCGCTCGCGCGTGTCGGCCACCAGGTGGTCGCCGACCTCGTCGACCAGGTGGGGGAGAGCGCGCACCTCGCGGTGATGAGCGGCCGGGATGTGCTCTACATCGTCGACGAGCGCGCACCACGTCGGCCGGTTCTGGTCGCCGACGTGGGGGTGCGTCTGCCGGCGCACCTCACCGCGTCCGGTCGCGCGATGCTCGCGGCCCTGCCGCAGAAGCAGGTGCGTGCGCTGTTCCCGGATGCGTCCTCATTCGCGGATCGCACGGGCCGCGGTCCGAGGACTCCGCGTGAGCTGCGGGCCGTGCTCGACGGGGTCCGCAGCGGGTCGCCGGCGTCGGAGAACGGCGAGGTGTCGGTGGGGATGCGCTCGATGGGGATGCCAGTGCTCGACCACACTGGGTGGCCGGCGGCTGCGATCGCGGTCACCTGGTCGGAGGATCGCCCTCAGGATGAGCCGAGCCTGCGGCTGCTCCTCGAGGGGTCCGCGGCCGAGATCACCCGCCGCATCTTCGGCGGGTAGCCCGGCCGCGGGGACTCAGGTGAGGTGCGGCGGGTTGCTCGTGTCCGGTTCGTAATCCTTGGTCCCGAGCGGGTGCCGTTTGCGCTGCCGCGCGCTCTTGATGATCGTGATCAGGCCGTAGCCGCCGGCGAATCCGCCGACCCAGGTGAGGGCGTGCAGGTAGGCGGGTCCGCCCATGAGGTCTGCGATGACGGCGATCACGCCGAGCGCGAGTCCCGCGATGAGGTATCCGAGGGCGAGAACTTCTTGTCGTGTCATGTTCGTCTCTTCAGGCCAGGGAAGCGGATGGGGGTCACGGCGACGGAGCCGACCGCTTCAGTTGCCAGTGAATATACCTCCTGCGCCGGGCCCCGACGGAGTTTGGACGCGCTGAGCCGTCGGGGTGTGAGGATGGGGCGATGACACGCATCCTCATCACCGGTTCCACCGACGGCCTCGGATACGCGACTGCGGAGTCGCTCCTCGATCAGGGGCACGAGGTCATCGTGCACGCGCGGAGCGCGGCTCGGGCGGAGGCCGTGTCGGCGCTCACCGACCGCGGCGCGGATCTGGTGATCGCCGACCTCGCCGACCGCGGCGCGGTGCTCGACGCGACCGACGAACTCAACGAGGGGCGGGCCATCGACGCGGTCATCCACAACGCCGGCGTGCTGACGGGGCCGAGCCTGCTGCCCGTCAACGTTGTCGCGCCGTATCTCTGCACGGCTCTCCTGACGACTCCGAGCCGGCATGTCTACCTCAGCAGCAGCATGCACCGAGACGGCGTGGCACAGCTCGCGGGGCTCGACTGGTCGGGTGGTTCCGTGACGGCGAGCTATTCCGATACGAAGCTGCTCGTCGCGGCCTTCTCGGCGGGCGTCGCCGAGCTGTGGGCTCCGCGCGTGCTCGCCAACTCCGTCGACCCCGGCTGGGTGGCGACGAAGATGGGCGGGTCAGGGGCGCCAGATGACTTCGATCTCGGCCATGAGACGCAGGAGCGTCTGGCGGTCGACCCGAGCCTGCAGGTCACGGGCGGCTACTGGCACCACGGCGCCGAGCAGCAGCCGGCGGGCGGTGTGCGTGACGCGGACTTCCGTGCGCGCCTCATCGCGGAGCTGGCCGAGGTCACCGGGGTCGCCCTGCCGAAGCGCTGACGCGCGCACGGGCAGACTCGATCTCGCGCAGACGCGGGCCCGCGCATCCGTAACCAGGAAAGGAGGAACCTGGTGGATGCGGGGGCCCGCGCGGATCGTGCGAGTGCGGTGCTCAGCTCGCCGGTGGAGCAGCCGACGAGCTGGGCACTGCTCGGAGCGGAGTGATCTAGCCGCGGCCCTGCACTGCGTACGGGTTGAGGATGGCCTCTTCGGTTCCGGGGAGGATGCCCTCTTCGGTCGCGGTGGGGCGTCCGGCGTCCGGCGGGAACGACTCGGTCATCGAGATCGGCATGGCGCCGTTGCGGTAGAGGTTGTTGGAGCCGGTGGAGGGCTTCCAGTCGTTGGGCTCCCAGTCGGGGACGTAGTTGCGGTAGCCGCCCGTGTTGACCTCGATGCGCATGCCGCTTGGGTCGCGGAGGTAGAGGAAGCTCTGCTCGCCGATGCCGTGGATGGAGGGGCCGTACTCGATGGGGATGTTGTTCTCCATGAGCACGTCGGCGCCCTGGAGGAGCTCCTCGCGGGTGTCGACCCAGTACGCGTAGTGGTTGATGCGGCCGGGGCGCGACGAGCTGTCGAGGACGACGCCGAGGTCGTGCGACTTCTCGTTGGTGGTGAGCACGGAGAAGACCGTGACGGGGTGGTCGTCGAGCACCGTGTAGGCCATGATGCGGAAGCCGAGGACCTCGTTGTACCACTTCGCGAAGCCGCGAACGTCGGAGGCGGCGACGGTGACGTGGTCGAGCTGGCGAGGGCCGACGGCGTGCTTCGAGCGCTTCTCGGGGCGGTCGGGGAAGACGGAGGCGTGCTCGGCGTCTGCCTGGTACTTCTCGACGTCCCAGTAGAGCTCCATCGTGTGTCCGTACGGTCCGGTGAAGGTGTACGACTTGCCGTGGCCGACGCTGCGGTCTGCCCATTCGCCGTTCACGCCGGCGGCTTCGATGCGCTTGGCCGCCTCGTCGAGTGCCTCGGCGCTGGAGGTGCGCCAGCCCATGACGTTGAGGGCGGCCTCTGGGCCTTCGGCGATGACGAGGCTGTAGGTGTAGTAGTCGCCCCACGAGCGGAGGTAGACCTTGCCGTCTTCGCGTGCGACGACGCGCAGGCCGAATTCGTTCTCGTAGAACGTGACCGAGGCTTCGACGTCTGGCGTCGCGATCTCGATGTGCGAGAGGTGGGAGAGCAGTTTGATCATCGTCGATCCTTTTCGTCTGGTGCGGTGCGTCTGTGGCGGTTCTCGGCCGCGGCTTGCCTGTGCCGTCTCGGGCACAACACCACTTTCGTTCCGAACCCACATATCAGGGAAGCTGAAGTTCATGATGGCGAGCATCATCGATGTGGATGGTCCGCCCGCGGCTACCATTGCGGCATGTCCGGTGGCGGTGGTGACGAGCGCAGCGTGGCGCAGAAGCTGTTCGCGATCGTCGACGCGTTCGCGGCTCGTGAGGAGCTGACGCTCACGCAGGTCGCGGCGGCGGCGAACCTGCCGGTGTCGACGGCGCACCGCATGCTCGCATCCTGGACCGAGTGGGGCGGGCTCGAGCGCACGGACTCGGGCACCTACCGGGTCGGCATCAAGCTGTGGCGCCTCGGGGCGCGGCGGACGACGGTCGAGCGCTTGCGCGCCATCGCGCGGCCGTATCTCGAGGATCTCCTGGAGGCGACGGAGGAGAACGTGCACATCGCGGTGCGGGATGGCCTCGGCGCGGTGTACCTCGAGCGCATCTCGAGCCCGAACGCGGTGCGGGTCATCTCGGATGTCGGCACGCGCCTGCCCCTGCATGCGACGGGTGTCGGGCTCGTGCTGCTCGCGCATTCGCCCATCGAGGTCTTCGACGAGGTCGTCGCGTCGAAGCCGCGGCAGTACCTGCCGAACACGATCACCGAGGAGAAGGCGCTTCGGCGGCGGCTCGCGGAGATCCGGGCGACGGGCCTCTCCAGGTCGGTCGAGGAGATGACGCCTGGTGCGTTCTCGATGGCCGCTCCGGTGGTGGATGCGCACGGCGAGGTCGTCGCGGCGGTGTCGATCATCGCGCACGTCGAGCGGCTCGCCGAGCCGCAGTTCGCACTCGGGGTGCGGATGGCGGCGCGTGGGATCTCGGGTGCGCTCGGGCGTTAGGGACAGCCCCCGACGGGAGCTTTGTGGTGCACATGCTCGGGCACGACGGGGCGTGCACCACAAAGCAGACCGGGAGTTAGAACGCCGTCAAGACGTTCTTGAGATGCTCGACGCGAGGCGGCTCGGCGAGGTGTTCGCCCACGAGGGCTCGCCATTCCTGGAATTCGGGAGAATCCCGGAAGGTGACCATGTGGTGGTCGACGGACTCCCATCGCACGATGAGCCGGTATTCGGTGGCGTCCTCTGCGACAGATTCGAGCGCGAAGGTGCGCGCACCGGCAGTTCGCTGGAACAAGGGGGCTGCTCTTGCGACGGCGCGCTCGAACGCCGCCTGGTGTCCGTCATGGACTCTCAAGGTCGCGACTTCGGTGACAGAGTCGAGACCGGAGGGGCCAGCGCTGTCGGCCGATTCCCCGTCGATTCGCCCGTGCTCACCGCTGTCGATGAGCGTGCGTGTGGAATCGATCGATCCGTAGGTCCAGAGGATTCTCATGGGCTCGGTGGCCGAGATGTTCTCGAAGTGGTGGGGAATGTTCGCGGGCACGAAGGTGGTGTCAAAGGTGTTGAGCTCCGAGCGTTCACCGTCGATGTCGACGATGGCGCGGCCTTCGATGACCATGACGGATTCGGCGACGTTGTGGGTGTGGTGGCCGATCTGGGCGCCGGGGTCGAAGATCGTCATGCCGTTGAGGAAGGAAGTCGCGCCTCGGCCGTAGGTGACGAGGGGGATGGTGCGTGCACCACCGCCGCGATTCTTTGAGGGCAGCTCTTCCGGTCGAAAGACATGGGGCTGGTAGGAGCTGATGGGGCTCATTCGCTGACCGGTCCGATCCAGATCGTCTTGACGTTCACGAACTCGCGGATGCCGTATCCGGAGAGCTCGCGCCCGTAGCCGGATCGCTTGATGCCGCCGAAGGGCAGGCGCGGGTCGGAGGCGACCTGGCCGTTGATGAACACGGCTCCCGAGTCAACTCGTCGTGCGGTGGCTCGAGCAGCGTCGACGTCGCGAGAGAAGATCGTCGCCCCGAGCCCGTATTCACTGGAGTTTGCGAGCTCGACGGCCTCATCGATGTTGGCGACGCGAGTGACGGAAGCGACGGGGCCGAAGGTCTCTTCGTCGAACGCGGCGCTGCCCGGCTTGACGTGGTCGAGGATCGTTGGCGGGTAGAAGTAGCCAGGGCCGTCCGGGATCGCGCCTCCGATGAGCGCCGTTGCCCCGGACTCGAGCGTGCGCTCGACCTGCTCGTGCAGAGCGTCTCGGAGGTTGCCACGTGCCATGGGGCCGATCTGCGTTTCCTCGCGGCGAGGGTCTCCAACGACCAGAGCAGCAGCTTTCTCGGTGAAGAGTCTCACGAACTCGTCCGCGATGCTCTCGTCCACGAGGAAGCGCTTCGCGTTGACGCAGGACTGCCCGGTGGTGTTGAAGCGGGAGCTGACGGCAACAGTGGATGCGGCCTCGAGGTCTGCATCTGCTGCCACGATGAAGGGGTCGGAGCCGCCAAGCTCGAGGACCTGCTTCTTGAGGACGCTGCCCGCCTGCGCGGCGACGAGTGCGCCGACTTCGGTAGAGCCGGTGAGGGTGACCGCGGCGATGCGCTCGTCCTCGATGATGCCCTTGACCTCGGACGCGTTGATGATGAGCGTCGAGAAGAGTCCGGCTGGGGTGCCGGCCTCGTCCATGATCTTCTGGATGACGAGAGCACTGCCGGGGACGTTGTTGGCGTGCTTGAGGATCGCGCCGTTGCCAGCAGCGAGGGCGGGCGCTGCGAAGCGGAAGAACTGCCAGAACGGGTAGTTCCAGGGCATGATCGCCAGGACCACGCCGAGCGGATCGAACTCCACGCCGGAGGTTGTGGCGTTCGACTCGATCTCCTCGAATGCAAGGTACGACGCCGCGTGCTCGGCGTAGTAGTCGAGGGTCTTGGCGGACTTGAGGATCTCGCCGCGCGCCTCAGCGATGGGCTTTCCCATCTCATCGGTGATGAGTGCCGCGTATTCGTCGACACCGCTGCGAAGTGTCCCGGCGATGCGAGTGAGCAGCTGCGTGCGCTCTTCGAGGGGTGTCGTCCGCCAGGTCCGCTGCGCGGTGACCGCTGCGGTTAGAGCGCGGTCAACGTCCTCAGGGGTGTGCAGCGGGTAGTCGGCAATGTTCTGGCCGGTCGTCGGGTTGATAGCGGTAGGCATTGTTCTCTTCCGTTCTTCTTTGAAGTGAGTTAGCTGCGGTGGGGGAGCGCGATGCGCGCTTCGCTCGCGAGTTCCGCCAGGTCGTCCCAGGTGTTCGCGGGGAGGATGATGCCGCCAGCAGCGGCGTTCGCTGCTGCCGATTCGTCCTCGATCTCGCCGGGGTAGTAGATGCGTTCATGCCCCTGCGCGAGCGGGGTGTCGTGGACCTCGTCGATCATCTGCTGAACCCTGGATTGGAACTCGTCCGGGGAGCCCAGGGTTGCGACGTCGATGGCGAGGAAGAGGTGCCCAGCCCCGGAGGGCTTGTCCGCCTCGTACGGCCCGTGGACGCTCCGGCCAACTTTGCTCCCCGTGAGCGCGCCGGAAAGCACGTCCATCATGAAGCTGATGGCGTATCCCTTGTGGCCAGCCATAGGCAAGATCACGCCGTGTACGGCTTCGCCAGCGTCAGTGGTCGGAGCACCGTCCGGCGTGAGCGCCCAAGTGGAGGGAATCGGCTCTTCCCGCTGGCGGGCAAGGTAGATCTTCCCGCGCGCCACGGCGGTGTTCGCGATATCGAGCGAGATCACACCGTCGCCATTCGGTGCCGCGATCGACCATGGGTTGGTGCCCACACGCTTCTCGCGGCCACCCCACGGCGCCATCGCCGGGGACGCATTGGTGGTCAGGATGGAGACGCAACCGTCGTGCGCCGCGCGGCGGGTGAAGTACATGGCCGTCCCGAAGTGGTTCGAATTGCGAACGCCGACGGCGCCGATGCCATGCACGCGAGCCCGAGTCACGGCCTCCTTGCGTGCACGCTCAGTCAGGACCTGTCCAACTCCATCGTGCCCATCGATCAGGAGGAGACTGCCCGTGTCCACGAGCGTCGTGGGGGTTGCGGAGGCCTGCATCGCTCCGGTTCTCAGGCGAGCCACGTACCAGGGAAGGCGCAGCAGCCCATGCGACTGATGCCCCCACATATCGGCCTGCACCAAGCTGTCCGCGACCAGATCAGCGTCGGCTTCCTTCAAGTGGTGGAACTGGAGCACACTCGACGCGAAAACACGCCACACCGCGGCTTCAACGCGAACTCCCTGGGGGCTTATCGTCTGCATTCTTCGACCTCTCGGAACCAGCACCATCGTTGGTGCATGAGTTAGGGTACACCTTCAGGTATACCTAGCAAGAGGGAGAGTACATGTTCAGCGTCTGGGTCACGGTTGAAGTGCAGGAACAACACGTCAGCGAATTCCTGGCAGCGATCAGGGAGAACGCGGAGGCCTCCGTGCGCGACGAGGTCGGCTGCCTGGGTTTCGATGTCATCGAGATCGACCGAGAGGCTCGTCAGTACGGGTTCTACGAGATCTACCGCGACGAGGTCGCCTTCACCCTCGAGCACCGTCGTGCGGCGCACTATGCGACCTGGAAGGATGTGGCGGCTCGAGCCCTCGTCCCCGGCTCGCAGGTCATCACGACTGGCGACCGCTTCGTTGCGATCACGAGTCGCTGACGGCGATCAGCCGTCGATGTCCACCATCGCGTCAGGGCGGGTGGAGTCGAGCAAGGCGGTGAAAATCGCCTGATCCACGTGGAAGAGGTGGTTCATGCAGGCGGCCGCGGCTTTGTCTCCGTCGCCCTGCGCGATGGCGCGGCACATCTCGATGTGCTCTCGTACGGACTCCGCGAGACGGCCGACGTCGGCATGGGCAATTCTCCGCAGGCGGGAAGCGTGCGGTCGAAGCTCCGTGATCGCTCGAGCGAGGTAGTCGTTCGAGGTGAGCGACACCACGGTGTCATCGAACTTGCGGGTCAACTCGGCGAAACGGGCTGCGAACTCCGGGGAGTATGGCTCGTCCACGAGCTCGGCGAATGCCGCTTCAAGGTCGAGAAATCGCACGCTCAGCGCCGGGTCTTTCACTTGCCGTGCAGCAATCGCCTTCATCGCCGCCGGCTCAAGAATGCGTCGATAGTCGAACAGTGCTCGGGCGCTTCGCAACGAGAGCCGCGTCACCGTCGGGGCGCGTCGGGGCTCGATCTCGACGAGCTGATCCACTGCCAGCCGCCGGAGTGCTTCACGTACCGGCGTGCGTGAAGCACCGGTGTGCTCCACAAGCATCGCCTCGGGCAACGCCTGCCCAGGGGTGAATGTCCCGTTCTCGATGTCCTCACGCAGGTGGCGATACACGCGCTCGGTCTTCGCAAGCTGCTCCGGCACCGCACCGGCAGATGAATCAGCTGAACGGGGTTGCGTGATTTCGACCATGGGTACATATTAGGTTCTCAATAGGTATACCTGTGTGTATATACTCCGTGTACCTAGCCTGGCTGGGTTGTGTTGAGCAACCGCAGGCGACCTAGAGTCCCCGTATCGACAATGAGGAGCAACGATGCTCGTAGTCCTCGGCTTTCTGATGATCGCCGTCTTCATGTACCTCGTGATGAGCAAGAGGGCGACCCCCATCGCCACGCTCATCCTCGTCCCCCTGATCTTCGGGGCGTTCACTGGGGCTGGCCTCGGCATGGGTGACATGGTGATCGAGTCTTTGCTCAAGCTCGCACCAACCGCGGCACTGCTGTTCTTCGCAATCATCTTCTTTGGGACGATGATCGACGTCGGCCTCTTCGACCCACTGATCCGACTCATCCTGCGCTTCGTGAAGGACGATCCGGTGCGTCTGGTCATCGGGACCGCGCTGCTGACGAGCATCGTCTCGCTCGATGGGGATGGCTCCACCACCTTCATCATCGTCACCTCGGCGTTTCTGCCTCTCTACCTGCGTCTTGGGCTCAGCCCTGTCGTGCTCACCGTCGTCGCGGCACTTTCCAACGGTGTCCTCAACACCGTGCCGTGGGGCGGTTCGACTGCTCGCGCCGCGGCGGCCCTTGGGGTGTCGCCGATCGACATCTTCGTCCCCATGGCCCCTGCGATCTTCGCGGGCGTCGTCACCGTGCTGGTCCTCGCATACTTCCTGGGCCGTTCCGAGCGCAAGCGCATCGGCAGGCTGTCCCTGCCCGGCGAAGGCGGCGGCGTGTCACCCTCAGTCGACAAGAACTCCAGCCGGCAGCTCGTGCACAGCATCGCCGCCGCAGAGGGAATGCCCAAGACGGGCTCATCGGTGGTCATCGAGAACGACTTCGCTCGTGAGGTCACGGAGACCGGCACCATCCAGACCCGCCCCAACGCACGTCCGAGGCTGATCTGGTTCAACCTCGTCCTCACCCTGGCCGTCATGACGCTGCTTGTCATGGATGTCGTCGAGCCTGCCGTTATCTTCATGGCCGCCGCCGGTATCGCCCTTGTCGTGAACTTCCCGAAGATCAAGGAACAGTCCGCGCAGATCAAAGCTCACGCCGACAGTGTGATCAGTGTCGTCGGCATGGTCTTCGCCGCATCCGTCCTCACCGGCATCATGAACGGCACCGGCATGATCACCGAGATGGCCGCGTGGCTCGTCTCGATCATCCCGGACTGGATGGGATCGTTCATGCCCGTCATCGCGGGGCTGCTCAGCATCCCGCTCACGTTCATCATGACCAACGACGCGTTCTACTTCGGAGTGCTTCCGATCCTCGCGGAGACGGCGAGCCACTACGGGATCGCTCCCGTCGAGATGGCGCGCGCTGGGCTCGTTGGACAGGCGCTGCATCAGTCCAGCCCACTCGTGGCTTCCTTCTTGCTGCTCATCGGGCTTGCGAACGTCAACCTCGGAGACCACTTCAAGAAGGTCATCGTGCGGGGCATCCTCGTGGCGCTCGTGATGCTCATCGTGGGCGGCCTGATCGGTGCGTACCAGCTCTTCTGAAGACTGCTGCGGAAGCGAGCCACCGGTGCTTGGCGCGCCGGTGGCTCGTTCTGGTTCGAGCTGCAGTTCGCACTCGGGGTGGGGAGTTCTCACCTTGTTGCCCTCCGTGAACGTAGCTAGGCTAACTACATGACTTCCCTCGCTCCCACCTCCGCCTCTGAGAAGTCAGCCAAGCGCTCCACTTCGGACCGCTACTGGGACGCGTACCAGCGACGCACGCTCCCGAAGGAGTTCCTCGCCCTGTCCGTCATCGGCGCGACGCTCAGTGTCGGCTGCATCGCCGCCGTCTCCGCGTTCCTCTGATCGGGCCGGTGACCACAGCTCATGACTGACGTCTCAAGGAACCGCGAACAGAACTCGACGACGCGTGAGCGCCCCTCCGCGACTCCAGGGGACGAGGCCTCGGAGGCCGTCGACGAACTCCGCCGAGCGGAGGCGCGCCTCGGGCGGCGCCGCCAGGCGACCGGTGAGCTGAGCGAGACCCACCGGTCCGCGATGCGGTTCATCCTCGAGCGCACCGGCGAGGGGAAGCGAACGAGCCCCGGCGAGCTGGCCGACTGGCTCGACGTCACGAGCGCGTCGGCGACGATGCTCGTGCAGCGCCTCACCGAATCGGGCCTCGTGCGGACGGCGCCAGACCCGGATGACCGTCGACGCAAGATGATCGTTCCCGTCGACACCGACCTCGATGCCGACGAGATCGACCCCGTCTCCGGCCAGATCCGCAGCCTCTCAGAGGACCTCTCCCCGCAGGAGGCGAAGCTCGTCTCGCTGTACCTCGACCGCGTCACCGCGGTCGTCGACGGGGAGTCGTCGAACAGCTGACGCTTGGAGGCTGACCTTCGGCGCACGACCTCCGCATTCGGTGGCACAAGGCGGCAGCAGGTGACGGCGGACACCACGACGCCGCCCGAGGCCATCGCGATGACAGCTTCGGGCGGCGTCGAGGTATCCGCGGTGGATGCCTACGCTTCGGCGTCACCGCGGATCGGGAAGGAGACGCGAACGAGGCCTTCGACGGCACCGTCTGCGCGCACGAGCGTCACCGTGTCTCCGTCGACGCGGGAGGTCGCGCCGACGACCTCCGCCCCCGCGAGGTCGAGCCGATCGGACAGCGCCTCGAGGGCGACGGTCTCGCCGACAGGCAGATCCACGAAGGCGTTCGCGATGCCACCCGTGCGCGTCCACCGCACCCACGGAGTGTCGCTCTCTGCGCCGAGCATCGGATCCAGCGGGCGTGAGCCGAAGACGGCGTCTCCGTGCACCGCGTTCCAAGCCCCGAGCGTCTCGAGCGTGTGCCGCTGCAGCTCTGGCACCTCGCCTGAGGCCGTGAGTCCGATGTTCAGGAGGAAGTTGCCGCCGCGGGACACGATGTCGACGAAGTTCCGAATTGCGTCGACGCCGCTGAGCGAGTTCGACTCGTCCTCCAGCGTGTTGTGCCCGAACGAGAACCCGACGCCACGGCAGTTCTCCCAGGCGCCGTCACCTTCCTGGGCGCGTCCCTGCTCGTACTCGCTGGTCCGGAAGTCCCAGTGGGTCTCGCCCCACCGGTCGTTCGAGACCCCATCCGGACGGCTTGCGTAGAACTTCTCGAAGATGTTGACCAGGCTCTTCTCGCCTGGCGCCTTGCCAGCATCCGGCCACTCGATGTCGCCCCACAGCACCTCAGGCTGATACTTCTCGATGAGGTCCACGACGTGGTCGTGCGCGTAGTCGGCGTACTCCTTGTCGACGGGGCGTCGGTCTCCCTCGATGGGGCCATCGATGACGGCGGCGTCGGTGAAGTGCCAGTCGAGTCCGCCCGAGTAGTAGACGCCGAACCTCACGCCGCGAGCCTCGGCGGCGTCCTTGAACTCCGCGACGAGATCGCGGTGGGGGCCGCGCTGCACGGTGTTGCGGTCGCCGGTTCCCGGAGCGTCCCACAGCGCCACGCCGTCGTGGTGCTTCGTGGTGGGGACGAAGTAGCGAGCCCCGGTCGACTTCACGAGGTCCATGACCGCCCCCGCATCGAAGTTCTCCGCCTTCCACAGGTCGATGAACGCGTCATACGGGGCGCCGTCGAACACCTCCTGCTGATGCTGGTGCGCCGTGCTGCCCTCGATGCGCACCGTGTTGTAGTACCACTCGGCGTAGGGGTTGTGCCGGAACCAGTACTCCTCGTCGAACGTCCCGAGCGGACCGATCGGCTCGGCCCAGGCCGGCACCGAGTAAGGTCCCCAGTGCACGAAGATGCCCAGCTTCGCATCCTGGTACCACTCGGGTGTCTCGCGTTCGAACTTCTTGTAGGCCTCTGGGCGGACGGGCTCTGACTTGAACATTGCCATGGGAAGCGGCTTCCTCTCTGAAGCGGTTGCTGTTGCCTGGTTGGGTTGGGGGAGGGCCGTCGGCGGGTGACGGGAGTCGCGGTCAGCGGCCGCCCATGCCGGACGTGACGACACCTCGGACGAGGTGCTTCTGCAGCGCCACGAGCAGGACGGTCGTCGGGAGCATCGAGATGACGGACGCCGCCATGAGCAGATGCCACTGGGTGCCCTGCTGGCCGAAGAACTGCTGGAGTCCGAGCGGGATCGTCCCGAGGGCGCTCACATCGTTGACGATGATGAGTGGCCACAGGAACGAGTTCCAGTACGTGATGAAGGTGAAGACCGCGAGCACGGCGAGCGTGGACCGGGAGAGGGGCAACATGATGCGGAAGAAGATCGTCACCGTTCCGGCGCCATCGAGGCGGGCTGCGTCTTCGAGCTCCTGCGGCACCGTCATGTAGAACTGGCGGAGCAGGAAGGCACCGAGCGCGGTGAACGCCCAGGGGATGATGAGCGCCTCGTACGAGTTCACCCACCCCAGCGAGCGCATGAGCACGAATGCCGGCACGATGATGACCTCCTGCGGGAGCATCATGGTCGCCAGGAACACGGCGAACGTGGCGCCGCGTCCCTTCCACTTGAGCCGAGAGAACGCGTAGCCGGAGAGCGCGGCGACCGCGAGCGTGAGCGCGGTCCCGAGCACGGCGACGATCATGCCGTTCATCAGGTACTGGCCGAAGGGGGCGTACTCGAAGACCTCGACGAAGTTGCCCCATTCGAGGGTCGAGCCGAAGAGGCTCGGGGGAGTGGAGAAGATCTCGTTCGGCTTCTTGAGGGATGACCCGATCATCACGAGAAGCGGCGAGATGAAGATGAGCGTGACGATCCCGAGCAGCACGTAGCCGATGGCGGAACGGATGCGTTGACCTGCTCGGCTCGGTACTGCGGCCCTGCGTCGGACCTGGGTGGTGCCGCTACTCATAGTGCACCCACTTCTTCTGGCCGATGAACTGCACGGCGGTGATGACCAGGATCATGATGAACAGCACCCAGCCGGCTGCGGCGGCGAGCCCGAGCTGCTGGAACGTGAAGCCCTGGTTGTAGATGAACTGCACGAGCGTCAGCGTCGAGGTTCCGGGCCCTCCCTTCGTGAGGATGTAGGGCTGGATGAAGACCTGGAACGACGTGATGAGCGTCATGATCGTGGCGAAGAACACCGACGGCGAGATCAAGGGCAACTGGATGCGCCAGAAGATCGTCCAGGGGTTGGCGCCGTCGAGCTGTGCGGCTTCGATCTGGTTCTCGGGCACCGAGTCGAGGGCAGCCGAGAACACCAGCATGTTGTAGCCGAACCCCTGCCACACGCTCATGACGACGATCGCGGCCATGGCCCAGTTGGGATCGGCCAGGAAGTTCGGCAGCTCGATCCCGAAGAGGGTCTGCGACGTCGCGTCGAGCGTGCCGCCGGGCTCGTAGATGAGACGCCAGACGACCGCGTTGGCGACGATCGGCGTGACGGTCGGCAGGAAGAACAGCACCCGGAAGAACTGACGCCCCTTGATCCGCGGCGACAGCCATGCCGCCATGCCCATCGAGACGATGAGGTTCAGCGGCAGGTAGAGGACGACGAAGAGGAGCGTGTTGCCGAACGCGGCCCTGAAGGTCTCGTCGGCGAACAGGCGCTGGAAGTTGTCCATGCCGGTGAACGTCGGGCTGCCGATCATCGGCCAGTCGTGGAAGCTCATGACGAGCGCGATGACGATGGGGGTCAAGGTGAAGAGCCCGAGCCCGATCGCGTGGGGGGCAGCGAATGCCGGCCCCCACAGGTTCGGGCGCTGCCTGCGCGGCGGCGCCGGCTCCCGCTTCGCCTCGGTGGTCAAGGGAACCGCGGGCGTCGTCGCCTCCGGTTCAGTGGTGAGCGTCATGATCCGAGCTGCGTCGCGATCTCGGGCAGGACTTCATCCGCCGGCTTGTCGCCGTTCACCATCTGCGGCCCGTACTGCACGAGCAGCTGGTTGAACTGGTCGCCCTTCGCGGAACCGGGGAGGGGGATCGCCGTCTCGAGCGCCGCATCCATGGCCTCCTGGAGGCCGTCGATGCCGGCGTTGTCGAACCACACCTGCTGCGCGGCGGTGCGTGCCGGGAAGGCGCGGCCCTGCTCAGCGAGCGAGGTCAGCACCTCCTCGGAGGTCATGCCTGCGATGGCAGAGAGGGCGGCTTCCGGGTCTGCGCACTCCGAGGAGATGCCGAAGCCGCTGCCGGCCGAGAAGGTGCCTCCGCCGTTCGGGCCGGCAGGCAGTGTCGCGACGCCGATCTCGAAGTCCGTCTTCGCGTTGAAGTCGAGCAGCAGCCACGGGCCTCCGACGACGGAGGCGGCTGAGCCATTCACGAAGGCGTTGTCGTCCGCGGTGTTGTCCGGTCCGTTGGCAACTGTCGCGCGACCGTCCTGGACTGCTTCCGCGATCCATTCGACTCCTTCGCCGAAGGCTGAGTCGTCGAAGGTGAACTCACCGTTCTCATCGAGGACGCGGCCTCCGTTGTAGGCGAGCACGCTGCTCTCGAGGAAG
This sequence comes from Pseudoclavibacter sp. RFBG4, assembly GCF_002931515.1. Classification (NCBI taxonomy): domain Bacteria; kingdom Bacillati; phylum Actinomycetota; class Actinomycetes; order Micrococcales; family Microbacteriaceae; genus Pseudoclavibacter; species Pseudoclavibacter sp. RFBG4. Next base: position 84,322 of record NZ_PSYC01000043.1, on the reverse strand, counting down.
AGGTCCTCGACCGTCGAAGCGAAGCCCACCTGGCCGGCGTCCTTGAGCTTCGCGGTGGCCGCGTCGAACTCGTCTGCGGTCCAGCCGGGCGCCGGGTCGGCGACGCCCGCCGCGGCGAAGGCGTCCTTGTTGTAGAAGAGCACCATGGGGCCTGTGTCATAGGGAATCGCGTACTGCTGGCCGTCGACCTGCATCGCGTCGAGGGCGCCCTGGTCGAATTCGGCGAGGTCGATGTCGGAGCCCGCGATGAGGTCGTCGAGCGGCAGGAGGCCGCTGTTGAACTGGTTGATGCGGAGGCTCTGCATCGAGACGATGCACGGGGCGGCGGAGGTGCCGAGCTGCGTGGACAGCTTCGTCCAGTAGTCGGCGAATGGTGCTCCCTGCAAGGTCACGTTCACCCCTGAGGCGGCGGCTCCTGCTTCGCCGACGGCCTGCCAGGCTGTCTGGTCTTCCGTGGATCCGATCCACATCGACCAGACGAGCCCGTCAGCGGATTCGGCAGAGTCTCCCGACGCGCATCCTGCGAGGGCCAGCGACCCGATTGCCAGGACGGCGGCGGCAGTCTTCGTGCGTCTCTTCATCGTTATCTCCTTTGATGTTGCGATGTTGGGGCGTGCGGCCCCGAAGCTTCGCCTGAGGCGATCTAATCATCCGATGTTTAGATGGTCAAGAGTGAGTTTGGGTCAATTCTCTGGATGGAATGCGGGTAAACATCGGTTCAACTCGCGGCTGGCGACACGCGGAGTCCGGCCATCCCGCCGTCGACCGCGAGGCTCGTGCCCGTTGTCGAACGTGCGGCCGGACTCGCGAGGTAGGCCACGGCCTCGGCGACCTCGTCGGCGTCCACCAATCTGCCCTGTGGCTGCCTCGCCTCGAGCGCGGCGCGCGCCGCGTCGGGATCGGCGGAGTCGGCGAGCAGCCGCTGAACCCACGGTGTGTCCGCGGTGCCCGGGTTCACTGCGTTCACGCGCACCCCGTCGGCGAGGTGGTCCGCGGCCATCTGCAGCGTCAGCGCCAGGAGCGCCCCCTTCGTCGCCCCGTAGACCGCGCGCTGTGGGAGGCCGGCAGTCGATGCGATCGAGCAGGTGTTCACCACCGCTGCGCTGGGCGAGCGGCGCAGGTGTGGCAACGCGGCTCGCGTGACCCTCACTGCCCCGAGCACGTTGATGTCGAACGCGCGGTGCCACTCTTCGTCGGAGTTGGTCTCGATCGTCCCGACCGTGCTGATGCCGGCATTGTTGACGACGATGTCGACCCGCCCGTGCTGCTCGACGACCCACTCCACGCCCGCCCGCACAGCCGCGTCGTCGCCGATGTCGACGACGGCGCCTCCCTCGCTCGGCGCGAGATCGAACGGCACGGCGATCGCCCCAGCTTCCTGGAGTCGCGTCACGATCGCGGCGCCGATCCCAGAGGAGCCGCCGGTCACGATCGCGACAAGGCCCTGCATGGATCCGCTCACACGATCACCTGCCGCTGCGTTCCGAGGCCATCGATGCTGAGCTCGACGACGTCGCCGACCTGCAGATACGGGAACCGTCCGGAAAGAGCGACCCCTTCCGGAGTGCCCGTGAGGACGACATCGCCCGGCTCGAGCGTGAGGTATTGGCTCAGCGTCCAGATGATGTGCGGGACATCGAAGATCATGTCGGCTGTCGAGGAGTCCTGCCTCGGCTCGCCGTTGACGAAGCTGCGAAGGCGCAGTGCTCGGAAGTCGACTTCGTCCGGAGTCACCAGCTCAGGCCCGAGTGGCGAGAACCGAGGGGCGGACTTGCCCTTGCTCCATTGCCCACCCGGGGCTTCGAGCTGCCAGGCCCGCTCGGAGAGGTCGTTGCCGATGAGGAAGCCGGCGACCGCATCCAGTGCTTCGTCGCTGCTCTCGAGGTAGCTGACGCGCTTCGAGATGACGACGCCGAGCTCGACCTCCCAGTCCGACTTCTGTGAGCCCCGCGGCAGGGGCACGTCGTCGAACGGCCCGGAGGCCGTGTTGGGTGTCTTGAGGAACATGACGACATCGCTCGGGGGTGCGGCGCCTGACTCTGCGGCGTGGGCTGCGTAGTTCATCCCGACGCAGATGATCGCCGATGGGCGCGCGACGGGAGTGCCCACGCGGAGTGCTTCTGCTCCGTCGAGCTCGGGGAGCTCCCCGGCCTCGTGCGCCGCTCGGACGCGAGCGATGCCACCGCGCTCGAAGAACCCGCCGTCGAGGTCTTCGGTGACCCCTCGCAGGTCGAAGTCCGTGCCGGCCGCGCGAAGGACGGGGATCTCTGCCCCCTCGTCACCCAATCGAAGAAAACGCATACATACGCTCCAAACATCTGAAGATTACGACCTCGGAGGGCCTACGACGCGGCTACTGTAACACTTGACGCGGTATTGATCCGATGTTTACAGTTCTCGGCAAGGAGGAACAATGAGCAAAGTTCAGTCACTGACGACTGTCGACGTCCGGTTCCCGACGTCTCTGACCGCTGACGGCACCGACGCGATGAATCTCGACCCCGACTACTCGGCGGCGTATGCGGTGATCGAGACCGACGCCGCAGACGGCCTCGCGGGCCACGCGTTCGCCTTCACGATCGGCCGCGGCAACGACGTGCAGGTGGCCGCCATCCGGTCGCTCGAGCAGTACCTCATCGGGCGGGACGTCGAAGAGCTGCTCGCCGATATGGGCGCCACCTACCGAGGGTTCGTGTACGACTCCCAGCTGCGCTGGCTCGGCCCCGAGAAGGGCGTCATGCACATGGCCATCGGCGCCGTCGTCAACGCCCTGTGGGACCTCAAGGCCAAGCGCGCCGGTGAGCCGCTCTGGCGGCTCCTGTCGCGCATGTCGCCAGAGGAGCTCGTGCAGCTGGTCGATTTCCGCTACCTGTCCGATGCGTTGACCCGCGAGGATGCGCTGCAGATCCTTCGAGCCTCCGAACCGGGGAGAGCAGAGCGGGAGGCGACCCTCCTGCGTACGGGCTACCCGGCCTACACGACGACCCCCGGATGGCTCGGCTACTCCGATGAGAAGCTTGCGCGACTCTGCAGGGAGGCGCTCGAAGACGGCTTCCCGCAGATCAAGCTCAAGGTGGGCGGAGACCTGGATGACGACATCCGGCGGATGCGCATCGCCCGCGAGATCTGCGGCCCCGACTTTCCCATCGCGATCGACGCGAACCAGCGTTGGGACACGCGGGATGCCATCGAGTGGATCACCGCGCTCGTTCCCTACGGGATCGCCTGGGTGGAGGAGCCCACCAGCCCGGACGACGTCCTCGCACATGCCGCCATCTCCCGCGCCATCGCCCCCATCCCCGTCGCGACCGGCGAGCACGCGCACAGCCGGGTCATGTTCAAGCAGTTCCTGCAGGCCGATGGCATGCAGGTCATGCAGATCGACGCAAGCCGTGTCGGAGGCGTCAACGAGAACATCGCGAACCTCCTGCTCGCCGCGAAGTTCGGCGTGCGTGTCTGCCCGCACGCGGGCGGAGTGGGGCTCTGCGAGGCTGTGCAGCACCTCTCGATGTTCGACTTCGTCGCCGTGAGCGGCACGATGGAGAATCGGATGATCGAGTTCGTCGATCACCTGCACGAGCACTTCGTGAGCCCGACTGTCCTCGAAGACGGGCACTACGTCACCCCGCTCGCCCCCGGCGCCGGAACGGAGATGCTCTCGCAGACCCTCATCGACTACGCGTTCTCTTCAGAGCCGGTCGTGGTCGCGTGATCGACCGGCTGGGCTTCGGGGCCGCCTCGCTCGGCAATCTCTACCGGGAGGTCAGCGACGAGCAGGCCTGTGCGGCTCTCGCGGCGGCATGGGACGAAGGCGTTCGGGTCTACGACACGGCGCCGCATTACGGGCTCGGCTTGTCCGAGCGAAGGCTCGGGGCGTTCCTGTCCGGCCTTCCTGCGGACGAGTACGTGCTCTCCACGAAAGTGGGGCGTCTCCTGGTGCCCAACCCGGATTTCGATGGCGGGACAGACGAAGCCGATGGGTTCGCTGTGCCCGCCGACCGCATCCGCCGGTTCGACCCGTCGAGGTCGGGCGTCGAGCGAAGTCTCCATGAGTCGCTCGAGCGGATGGGCGTCGACCAGGTCGATGTGGCCTACCTCCACGACCCCGACGTCTATGACCTCGACGCCGGCATCTCCCAAGGGCTGCCTGCTCTTGTGGAGTTGCGCGAGCAGGGTGTCGTCACGGAGGTCGGCATCGGCGTCAACGACGTCGGTGCGGCGCTCCGGGCCGTCGAGGAGAGCGACATCGACGTGGTCATGATCGCCGGCCGCTACACGTTGCTCGAGCAGCCGGCAGCCAGCGAGCTGCTGCCTCGTTGCCTCGCGCGCGGCGTGAGGGTGGTGACGGCTGCGGTCTTCAACTCCGGACTGCTTGCGACGGAGACCCGCGCGGCTGATGCGCACTACAACTATGGGGCTGTGCCAGAGGAGGTCGCCGCACGCGTCGACCTGCTCGCGCAGGTCTGCGAGAGGCACGAGGTGACGCTTCCCCAGGCCGCCATCCAGTTCCCCCTCCGCCACCCTGCAGTCTCGACGGTGGTCGTCGGCACCTCGCGGGCTGCCGCCGTGCGCGAGAACGCACGCCACCTGCGAGCATCCATCCCCGAAGAGCTGTGGCTCGAGCTCGAGCGGCTCGGCCTGATTCCTGCTCCAGCATTCGAGCGCTGACGCCGATGACCTGATGGCGGTGCCGGCTGGCACCGCCATCAGGTCATCGCCGCAGTCGATAGGCCCGCACCGCCGTCTCCGTCCCGACCTGCAGCCACTCGGCGTCCGACATTCGCGCGCGCACGAACTCCAGCCACTCGGCTGTCGTGAGTCCGGCGGCGCCGACGGCACTCACCGGCCAGTCGCTCCCGAACATGCAGCGGTCTGGGCCGAAGACAGCCAGCGCTGTATCGACGACTCGTCCGACCCGAGTGGTGAAGCTCGCCTGCGAGCTCGGGCCAGCCTCGGCAGACAAGCCGCTCAGCTTGACGGAGACGTTCGGCAGGGCGGCGAGCCCGCGCAGGCCGCGCTCCCAGGACGCCCAGCTCGCGTCGCGCTCGTCGTCGGCGAGCGGGGGCTTGCCGACGTGGTCGAGAATCACCGGTAGCGAAGCGGCGCGGGACACCGCGTCCGCCAGCTCCTCGAGCTGCCACCAGCGCACGCACGCATCGAAGCTCGCACCGCGCCGGGCGAGCACGCCAAGGCCCGAGACGAGTGCGTCTGACGCCGCGGCGCCACGGGGGAGGTCCTGCAGCAGGTGACGAACGCCGCGATAGAGCTCGAGCTGCCCGAGGGCGTCGAGGTGTGCCTCGAGTGCGGGGGCTCCGCGCAGGAGGTCTGCGTCCGCGACGATGCCGGAGAGCGCCGGCCAGCTCGGCGCAAGCGACTGCACCCAGCTGGCCTCCGTCAGCGCGTCTTCTGGGGCGGCGCCAGCCTGCACGAAGACGGCCGCGCGCACGTCGCCTCGCTGAGCGTCGTACTCTGCGGGCAGTCGCGAAGCGGAGAGGTCCGGCAGTGCGTCGAGCCAGTCGAACCGCACCCGTGCCCGGTCCCAGACGTGCACGTGCGCATCCACCGGCCCTGAACCGCGGACTCCGCTCATGTCAGCTGCGCCGCTTCTGAGTCTCGAGATCCCACATCAATTCGAGCGGCGAGTACCCGTCTTCGCCGTCGGGGCCTCGGAACAGTTCGACGAAGCGTCCGATGTCTTCCTGCCAGCGCGCGTTCGCGGCATCTCTGTCGAGTGCTGCGTTCGCCGCTTCCCAGTCGTCGCAGATCACGTCGTGGAACAGCCGATGCCCTGAGCGGTAGATGGTCCAGCTGCGGATTCCGACGCGGTCGAACGTCGCGACGAGCTCTGCGGGAATCACCGCATGGCTTTCGCGATACCGCTCGATGGCGCCCGGCTTGATCTCCGAGTGCAGCGCGACTCTCATCGGGCGTCTCGCAGCCAGCGCTCGACACCGGACACATGGGCGAGCGTGAGTGCCGCAGTGAGCTCCGCGTCTCCTGAGCGGAGCGCGTCCAGAATGGCCCGGTGCTCGTCGATCGTCCGGGCAACAGCCCCGGCCTGCGTGATGCCCCGCCAGACGCGGGCTCGCACGGTGCGGCTCGACAGCGAGTCGATGAGGCTCGTCAGGTACTTGTTCCCGGTGCTCTCGACGATGTGGCGATGGAATTTCAGGTCGTGCTCGATGAGCCCCTCGACCTCGGTGCCGTCACCGATCTCACGGAGAATCTCCTCGAGGTTCTCGAGCTGCTCGGGCGAGGCCTCCCGTGCGGCCACGGCCGCGGCCTGCGGCTCGAGCATGCGTCGCACTGCGAGGATCTCGAGCACGCTGTCATCCTGGTGCAGGTCGACGACGAAGTTCATCGCCTCGAGCAGCAGGCGCGGCTCGAGACTCGTGACGTACGTGCCGTCACCCCTCCGCACATCCAGGACCCGGATGACCTCGAGCGCCTTGACGGCCTCGCGAAGCGAGCTGCGCGACAACCCGAGTCGATCGCTCAGCTCCTTCTCTGGTGGGAGTTTGGACCCAGGCACGAGATCGCCGGAGACGATCATCTCCTTGATCTGCAGGATAGCTCCGTCGGTGACTGCCATGATCGGAGTGTAGCCGCATTCATCCGATGTCTGCTAGCTCGACGTGGGCGCGGTGTCCAGTGGCGCGAGGTGGCGCCCCGCGTGATCCGTCTCGGGGTGCGGATGAGAGGAGCGCCCCTCCGCAGACCAGCGGAGGGGCGCTCTCAAACGATGAGTTCAGGCGTTGACGGCGGGCTCAGGCGCTTTTTCGCCGAGCCAGGAGTCCAGCACCGAGCAGGAGCAGCGCACCGGCGGCCCCGAAGGCGAGCCATGGGAGGTCGGCGCCGGTGGTTGCGAGCTCGGAACCGCCGTCGGCCTCCGCGGAGCCCGGTGCGGATGGAGTCGCGCCTGGTCCCTGGCCCCCGGTGCCGGTCGTCTCCGTCGGCTGGATTGAGATCGGCGGCAGCGCGGTGGCGGTAGCCGTCACCGTTGGCTGCGAAGTGGCCGTGGGGTCGATCGTCTCCGGCGGAGTCTCCGACGCTGCTCGGAGCAGCAGCACGGAGAGCGTCGATCCACCTTCTGGCCATTCGTCCCGTGGCAGGTCGCGGTTCTGACCGAGGCTCTCCCACCGGAGGACGTATCGGCCATTGTCCGTGTTGCCGCCTCGGTCCTGCTGCACGTTCACCTGCAGTCCCGGATACGTGCCGGCGAGCTCTGCGACCTGCGCCGGGTACGGCGGGGTCGACACCTGGGTCACCGGCTGTTGATCTCTGTCGATGATGATGCTCATCGGCTCGCCTGAGCACAGGTAGTTGACCTGCACGTCGCCGTCGGACAGCACCTCGGAGCCCAGCATCTGCACCTCGAAGACGAGGCTGCCGCCGCCACCGAAGCTCCATCGCCCCTCCCAGTCGGACACCTGGTCGATCTTCCAGGCTGGGTCGGAGGCGGTGCGGTCTGGCGTGGCCGTGAAGACCTGCGAGTTCCCCGCTTCGTCGTACTTGTGGTAGCTGATCAGCACTTCATCGTCGGCAGTGAAGCCGATACGCGCGTTGCCGTTGAGGAGCCCTGCGTAGTCTGGAATCGGGTCGACGACGTCGCCGGCTCCATACGTGAATGGGGTGGTGAGCGGCTCGCCCTTGCTGTCCTGCCAGGTCACGAGGTCGTCGCTGCTCGCGTAGCTGAGCATGCTGTTCGTGGCGGCGTCTGGGGTATCTCGCCAGACCCAGAGCAGGTGGAACTTGCCGTCGGGGCCCAGCGTGGGGCCCTGATAGTAGGAGTTCCAGGTGCCTTCCGGGTTCTCGGTCGTACCGGCGCCGTCGAAGAGGGGCTGGTCGATCAGGCGCGACCATGACTGCGTCGTCTCGTCGAACAGGTTGAAGTAGGTGACACCCGAGCCCGAGCCGCCGTTTCGGTGGCTGAATACGAGGCTGCCGTCCTTGCGGTTGACGAACTCCGGGTAGGTCACGGAGTCTTCTGTCGCTGGGTCGACCATGGTCGGGACCGCGGTCAGGGTCGTCACGTCACCGGATGCATCGGTGCGGTAGTAGTTCAGCGCGACATCGTGCATGTTGCCGGCGACGTGGAGCGCACCGTCGCGGTCGAGGCCCAGCGAGATGTAGTTGTGGCTGTCCCACTCGAGCGTCTCTGGGAGGGGCTGGTAGATCCAATCGCCTGCGCTGGTCCCGTCGGCGTGGAGGGCACGCTGAGCGATGACCATCTCGCGGTCGTCGGTGTAGAAGCCGACGTATTGGCGATCGTCCTGGGTCAGGAGGTCCTGGAGGACGTACATGCCCGCCCAGGTGAGGCCGAGCTCCGATTCCTCGACGACGGTCTCGGAGGTGTCGGCGAAGTCGTATGGTGCGCCCTGGTCGTCGCAGACGAGCGGGCCGGGTGTTGGGGAAGTCGTCGCGGACGCGCTCGCCGATGGCAGTGGGGAGGCGCTTGCGCTTGCGCTTGCGCTTGCGGTGGGGGTGGAGGTCGCGGTCGCAGTGGGTTCTGCGGTTGAGGAAGCCGCGGGTGGTGGGGTGTCGATCGGGCCGGTTGTCGCCTGCGCGGGCGCGGCGAGCAGCGGCAGGCCGATGAAGGCGGCAGTGAGAACACTGGCGCTCGATAGCAGTGGGAGGCGGCGTGTGCGTTCAGCCATTGGGGCGGGACTCCTTCGTCTCGTGGTTCCTCGACTGTATCGTTTCAATCGTTGGGGCGGAAGGCCGGAGTCTCGAAAACAGGCCTATTGATCCGATGATTCTTTGAAGTGTGCAGTGTTCACCTGCAAAAATCGCACGAAAGCGGCCTTTCTGCCTCCCTGAGGTATGACCTCTCGCCGTGAGGTGTTGGTGTCGCGCCGCGCACAGAAAGAGCCCGCGGAGTCGGCTTGGACGTCCAAATCGAAGCCGATCCCGCGGGCCGGGCCGGCCGCTCGCAGAAGCGGCCGAGTCGTGAATTCTGTTGCGGCTAGCGGGTCTTCCCGAGCACGTGGATTGCTCCCGTGGTGACGCCGACCTCGAGCTTCTCGAGGGTCACCCCGCGGGTTTCGGGAACCTGTGTGATCGTGAAGAGCAACGCGACCGCTCCGATACCGGCGAAGAGGAAGAACACCCCGCTGATGCCCATCCCGGCGATCAGGCTCGGGAAGTAGAGCGCCAGGAAGCCGTTGGTCATCCAGCCGAAGAACACGGACACGCCGATACCGAGGCCGCGCATGTGCAGCGGGAAGATCTCCGCCAGGTACACCCAGACGGCGACGTTCAAGAAGGTCTGCATCGAGGCGACGAACGCGACGACGAGGATGAGGATCACGAACGGGCGGGCCGGGTTGCCGACCGGAAGCAGGAGCGACGCGGCGCCGATGAGCAGGTGGCAGGTCGTCGTCAGCGTGAGGCCGATCGCGAACGTCTTCCGGCGGTCCACGCGATCCATCATGTACAACGCGATGAACCCGCCGATGACGGCGACCACGCCGGGCGCGATGTTCGCGATGAGAGCGGCATCCGCTTCGAAGCCCGACTCGATGAGCACGACCTGGCCGTAGTACATGATCGAGTTGATGCCGGTCAGCTGCTGCATCATGGAGACGCCGATGCCGATGAGCAGGATGCGGATGAGCCACTTGTTCGTGAGCACCGCGCCGAGACCCACCTTCGCTTCGGTCTGCTCCTCCTTCGCGACCTGCTCGACTTCGCCGAGCTCGGCGATCGCACGCTCCTCGGAGCGCACCGTCTTGAGCACGGCGAGCGCTTCCGCGTGGCGCCCCTTCTCGACGAGCCAGCGCGGAGACTCGGGCATACGCAGCATCCCGAAGAAGAGGGCGATGGCGGGGATCGCGCAGACGGCGAACATGATGCGCCAGACCCCGTCGATGTGGCTGAGCGTGTTGCCGAGGATGGCGTTGATGACAAACGCGGAGAGCTGGCCCGTGACGATCGCGACCTCGTTGCGGCCCGTGATCGAACCGCGGATCTCGAACGGCGCCAGCTCTGCCAGGTAGACGGGCACGACGGTGGATGCGCCGCCGACGGCGAGCCCCAGCATGACGCGCCCCACGACGAGCAGCGCGAAGTTCGGCGACGCGACGACGACGACCGTGCCGAGGAAGAACAGCACGGCGAGGATGATGATTGTGCGGCGGCGGCCGATGGCGTCCGAGATGCGTCCGCCGAAGAGCGCGCCGAAGGCGGCGGCGAACACGAGGGAGCTGGTGACGACGCCCTCCGTGAAGGCATCGAGGCCGATCTCCGCGGCCATGGGGCGCAGCGCGCCGTTGATGACACCCGTGTCGTAGCCGAAGAGCAGTCCGCCGAAGCAGGCGACGATCGAGATGAGTCCGAGCCGCTTGCGGTACGGGCCTGGCGTGAGTTTGGGCAGGGTCGTCTCTGACGCTGATGCCCCATGCGTGGAAGTGATGAGAACTCCTTTGTCTCCGCGGTTCGTCGCGCTCCTGGCTGATCTCTGCGCGATTCTGACCGGGTCTCCCGGCCGATTGGAGGCAACCTTATACGTACTAGACGTCGAGCGCTAGTACGTAATAGTCTGTGCGTGCTGGGCGCACCCAGCAGCACAGTGTCGTGTCGGCACCGCCGTCCTCAGGAGAAGCACCATGTCCAAGACCCCCCTCATCCGTGTCGCGCTCATCGGCGCCGGCCGCATCGGCAGCAACCACGCCGCGCTCATCGCCCGCGACATCCCGAACGCCGAGCTCATCGCCATCGCCGACCCCGTCGAGGGGGCCGCGGCGAAGCTCGCCGAGACGCTCGGCGTCGAGCAGTCGTACACGGACGTCGCCGAGCTGCTCGCGCGCCCAGACCTCGACGCGGTTGTCATCACGGCCCCGCCCCGCTTCCACACGGCGCTCGTCGAGCAGGCCGCCGCGGCAGGCAAAGCCATCTTCTGCGAGAAGCCGACGGGTGTCTCGCTCGAGGAGCTGCGCCGCGTCGAGGCCGCTGTCGATCGCCACGACGTGATCTTCCAGGTCGGCTTCAACCGCCGCTACGCCAACGGGTTCCCCGAACTGCGCTCCGCCCTCGACGCGGGAGCCCTCGGCACGCCGCAGCTGCTGCGCTCGGTGACCCGTGACCCGGGCCTCGCGAACCCCGCGGCGATCCCGCCGTTCACGATCTTCCTCGAGACCCTCATCCACGACTTCGACACCCTCAACTTCTTCAACCCTGGCGCCCGCGCCACCCAGGTCTACGCGGTCGCGGATGCGCTCGTCGCGCCGGACTTCAAGGACAAGGGCCTCCTCGACACCGCTGTCGTCACGATCCGCTACGACAACGGCGCCATCGCAACGGCGGAGGCGAACTTCTCCGCCGCCTACGGCTACGACACCCGTGCCGAGGTCTTCGGCAGCGCCGGCATGGCGACCGCGGGTGAGCTGGCGGCGTCGAGCCTGCGCCTCTATGGCGCGGCGGGCGCATCCTTCGACACGGTGCGCGCCGACACGCAGCTCATGCGCGCCGCCTACACGGGCGAGCTGCAGGCGTTCGTCGACGCCGTCGCCGGCGTCGAGAGCCCCCGCCCCGGCACGGAGGCCGCGCTCGAGGCCATGGTCATCGCGCTCGCCTGCATCGAGTCGGTCAAGACCGGCGCACCCGTCGAGGTCGTCCGATGAGCGGGGCCGTCGCCGGCGCTGGCTCGGGTGCTGGCTCGGGCGCCGCCGAGTCGCCATTCGTGCTCGCCGCCTGCGCGGAGATGCTGTTCCTCGGCCTCCCGTTCGAGGAACGGGTGCGGCGCATCGACGAGGCCGGCTTCGAGGTCGAGATCTGGCGGTGGTGGGAGAAGGACCTGGATGCGCTCGTCGCGACCGGCGCGACGTTCGGCTCCATGTCTGGGTACATCCGCGGCGAGCTCATCGACCCGGACGGGGCCGACGCGATCGTCGCCACGGCGCGCGAGTCGCTCGAGGCAGCCCAGGTGCTGAATGTGCCGCGACTCGTGATCCACGGGACGGGCCTCGACGACAACGGCCTGCCCGTGCGCCCGAGTGCGCACACCACTCCGGCTGATTGGCTCGCCGCGCTGCGCACGCTGGAGCGCCTCGCGAAGCTCGGCGAGGAGTACGGCAAGGTGTTCACGCTTGAGAACCTCAACCACGCCGTCGACCACCCCGGCGTGCCGTTCAACCGGGCGAGCGACACGATCGCGCTCGTCGCCGCGGTGGACAGCCCGCACCTCCGGCTCAACCTCGACCTCTACCACGCGCAGATCGGCGAGGGAGACCTGGTCGACCTGTGCGGGCGCGCGCTGCCGTACATCGGCGAGATCCAGGTCGCGGATGTGCCCGGGCGCTGCGAGCCGGGAACGGGCGAGATCCACTACCCGCGGGTCGCTCGGGAACTCGACGAGCTCGGCTACCGCGGGGTCGTCGCGATGGAGGCCTTCGCGTCCGGTGACTCCGACCTCGCGCTCCGCAGGTTCCGGGAGGCCTTTAGCATCGAGGTATGAGCGACGTTGACGCACGAGACGCCCGCCGCCCGGCGAGACCGGGCGGCGGCAAGCGCGTCACGATGCGCGACGTCGCCGACGCGGCTGGCGTCTCGCAGCCGCTCGTGTCGATCGTCATGCGTGACGTGCCGGGTGCGAGCCCGGAGTCTCGCGCGCATGTTCTCGAGGTCGCGGCCCGTCTCGGGTACCGACGAGACGAGCGGGCGAGGATGCTCAAGCAGGGCCGTTCGCGCCTCGTCGGCATCGTCTTCCACGCGGCGCAGCCGTTCCACGGCGAGCTCATCGACGAGCTCCAGCTCGCGGCCCGGTCTGCCGGGTACAACGTGTCGCTCGCCGCGGTCACGAAGCGGCGGGGCGAGGCGGATGCGATCGAGGCGCTGCTGGGGGAGCGGGTCGAGGGGCTCGTCCTGCTCGGAGCGTCGCTGCCCGAGGAGCAGCTCGACCGCATCGCCGAGGAGGTCCCCGTCGTCACGGTCGCCAGCCAGTACTCGTCGGCGTCGTTCGACAGCGTGTCCATGGACGACGCGCGCGGCATGGAGCTGGCGGTGCGACACCTGCACGAGCGCGGGCACTCGCGCATCCTGTACCTCGGGGCGCCTGGCGTCTCGGGTGACGAGGTGCGCACGGCCACGTTCCTCGCCGCCACGACTGCTGCCGGACTCGGCGACCAGGTCGCGATCGTCGCAGGCGGAGCTTCCGAGGCCGCCGGCGCGAAGGTGATCGAGGAGGCGCTGGCGCGCTACCCGGACGCCACCGCGGTTGTCGCCTTCAACGACCGGAGCGCGCAGGGCGTCGTTGCCCAGGCGCGCCTCCTCGGCAAGCGTGTTCCCGAGGACCTGGCCGTGGTCGGCTTCGACGATTCCGAGCAGGCCGAGCTGCCGTACCTGCACCTCACGAGCCTCGCGCAGGACCCGGCGCAGCTCGCATCCGCGGCCGTCGAGATGGTGGTGGGGCGCGTCGACGCGAGCGCCGAAGGCGAGCAGCCGCGGAGCGGGGAGCACCGCATCCTGCCGACGAGGCTCGTCGTGCGCAGCAGCAGCGGCGGCACTGGCAACTCGGTCGAGCGGTCGAGGTGACGGATCGTCGGACGCCGGGTTTCGACGGGGCGAGTCCGTCCCGACCCAGAGGTTCGCTGCCCGGGCTGCGCGACGCGGCCCGCCGTCAGTACTTCTCGCTCGGCACCGGCGAGCTGGCCTCGGTCCTGACCTTCACGCTGCTGGGCGTGTGGGTCGTGCCACCCATCTTGCCGTCGGGCAGTGACGTCGCCGCGTTCTGGTCGGCGCTCGCACCCCTGCTGCTTGTGCTCCTGCACGGTGGTGCGTACTGGCTGCTCGCCCGCCGCTGGGTCGGCACCTCCAGGATGCCCGTCGGGCTCGCGCGCACATTCTGGGTGTTGAAGTGGCTGAACCTCGTGGTGCTCGTCGGCGGCCTCGTCGGCATCGTCGCCTGGTGGCCCAGCTCCTGGCTGTCCGCGGTGCTTGTCCTGTTCACATGGGCGTTCGGGGCCGTCGAGTACCTCAACTACTTCGTCGTGCGGCTGAGCTACCCGGCCCGGGCTTGGCTGCCAGAGGTGCGACGCTTCCGGACTCCGCGCTTGGTGAGGGATATCAGGCAAGCCACGCATCGGTAGGCTTCGCGGATGCCACTCGGTCGCGGATTTCGTGTGCTCTGGAGCGCGAACGCCCTGTCGAACCTGGCAGACGGCATCGCGTTCGTGTCCATGCCGCTGCTGGCCGCCTCGGTCACCGACGACCCGCGCCTCGTCGCGGGCTTGGCGACGCTCTACGCCCTGGTCCGCCTCCTGGTGGCGCTGCCCATCGGCGTCTGGGTCGATCGGGTCGACCGCCGGACCCTGATCATCGCTGCGAACGTGCTGCGCGGCTGCGCCCTGCTGGGGCTTGCACTCGCCATCCAGCTCGGCTTCTCCTCCCTCATGGTCCTGTATGCGGCGATGGCCGTGGTCGCGACGTTGGAGAGCGCGGCCGACAACGCCGCGTCGGCCATGCTGCCGTCGCTCGTCGACCGCGAGCGGCTCGATTCCGCGAACGGGAGGGTCGCGGCGGCGCAGCTCGTCGCGGACGAGTTCGCTGGCCCTCCCCTCGGGGGATTGCTCTTCGCCCTCGCCGCAGCAGCCCCTGTCTTCGCGATGGGTGGGCTGTGGGCCGTCGCTGGCCTCGTCGCCCTCGCGCTGCCGATTCGGCGACTGTCGAGGCCAGGAGTGGATGCGCGCGACGCACGAGGTTCGGTCTCCGTCGAGGTGCGCGAGGGCATCGCCTGGCTGGCACGCCACCGCGTCGTCGGCAGCCTTGCGCTCATCGGAGCGCTCGCGAGCGTCGGCTACATGCTGCCCTTCTCGATTCTCGTGCTGTTCGCCGAGGAGCGCCTCGGCCTGGACAGCACCGGATACGGCCTGCTGCTCGCCGCGTCGGCTCTCGGCGGCTTGCTCGGCTCCTTCCTCGCAGCCTGGCTTCGCACGTGGCTCGGCTACCGATGGACGATCGTGGCAAGTCTGGCGTTGGGGGCGCTGACGCTCGGTGGGCTGTGCCTCACGACGAACCCGGTCGTCGCCGGCGTGCTCTTGGCGCTCTACATCCTGCACGCGACGGTCTGGAACATCTGCTCGCAGTCCCTCCGCCAGCGCCTCATCCCCGACGAGCTGCTCGGCCGCGTGGGCGCCAGCACGCGCGTGCTCGGCCTCCTGGGGCTTGCCATCGGGGCGACGATGGGCGGGCTCCTGGGGGCGATCGACCTCGCAATACCGGTCGCCGCCGGGGCCGGAGTGTTCGTGGTCTGCAGCCTGGTTGCTGCTGGCGCGCTGCGGGGCGGTGTGTCCGATCGGCGTCCGGGGAGTTCCTCTCAGGCATCCGGAGAGCCGATGCGTCGATAGGGTCGCCCTATGTGGGAGACGGATCGCGACTGGCCCTGTTCTAGGAGTGCTGCCGTTCTTGCCAGGAGGGGTCGGCGATACCGGTCAGGACGCTGAGCACCGTGCGCTCGGCGAGCTTCGCGTCGATCGGCTGGTGGCCGAAGAACGCTCGGTAGTAGAGCGGCGCCGCGAGGAGGTCGAGGGTGAGCTCCATGTCGAGTTCCGCCCGAAGGTCTCCTCGCTCGATGGCGTGCTCGAGGACTGACCTGGTCGTCGCGCGGCGAGCCTCGAAGTACTCGCGGAGGAACAGTTCGCGGAGCTCCGGGTCGGCCTCCAGGTCGGCGAGGAGTCCCGGGAGCGCGCGGGTGATGGGGGAGTTGCTGAACCCGTCGGCGATGTTCGAGATGCCGCTGACGAGGTCGCAGTGCACGCACCCGGTGTCAGGAGTCGGTGTCGTTCCGAGCACCGAGATGAGCGTGTGCACGACGACGCCGGGCAGGCTCTTCCAGCGCCGCCGAAGCGCGGGCTTGCTCGTCCCGGCGGCTGCCGCGACGTTCTCCATCGTGAGCGAGCGGTACTGGCCGGTCTCGAGGAGGCCGATGACGGCCTCGGTCGCCCTGGCGTCGATCGTCGCGTCGCGGGGGCGGCCGTGCGGCAGTGATCGGGTCTGGGGCGCGGTGTGCGGCTCTGGTTGCGGCATTGCCTCACCGTACCCTACATTCATTACGTTCCGGTGTGGAATGTAATGAATGGGAGTGCGCATGCAGCAGGATGAATCGCGTTCGACGGCGGGGGCGACGACACCCTCAGGGGTCGAGGCCGGAGGTGTCTTCTCGCCCCGTCTGCGCGGGTCGACGATCGGGATCCTCGTGAGCGTCGGGGCGGTGGCCTTCGAATCGCTTGGGGTCGCGACCGTCCTCCCGACCGTCGCCGAGGAGCTGGGGGGCCTGCGCGGATACGGCTGGGGGCTCTCGGCGCTCATGCTCGCCAGCATCGTCGGCACCGTCGTCGCCGGGAGCGACATCGACCGGAGGGGGCCCGCGCGGGCAGTGTTGGTCGGAAGCCTGGTCTTCGCGCTCGGCTGCCTGCTCGCTGGTCTCGCCCCCGGGTGGGGAGTGTTCGTGGCCGCGCGAGCGCTCCAGGGATTCGGGGTCGGAGCGATCATGGCGTACGCCTACAGCCTGGTCGGCCTCGCGTATCCGCCTCGGCTCCAAGCTGTCATGTTCGCGTTCCTGTCGTCAGCGTGGACGATCCCGTCGCTCCTGGGCCCGGTCTTCGCCGGGGTGCTCACGACGGTGCTCGACTGGCGCGTCGTGTTCTGGACCATCGCGCCGATCACGATCCTCCTCCTCCCGCTCGTCTTGCCGGGTGCGCGCCGGGTCTCGGCAGGCCCGAGGGTGCGGAGTGGCCGGTTGTTCTCCGCGCCCGTCTGGTTCTCGGTGCTCCTCGCGGCCGGGACGGGGGCCGTGCTCTTCGGCCTCGAGGTGGATGCGCTCCCGTTGATGCTCGCGCTGCTTGTCGTGGGCCTGGTGGCCGCGGCCGTGGGGTTGCGCCGCACCCTGCCCGTGGGATCTTTCCGTGCGCGCCGTGGTGCGCCGGCCGGGGTCGTCGTGCGCTTCATCCTGTGCGGCGTGTATTTCGGGTCGGAGGCGTTCCTGCCCCTCGGGCTCACGAGCATCCACGGCCTCGACGTCACGATCGCAGGGCTGGGTCTCGCGGCCGGCGCGCTCGCCTGGACTGCCGGTTCGTTCGTGCAGGCGCGGATCGATGCGGCCAGGCCGGGGCAGCGCGCTCGCTCGACGAGGCTCGGGATGCTCGTCCTGCTGGGTGGCCAGCTGCTCATGGGGGTGGCTGTCGCGCTTCCGGCGGTTTGGCCGGGCTGGGCCGTCGTCGGCTGGGGCATCGCGGGAATCGGGATGGGGATCGCGTTCAACGCGTCGACGGCGGCAACCATGTCGGCCACGCCGACCTCGGCCGCGGGGAGCATCAGCGCGAGCCTGCAGCTCGCGCAGACCCTTGCGACGGCGGTCATCGCCGGACTCGGTGGGGCGGCCGTCGCGCGGCTCGGCGCCACGACGCCCGCGTTCCTCGCGGTTTTCGGGTCCACCGCCGCACTCGCCCTGATGGGTGTGTGGGTCGCGGGGCGCCTCAAAGGGCAGGCGGCCGAAGCCGGGGACCGACGCCAGTAGGAAGAATGGGGCGCCGCGCTGTCTGGAGAAGACCACGCGGCGCCGCGTTCATCTCGCTACCCCGGCGAGGCGCGCGCGATGTGCACCGCGAGGAAGGCCACTTCCTCGTCGGGAAGCTCCACGCCGTGCGTCTCGCGGATGAACGTTCGCACGCGTTCCGCGGTCGCGATCGCACGAGGGGCGCGCTCGCTGAGGTTCCGGAACAGGAAGTCGTCGCCGCCGAGCAGCTGGCCTGCGAAGAATCGCTCCGCGAAGAACTGCAGGTGCGTGAGGAACCGCGAGGCGTGGAGGTCCTTCCTGGAGACCCGGACGGCGGAGGTCATCGTCACGATGCTCGTGACCTTCGCGACCAGGTCGACGACGCGCATCGAGTCGACGCCGAGCTTGCCCGTGTCGGCGTTGACGAGGTGGAAGGCGACGTTGGCTGCCTCCTCCTCGCCGAGCCGCACGCCGAGGCGTCGTTCGACGTCGTCGAGGGCACGGACGCTCACGGCGTGGTGGTCCGGGTAGACGGTGCGCACCTCCCAAGCGAGCCGGTTCGTGAGGGCGATCCCCTTCCGGTAGCGCTCCACTGCGAAGTGGAGGTGGTCGGTGAGGGTGAGGTACACGTGCGGGTCGAGGGTGAGGCCCGCTCGACCGGCATCCGCAACGATCTCGCGGGTCAGCTCGACGTACTCTGCCGGGATCTGCGCGAGCAGCTCGACGAGGTTCCGGTGATCCGAGTCAGGGAGGGAGATGAACTCCTGGTCCGTGATCGTCGCCGAAACCTCGTCGCCCGGCTTCTGTCCGTACCCGATGCCCTTGCCCAGCAGGACGCGCTCGACGCCGCGGTCGTCGACGACGAGCACCACACTGGAATTGAGGACCTTCTTGATGGCGGGCACGGTGGTCTCCTTTGACGCCGCTTGGAGGGGAAGGGGCTAGCTGAGGTCTGCGCCGTTGGACTCGATGACCTGGCGGTACCAGTGGAACGAGTCCTTGCGTCGGCGCTCCAGTGTGCCATTCCCGAGGTCGTCGAGGTCGACGTGGATGAACCCGTACCGCTTGCTCATCTGCGACGTCGACGAGCTGACGAGGTCGATGGGCCCCCAGCTGGTGTAGCCGAGCAGGTCGACGCCCTCGTCCACAGCCTGGATCATCTGCTCGAAGTGCGCTCGGAAGTACTCGACGCGGTAGTCGTCGCGGATCCGTCCGTCCGCATCGACCGTGTCGCGCATCCCGAGCCCGTTCTCCACGATGAAGAGGGGCTTGCGGTAGCGGTCGTAGAGGTCGAGGAGGGAGATGCGCAGCCCGATCGGGTCGATCTGCCAGCCCCACTCGGACGAGCCGAGGTAGGGGTTCTTGACGCCGAGGACCGTGTTGCCGGGCGTGCGCTCAGCGTCGGGGTCGACGGATTCGGTCATCGACATGTAGTAGCTGAACGACACGAAGTCGGCGGTGTGCTCGCGCAGGAGCTCGACATCGCCGTCCTCGAACGGCACGGTGACGCCCAGCTCCTCGAGCTGGCGGAGCACGATCGGCGAGTACGAACCGCCGGCCTGCACATCCGAGCACATGTAGAGGAGGCGCTCCTTCGCACGCGTCGCGGCGACATCGTTCGGGTGGCAGGTGCGCGGGTAGGTCGTGAGCATGGTGATCATGCAGCCCATCTGCGCGTCCGGGTGCAGCTCTCGCAGCATGCGGGTCACGGACGCGCCGGCGATGAACTGGTGGTGGAGGGCCGTGTAGCAGGCCTGCGTGATCGAGGTGCCCGTCACGGTTTCCTCGATGATGCCGCCCGAGGTGAACGGGTGGCGTTCCATGCCGTCGATCTCGTTGAACGAGATCCACCGCTTCACGATGTGCCCGAACCGTTCGAAGCAGGTGCGGGCGAAACGCTCGAAGAGGCCGATCGTGGCCCGGTCGAGCCAGCCGTTGCGGGTGACCGCGAGCTCGAGGGGCGCGTCGAAGTGCGACAGCGTCACGAGGGGCTGGATGCCGTGGCTCTGCATCTCCTCGAACAGGTCGAGGTAGTAGGCGATGCCGTCCTCGTTGGGCTCGAGCTCCTCACCGGTCGGGTAGAGGCGCGACCAGAGGATCGACACCCGCAGCACGCTGAAGCCCATCTCGGCGAACAGGGCGAGGTCTTCCTTGTAGCGGTGCACGAAGTCGATGGCGCGCCGCTTCGGGAAGTACGTGGGGTCCGGGTCGCGCTTGGCCTCGGCGATGCTCTCGAGGGTGACGGCGTGCAGCGCGGCGAAGTCGTCGTTGTTGGCGTTCGGGTGGCGGCGGAGCACGTCGGTGACGACCCAGCCGCGGCCATCCTCGCCCCAGCCGCCTTCGGCTTGGTTCGCGGCGATTGCGCCGCCCCAGAGGAAGTGATCAGACAGTGCCATGTGCGGTCTCCTTGACGTTGGTGAGTGAGATGAGGGATGCGCCCCGGTTGACGTGCTGGCCGGTGTCGAACTGCGCGTCGCCCCCGGCCGTGTTGACGACGACGATGGGGGTGATCGTGTCGAGGCCGGCCGCGGCGATGGCGTCGAGGTCCGCGTCGATGACGGGCTGGCCCGCCTCGACCCGGTCGCCCTGCGTGACGTGCGTCGTGAAGGGGGCGCCTTCGAGGACGACGGTGTCCATGCCGACGTGCACGAGCACCTCGACACCGTCGTCCGTGCGGATGCCGATCGCGTGCTGCGAGTCGAGGAGGGACGTGACGGTGCCCGACACGGGGGCGACCACGCGCCCATCCGTGGGGCGGATCGCGACGCCGTCACCGAGCACACCCGTCGAGAAGACCCCGTCGCCGAGTGAGGCGAGCTCGACGACCTCGCCCTGCATGGGGGAGACGATCGTGAGCGCGCGAGGCTGCGACGCACTCGCTGCGGTATCCGTGTCCGCGTCCGCGCTCGCATCCGCATGCTCGTCGGTCTTGCCGAGCACGCGCAGGGTGCCGGAGTCAGAGTCCTTCCACAGCACGACGCCGACGATGAACGACACGGCCGCGCCGATCACGAGGCCGATGAGGGCGTGGATGAGATTCCATGGGTCGAGGGCGTCGATGAACATCGAGAAGCTCGCGAGGCCGGGGCTGACGATCGCGAAGGTGTCGACGAACGTGATGCCGAGGTACGCGCCTGAGGTGATGGCGCCGGCGAGCACCGCGATGAGGGCGCGCCGGTTCTGGAGGGTGACGCCGTAGAGGGCCGGCTCGGTGACGCCGAACAGTGCTGAGAAGCCCGCGGAGATCGCTGTGGCGCGGAGCACCTGGTTGCGGGTGCGGACGGCGACGGCGAAGCTCGCACCGGCCTCGGCGATGTTGTGCGCGAGGGAGGCGGTCAGGTAGAAGCTCTCCTTGCCGTACGTCGCCATCGTCGTGATCGTCGGCGGCAGGAGCGGCTTGTGCATGCCGACCGAGATTAGGAACGGCAGGATGGCGGCGAGGAGCGCGACAGCGATCCACCCGAAGGTGTTGTGGAAGTTGAAGAGCAGGCCGGCGAAGAGGTCGCCGATCTCGAACCCGAACGGACCGATGAGGAACACCGTCGCGGGAGCGACCACGAGGTAGCACATGAGGGGCACGTAGAAGGTGCGGATGGGCGGCCACGAGAACTTCGTGAAGAAGCGCTCAGCGCCCCAGAGCAGCAGCACCGCGAGGATCGCGGGGAACACCTGCGCGTTGTAGTTGACGACGGGCACGGGGATCCCGAAGAGCGCCGCGCCGCCATCCTGGGTCACGAGGGTCGTGAATCCGGGGAAGAGGAGCAGCGCGACGGAGCCGAGTGCCACGGGCCGGTTCACGTCGAGCTTCTTCGCGGTCGTGTAGGCGACGAGCAGCGGCAGGAACGCGAACACGGCGTCAGGAACGGCGGAGATGAGCGCGTACGAGTCGCTCTCCCGGTCGATCCAGCCGAGGGCGGCCGCGAGGACGAGGAGCGACTTGAAGATTCCCGCGCCCGCGATGGCGGGGATGATGGGCACGAAGACGCTGACGACGAAGTCCAGCACCTTGGAGCCGACCCGCTTGATCGTCCACGGGGTCCGGGGCTTCTCGGCCGCCGGAGCGGTCGGCGACCCAGAGCGGAGCTTCTCGACCGCTCGGTAGTACTCGAGGACCCGCCCTCCCACGATGATCTGCGTCTGGGGGCCGCGGACCACGCCGAGCACGCCGGGGATGGACTTGAGTGCCGCCTCGTCGACGGGGCTGTCGTCGCTGAGGGAAAACCTCAGGCGGGTCGAGCAGTGCTGCAGGGCAGACACATTGCTGCTCCCGCCGACGTGCTCGAGGATCTCTGCCGCCTCTGAGCTGATGTTCATGTTGTGCTCCTCCATTGGAACTCGGGGGACAGCTTCCGGGCAACAAAAAAGGACCCGACCGTAGCTCTGTAGAGCAACAATCGGATCCTGCCTGCATGACCAGTCACATGTCCGTTGCATGAATGTACACGGATCCTGGAGCGGTGTCCACCGGCGGTTCGGAGGTACACTCGGGCTCAGCAGGGTGTGTGCGTCGCACCCGCGCGCCAGGTGACCTTCGGGGCCTTCGCGATCCGACCGGTGAGCGATATCTGGAGTCCCCTTGACGAACATCCGCCCCAGGGAGCGTGCGCTGGCTGCGTTCGCGGCCATCGCCTTCGGCTTCGTGATCGCCGGCGCCAACAGCATCAACCCGCTGCTGCCCATGCTCCGGGTCGAGGTGCCCCTGAGTCCGCTCGGTGTGTCGCTGACGTTCGTGGTCTACGTGTCGGCGGCGGTTGCCACCCTCCTGGTCGTCGGCTTCTCGCGGCTGCGGGTGACACCCGGTGTAGCC
Organism: Pseudoclavibacter sp. RFBG4; assembly: GCF_002931515.1. NCBI lineage: Bacteria > Bacillati > Actinomycetota > Actinomycetes > Micrococcales > Microbacteriaceae > Pseudoclavibacter > Pseudoclavibacter sp. RFBG4. The sequence continues at coordinate 62,027 of NZ_PSYC01000043.1, read as the reverse complement.
GTGGTCGCGGCCCTGCTCATCGCGGCGCTCGCGAACCTGCTCCTCGCGTCCTCGAACGAGGTGCAGCTGCTCGTTGGGCGGGCAGCGACCGGGGTCGCGGTCGGGCTCGCGACGGGCGGTGCGGCCGGTCTGGTGGTGGATGCGCTCAAGGGCCGTGGGCGGGGGCTGGCCGCGACGGGGAACCTCGTCGGCGCTGTCGTCGGCACCGCGATCGCCCAGGGGGTTGCGGCGCTCGAGACCGTCGCCGGGGCGATGTCGATGTACGTCGCTGGCGCCGCGATAGCGCTCCTGCTCGCACTGGCGCTTGTCCTGTTGCTTCCCCGGGGCGTGCCACGGGCTGCGCGCAAGCGTGGAGTCGGGGCTCCGACTTCCCGTCGGCTGACGCGCGCCGACGTCCGGACGATCGCGCGCGCCGCGGTGGTCTGGACGGGGCTCAGCGCTGGTGTCGTGTACGCGCCGACGGTGTTCTCCGATGCCGCGATGCCGCTGGCGCAGTTCGGCGGCAGCGTCACCATGCTGGTTGCCGCGGCCGTCGCTCAGCTCGTGAGCGTGCCGCTCGGTCGGCTGCTCCCCGCAGCCAGCGGTCACCTCGCGTTCGCCGTCGGCTGTGCGCTCGCGGTCACGTCGGTGCTGCTCTCGAACAACCCGCTCGCGTTGTTCGCGATGGCGCTGCTCGGTGCGGGAGGGGCTGTGGCCTACCGGACGTCGCTGGTGCATCTGACGCGCGGAGCGGCCCCGAGTCAGCAGAGCTCGCTCGCGTCGAAGTTCGCCGTCGCCACCTACGCGGCATCCGCGTCGACGGTGCTGGCGATCGGTGTGCTCGGGAGTGCGATGCGGACCGAGGTCGTACTCGCGGTGTTCGCGACGCTGCTGAGCGTCGCGGCCCTCTGCATGCATCTGGGTGCGCCCCGGTTCAGAGACCTCGCCGACGGGCCCACCGGCAACGGAGCGCTCTGAGTCCTGGCGACGTCGGCCGCCGCGCGGCCAGCGCCTACCGGGCTGCCGCGCTGTTCGTCGCCAGTCCGATCAGCTGGGAGTACGTCGCGATCGCCTCGGCCTCCGTGATCGCCCCCTTGATGGTCGAGGCCGACAGGGACTCGCCCGCGCCGACAAGGGCGATGCAGAGGAGGTGGAGTTCCGGGTCGGGCATGAGGACGTGCGGCCGAAGGATCGCCTCGAACATCTGGACGCCCGTCTCCTCGAGCTCGCGGTAGATGCTGGCACGTTCTTCGTTGCCCGCCATCGCAGCCCCGACGGCGAAGAACTCGCTGCTCGCATCAGTCGCGCACCGGATGTACGTCTCGGAGAGGGCGTCGATCGTGGGCTCGTGGGCGAGGCCGTCCTTGGCCATTCCCTCTTGGAACGCCCGCTTCCGCTCCGCGTCGATCCACCGGTACAGGGCAGTCAGCAGCGACGAGCGTGACTCGAAGTGATCGTAGACGACGGGCTTCGACACGCCCCCGTGCTGGGCGAGGGTGCCCAGCGTCAGGGCGTCTACCCCGTCCTGCCGCACGATGGCCAGCGCCTTCTCCAGCAAGTCCTGGTGGCGAGCGTCCCAGGGGAGGCGACGCTTCCGTGGTTCCTCGAGAGCCGGTGTTGCTTGGGTCGTCATTAAGCTACCTTCAGTAGGTTACTGTTGCTACAGAAAGTAGCTTACCGAGTTGCGGGTGCCAGCAGGTGGCGTCCAGCTCGCCGATGAGAGGAACCGCCATCACTTCGCAGCCCGTCCACTCAACTCCTCATGCCGACAGTGATGCCGAGGCCGATGGGGCGTCGAACTCAGCGTCGAAGCGGGCGGTGCCTCCTCGCGTCTTCATCTTCGGCATCTCAGGCAGGGTAGGCCGGCTGCTCGCGGCCCGCCTCCAAGGTCAGGGCGTGCCCGTTTCGGGTCTCGTTCGGACGCGGCAGCAGGCTGCAGCGCTCGAGCGGGCCGAGGCGTCGCCGCTGCTCGGTGACCTCGGAGCCTCCACCGCAGACGAGCTCGGGGCGATGATCCGCGACTGCGATGTCGTCGTGTACGCCGCTGGCTCGAATGCTGGCCCCCAGCGCGTGACGGACGACATCGACCTCGCCGCCCTCGGTCGCGTGGCGGAGGCGGTCGAGCGCGTCCGAGGGGTGCGACTCATTCTTCTCTCCGTGCTTCCCGAAGCGTGGCGTGAACGAGCGTTGAGCGACGACGAGGAGCACTACTTCGCGGTCAAGAAGCGGGCAGAGGTGAGCCTGACCCGACAGGATGTCGATTGGGTGATCCTCCGCCCATCGCTCTTGACGGATGACGCTGGAGACGGGGAGGTCTCCCTCGGGCCCGCAGAGGAGCACGGTGAGATACCCCGCGAGGACGTGGCCGCTGTCCTCGAGGCGCTGGTGCTCGAGCCGTCCATCAGGCGGCAGATCCTAGAGTTGAACGAGGGGCAGACGCCGGTCACCGAGGCTGTTCGCGGGTTCGCGCGCGACGTCTGAGATCTGGACTCACCGAGGCAGGTGGGTGTGGTCGCCTAGCGGCGCCGGAAGTCGCCGGCGACGGGGCAGTCGAACGGGTCGCGAGCGTGCAGCCCCACCCGGTTGAGGTACTCGATCACGATGCGGTACGACTCCAGGAGCGAGGTCTCCGTGTACGGCACGTCCTGCTCTTCGCAGTAGGCACGCACGATCTCGCGAGCGCGGGCGAGGTGCGGCCTCGGCATGCTCGGGAAGAGGTGGTGCTCGATCTGGTAGTTGAGTCCGCCCATGAGCGCGCTGGCCCACCAGCCGCCCCGCACGTTGCGGGAGGTGAGGACCTGCCTGCTGAAGAAGTCGAGCTTCACGTCGGCGGGGATGAGCGGCATTCCCTTGTGGTTGGGCGCGAACGACGCCCCCATGTAGACCCCGAAGACCGCCATCTGCACGGCGACGAAGGCGAACGCCATGCCGAGCGGGAGCATCCAGAAGATCGCGCCGAGGTAGATCACGAAGCGGACCGCGATCATCGTCAGCTCCACCCACCGACCCGTGATCTTCTCCCTGGCGAAGAGCGACTTGATGGACCGGAAGTGGAGGTTGTAGCCCTCGAACGTCAGCAGCGGGAAGAACAGGTACCCCTGCTTGCGGGTGATCAGCGCCAGCAGACCCCGTTGCTCGCTCGCCGACTCCTCCGTGAAGGAGATCGTGTCGAAGTCGATGTCGGGATCCTTCCCCTTCTTGTTGGGGTTGGCGTGATGACGGGTGTGCTTCGTCATCCACCAGCTGTAGCTCATCCCGACGATGCCGGCCGCCAGGAAACGACCGAGCCGGTCGTTCGCCCGCCCCGAGGTCAGGACCTGGCGGTGGGAGGCTTCATGCGCGAGGAACGCGAACTGCGTGAAGATGACCCCGAGGGCGGCAGCGATGAGCAGCTGGAACCAGCTGTCTCCGAGCAGAATGAACCCAGCGATCGCAGCGGCGAGCGCGACGAGAAGGCCTGCCGCGAGGGCGCCGTAGAACCCGAGCGTGCGATCGAGGAGCCCCTGCCCGCGGATCGCCTTCGAGACTGCGCCATAGCTCTGCGTGATCCGGGGAGTCTTCTCTCCCTTGGTCGTCCGGCGAACTGCGCCGTAGCTGCTTGGGGTGAGTTTTGACTCAGGCGACTGCACGGCCGGCTCCTTGCTCGGTCGGCACGAGGCGTCAGGCGACCCTCGTGACATGGCTGGCAATTCCGAGCAAGGATTTTAGTAGAACGGTGACGGCGGAGCTAACCGGTCACTCCGCGTTGGCGACTTCAGGCACGGACAGGGCCCACGCGTTCATGGCGTCGAGGACCGTCCGCAGCTGCTCACCGACCTCGGTCAGCTCGTAGACGACCCTCGGCGGGATCTCCGGGTAGGACGTCCGTGTGACAAGCCCGTTGGCCTCAAAGCGCCGCAGCCGGTTCGTGAGCGTGTGCGCACTGATGCCGGGGAGGCGGTCCTTGATCTCGGTGAATCGGAGGGGGCCGTGGAGCAGTTCCCGCACGATCAAGGTGGCCCATGGCCCCTCGAGAAGTACGAGGAATCGGGCGACACCGCACTCGGGGAGATCGTCGCATCTTGACATGAGTTTGAGCATATCCCTTTAGTGCAGTTGACGTAACCGATGCATCCTGTGCACTAATGGACGTATGACCTACTTGATTCATGGCGCCACTGGTGCCCAGGGCGCCCCCGTCATCGCAGCCCTCGCCCAGGCCGACCTCGATGTCACTGCCGCGGTTCGCACACCGAGCTCCTATGCCGGCCCGGGAACGGCGGTTGCCGTCGACTTCACCGACGCCGCCTCGCTGGCCGACGCGTATCGCAGAGTTCAGGGGATCTTCGTCCACCTGCCGATCGGATCGCCTGCCGACCAGCTGTCGGCAGCGAACGCGGTCGCCGACGCCGCCGAGGCGTCGACTCCGGCCCGAGTCGTGGTCTCCACGAGCGGGTACACGCTGGAGGACCCGGAGAGCGCGCTCGCCGTGCTGGTGCGCAGGCTCGAGGAAGCCGAGATCTCGACCGCCATCGTGCAGCCCCGCCTCTACCTCGAGAACCTCCTGCTGCCGTTCGTCGTCGAGTCGGTGCAGGAGCGTGGCATTCTCAGCTACCCCATCCGTGCGGACTACGCGGTCTCCTGGAGCTCCCACCTCGACGTCGCTGACGTCGTCGTCGGACTGCTGCAGGACGACGCGATCACCGGAATCGTCGGCGTCGGCGCCCTCCCCGGTCTGCTCGGCGACGATCTCGCGCAGAGTTTCGCAGCGCACCTTGGTCGTCCGGTCAGGTTCGACAGTCGTGATCCGGATGCGTTCGGAGAGGACCTCGCGCGTGTCATCGGTCCCGGTGCTGCGCCCGTCGTCGAGTCCTACAAGTGGCGAGCCACGCAGCCCCACGAGGTCATCGACGAGGCGACGAGCGCGCAGCGGCGCCTCGGCATCACGCCTCGCTCCGTCACAGAGTGGCTGGGGCAGCTGGGCGTCTAGTCCAGGCGTCGCCTCCAGGTCGGGCGGCTGGCCCAGCCTATCCGTCGCTGAGGCCAGCCGCCCCAGGTCCTTCTCGGTCAGCGCTTCTTCGGCATGACTAAGACAGGGGCTTTGTGCGTCGGAGTTCGACGAGCGCGCGTGCGCTGCCCTCATCCGCGATCTTGCTGGCGCCGTCCGCACGCCAGCCCTGTCGCTCGTAGAAACCGATCGCCCGCTCGTTGCCAGTCAGCACCCACACGTAGGCGTCCGAGTGGCCGGCTGCGCGGAGTTCTTGTTCGGCGCGCCGGATGAGCGAGGCGCCGACCCCCGTCGACCAGTGGTCTGGATGCACGTACAGGCCACCGAGCTCCCCTCGGTGCCCATCGTCGGGGTCTCTCCCGGGCCCGAGTGCGGCCCAGCCGACGATGCGTTCCCCGTCCTCGGCGACGAGCAGCCGATGCGGGCGCACGGCGTCCTGGTCCGTCGCATCGCCGCGCAGGGAGGCGGCGATCCACCGTGTCCAGCCGGCGGTGCGCTGCTCGACGCTCAGGGCGGCCAGCACCTCCGAGGGGACGAGGCCCGCGTAGGCCGCTCGCCACGAGTCGACGTGCACGATGGCGACTGCCCGCGCATCAGCTTCGGTCGCCCAACGCAGAGTGCCGCCTGTCATGCGATCACGCTATCGCTGATCGGGTCACCGGTTCCGAGGGGACGCTCTGCGAGCGTGCTCGGCCAGATAGGCGTGGCCCACCCAGGAAATCCTGCGCAAACGAACCACTGCGGACGGTGCGCTTCTCAGGCCCTCCAGACGCCGACATCGCGCCAATCGCCGGGAAACCCCATCTCACTGACATCCCGCCCGGGCAGCGCCGCGAACCCGCGCTCGACTTCCGACGCGACCTTGAGTGCCCAATTCGAGTCGGGCGCGGCAGCTGTCAAGATCTGCGCGATGACCGCGAGCGCTCCGTAGAGATCTTCGCTCTGTCCAGGAGGAAGGCTCTCCAACTCTTCGATGGTCCTCATCGCCCCTGTCGCAGCCGGGACGAGGGAGCGGTTCCAAAGGCGTCCATGATGGGCAGAGATATTGCGGACGACCGTCAGCTGCTCGAGCCACCGGGCGAACGGATGATGCTTGACGGCTTTGCCGCGTTGCCTGTGCGATAACCGGTCAAGTCGGAGACGAATACCCATGCCTTCAGCCACATCGAACTGGTCTGTTGCGCGCATTCCGTCGTAGAGCATCGATACGTCCGAGAAGTCGAGGACGTCGACGAGCACCCAGATCGGAATCACCCCAGCGTGATTCTGCATGTGATGGTTGATGAACATCGATCTGCGGGCCGCCCGCTTCACCCGTTCGTGCGTCTTGTCGACCCACGACGAGTGGTTGAAGGCATCCCGAAACAGGGACTTGTCCTCGTAGGACAAGGGGCCGTAGCGCCCGAGGACGTAGCTGACCTGACTGCGGAGCGCTACTTCGACCCGCTCGAGCCCGACGTGTACAAGAGAGCGAAGTTTGCGGTCAAGCTCGTACAGTGCCGCAACCTCTGAGAACTTGGTCCCCGGTTGGAACTGATCGGATCGTGAGGGCGCGCCCTCAGCGGTTGTCTCGAATCGACGCGACGTGTACCAGTACCCGCTCAACCGGTAGTAGTTGATCGACTTCAGCCACTGCTCGGGGTTGCCGTCGAGCTCCATGCCCCGGCTCTTGAGGAGCTGAGCCTGCTCTCCGATCGTGAGGTACTTCTTCGGTGAAGGTGACACTCTCGGCATCCTCTCGGACAAAAAAATCCAGCCCACACCGGTGGACCGGGCGGGCTGAACGATTGCACCTAACTTAGCAGGGTTCGGCAGGGAGGCGTTAGCGCCCAGATACGCGAGACCCGTGGGTTCCGAATCGTCTCGGTGGCGGGATGCTCAGCGCAGCACTCCGCAGGCGGTGACCACGCGAAGCAGGACCTGTCCTTCGGTTCCAGCTGGGTAGCTCAGGAGGTACGACCCGGTCTCGTCTTCGATCAAGGTGTGCGAGCCAGTCGCAGGCCATGTGGAGCCGTCGGCATACTCGACCGTCTCACTCGCGGTGCCCGTGGAGGTCACGGCGTCGCCATACTCCTCTTGGAGTTTCGTGACGGTGTTCACGAGGTCGGTGGACGAGAACGTCGTCGCCCACACCCAACGACCGATTCTGGGTTCCTCGCCGGCGCAGGCTGAGACGTTGGGATCAGCTTCGATGAGCCCCGTTGCTTCCGGGAACTCCGCGACCATCCCCTCGGCCACCTCCAGCGATGCGTCGCGTACCTCGTTGAGGGAGAGCTTGAACTTCGGCGGCTCCGGTTCCGTGGGCGCAGTGGGCGAGCATCCAACGAGTGCTGCGAGCACGAGGGGGACGAGCAGCACTGGAGTGAATCGACGGAGGCGCATACCGGCATTCTCCTCCAGAGTTCGGATCATCGGTCATCGGCAGAGCTGTCGAGCTGGGCCAGATCGGGCCGGGTGCGCGTCGGATCTAGTGCTGGCCGGGCAGCGCCCACCGGCGGCGGAGGTAGTCGGCGACGAAGATGTTGCCGAGGAGCGGCAGCGCAGCGAAGATGATCACGCCGACAACCCACGCGCCTGTCCCGCGGAAGACGAAGATGCCGATGGTGGAGACGGCGATCACGGCGACAGACGCGAGGATGCCGTTCCTGCGCACTCGCGACGACCAGTGCTGGCTCGCGCCGATCATGATGAGTCCGGCCACCCAGCCGAGCACCGGCACCAGGTACCAGCCGGCGATGAGGGCGATGGACATGATGATCGGGTACGCGCGGCTCGGCCCGGTCCCTTCGGGCGAGGGCGTCTCCGCCATGGCGTCGGCTGCGATCGTGCTCGGTGCCCCGAGCTCTCGGATGCGGACTCGAGTCTCGTCGGCATCGAGGCCGCGGAGCGTGTCCGCGATGTCGTTGAGCACCTCGTCCCGGACCTGGGGTGTCCCATCGCGAAGCGCTGCTTGGAGCTCCTTCAGGTAGCTGCCTGCGATTTCGTTCTGCGATTCGAAAGGCTTCATCGGTCTCCTGCTTCCGTCTGGTCGCGTGAGCGGATGCTGTCGCTCGCGGTCGTGGTGGTGGTCGTTCGTGATTGCGTGACTTCCTCCACGGCGGAGGCGAACGGCGCCCACTGGGACCTGAACTGCTCCAGCTCGGCGTGTCCCTGACTGGTGATGGCGTAGTACTTCCGGGGTCGCGCCGAGTCGGAGTCGTCGGCGTGCGCGGCGATCAGCTCGCGTTCGCGCAGTCGGGTCATCAACGGGTAGAGCGTTCCGATGCTGCCGATGAGCCCGAGGGAGACCAGTCGTTCTGAGATCAGCCACCCGTACATGGGCCCCTGTTGGAGGAGTCCGAGGACGCAGTACTCGACGACGCCCTTGCGAAGTTGCGCACCGACTGAGGTTGTCATGCATTGCACTTTACTTTGTAATGCAAGGTATTGCAATGCATGTTGTCTGATGCAGGCGCCCCGGACCGCAGGAACGTGGTCAGCGCAGTTCGCGCGCCCGGTAGAAACGTGCAGCGAGACCGGTGCCCACGGTGATGCCGATGACACCGACGGCGGCGCACGCCGCGACGATGCCCTCGAGGGGCAGGGCCGAGAAGGTGTCGTCGCCGAGGATGCCGGTGGCCTGGCCCACCCAGGCTCCGCCCGCGATGACGACCACCGGGGCGTAGACCATGAAGCGTCCACGGGTGTATCCGACGCGGAAGAGCACGGGCAGCTGCACGCCGACCGCCAGGCCGATGATCGCGAACGCCGCCGCGTAGTTCACGAGGAGCAGCTCGGGCGCGAGTTCGCGGTTGCGCACCCACGCCATGACGAAGGTCACTACTGTCGCGACGGCCACCGCGGCGAGGCCGTAGAGGAGTACCGAGATCGCGCGCCCGACGACAACTGCGCCCCGCGAGATCGGGAGCACTCCGTAGAGCGTGTCGAGTCGATCGCGTTCGTCGCCCAGGAACGGGGCGGACAGGATCAGGGATGTGACGAGGGCGGATGCGGCGATCGCCATCCCCGGTAGCGGGAGCACGATGCCGACCAGGGCGATGAACGCGAGCAGCAGCAGCGTCTGCTTCTTGACGGCCCAGGACATCAGGTCGAAGCGAGTGAATGCGAGCGTCATGCCGTTGCCTCCTCGTGTGCGGCGGCCAGGTGGATGATGATGTCGTCGATGGTCGCCTCGTCGATCACGACCTCGGGCCCGTACTGCGGTGAGTCGTCGACGCGGATGAGCGCGGACCATCCCTGGCCGGTGTGCTGGGGGCCGAGTGCGCTCGCGGGCACGGTGCCTGTGCCGCGCGCGATGGCGTAGCTCTCCTTGACGTCGGGGAGTGGGCCTCGGCGCGCGATGTGCCCGCCCACGAGCACGATGAGGTCATCGGCGAGCTCGTCGAGGTCGGTTGTGATGTGCGTCGAGAACAGCACCGCGTGCTGCGGGTCGACCATGAACTCGCGGATCACGTCGGTGATCTCCCGGCGCGATGCCGGATCGAGTCCGCTCGAGGGTTCGTCGAGGATGAGGAGCTCCGGCTGCTGTGCGAGGGCGCACGAGAGCGCGAGCTTCACGCCCTGGCCGCGGGAGAGTTCGCCGACTCGTCGCTTCTCGGGGATGCTGAACCGGTCGAGCAGCTGCGCGAAGCGGGCGTGGTCCCACCGCGGGTAGAACGGGGCGAGCCTTCGGCCGAGCGACGTCACGCGCCAGTCCTCGGCGGCCGTCGGCCGGTCGAGGACGATGCCGGTCTTCGCGAGGGCCGTGCTCGCTCCGGCTGGGCCGCCGAAGACCTCGATGCGTCCCGCGTCGGGGGTGATCAGGCCAAGCAGGGAGCGGATGATCGTGGTCTTCCCGGCGCCATTCGGGCCGACGAGTCCAACCACGGAACCGCGCGGGATGCTGAATGAGATGTCCTCGACCGTGAAGTCGGGTCGAGTGATGCGCAGGTCTGAGATCTGCGCTGCGTCGTCAGTCATTGTTCCTCCAAGCCTCATCAAGGCGTCGGTGCATTTCGTCGATGTCGATGTGTGCGCTTCGAGCTGCGATGAGCAGCTCGTGCAGTGCGGCGGCGACTCGCTCCTCCAGGGCTCCGGAGGCGATCGTGGGGTCGACCTCCAGCACGACGAATCCGCGGCCGTGCTCGTTGCGGACCAGGCCCTCGTGGACGAGGTCGTTGTACGCGCGAGTCACGGTGATGACGCTCACTCGGAGGTCTGCCGCCAACTGGCGCAATGAAGGCAGCGTCTCGCCTGCCGCGGCATCTCCGGACAGGATCGCCGACCGTACCTGCGTCTTGATCTGTTCGTAGATGGGCAACGATGCGCTCGTTGAAATCAGTACTTTCCGCATGCGAACTCCACTGTACATAAACACCATAACACCAGAACAGTTCTCATTCTAGACCCCGCCGTCTTCGGCTCGGATCGACTGCGGACTTGCACCTTCCGCAGCGTCATGTGGTGCAGTGGATGCATCCAGCCACCCCCCCCGAGGAAGGCCCCACATGCTGTCGTCGTTCATCCCGCCCCGCCAGGTCACGATCGGCGGAGCCGCCGAATTCGTCGGGACCACGCCCCGCGCGATTCGCCACTACCACCAGCTGGGGCTGATCCCGGAGCCAGCGCGGGGGAGCGACGACCGCCGCCGCTACGGCTACGACGAGATGATCCAGCTGCTGTGGATCCGTCGGATGGCCGACGCCGGCATCGCCCTCGACGACATCCGCGATGCCTTCGCGGACGCGGACGTGGCCGACTCAGCCGGCAGCGGCGGTGATGTCGCACGCATCCTCGAGCGGCTGGAGGAGTCCCTCGTCGCGCGCCAGGTCGAACTCGAGCGGCAGCGGACGGCTGTGCAGCGCATGCGCGCGCAGGGCAGCAGGGTGGGCTTGCTCTCCGACATCGTGAGCGACCGCCTGGCAGAGCTGCCAGAGGGGGCACTGCGGCAGGACGACCTGGACACCCTCCTCGTGACCGAGCGGATCTTCGGCGCACTCGGTGCCTCCGTCCAGGCATCTCGATTCATCGCCCTGGCCAGCCACCCGGAGCTGCGGGAGGAGGCCGACCGCATCGACGCCGCCGAGGAGGCGCTCGACGATACGGTCGCCGTCGACGACCCCCGCGTGGCCGAGGTGGCCGCTGAACGGGCCGCCTTCGAGGCCGCCCTCAACGGGGTCATCGAGAGCTCCGGCCTCGCGCAGGCCGACAACGACCGTTTCGATGCCTGGGAGGAGTCGCATCCCGCTCCTGCCGATGACGACGAGGGCACCGAGTGCGCCGCCGAAGATGCCGAAGACGCCCGTGCAGCGCGCGGGACGAGCCTCGCCGAGGCCGTCCAAATGATGCCGTACGACTTCTCGCCGGCGCGCTGGCGGAGCATGGAACTCGCCCGGGAACTGGCGCTCGAGCTCTACTGACCCACCACAACGCGAGTCATCGTCGCACATCCTGCCTTTGCGGAGGCGGCGGTGTAGTGAGGTGTCTGAGAGCTGAAACGAGGAGAAGACCATGAGCGCACCGCGAACCCCGCGCGCTTCCCGGCGACCAAAGTTCGGCGCCCGGTGGTGGCTGCCGCTTGTGCTGGTCTCGGCCCTCGGCGGGGTTCTCGTCTGGCTGGCTCAGGGCTGATTCAGGCACACATCACGACCACACTCAACCGTGCTTCAACCAAAGGAACACTGCATGCGACTTCTCGGAACGATTCTTCTTGCCATCGGATTCATCGCACTCGCCTCGGCGGTCCTCATCACCGACCCGACCGCGCTCGATGCGAACATCGGTGCCGGGATCCTCCAGATGGCGGGGTTCGTCGCCGGAGGCGCAGGTCTCGCCGTTCTCCTCATCACCCTGCTCGTTCCGAAGCGCACATCTCGCTGAGGACTTCGCGGACGGAGACCGCCGTCGGTCTAGGTGAGCGAGCCGAAGGCCAGCTCTCCTTCGAACAGGACCGCCGACGGGCTCACCTGGCCGAGCTGGTCGAGCTCCACGTCGCCGCTACCTGCATGCCGAAGAACGGGTTTCCCCGGTGGAGCTCGAAGTTCGTCACGACGTCGCTCACGAAGGTCATCGAGGCGCCGGCCTGCAGGACGCCCCGAAGTCGTACATCCGATTCCACCGCTCGTCCCCGAGGTGGCTCTTCGCTTCTTCACCGAAGTACCTCGCCGACCAGTGGACCGTCCAGTTCACGATGGAGCTCGCGTCGGGCTTCTACTCCAGCGGGCCACGGGGGTACGTCACGCTGCTCGCGCAGCACCTCTCTCCTGCGAGCGGGCTCGTGCAGGTGAAGGCGGAGGCGCTGCCGCTAGCGGAGGCACTGTTCGGGCTGCTCCTCGGTGAGCCGCACCGACGCCGCCTGCTCGGGCTGGCGCCCGCACCGAGCGCGGCGGCTGCGCGCGCGCACGCCGAGCAGGTCATCACCCTCCTCGGGCTGACGGAACGCCCGCGCGACGACGGCTGACGCGGCCCTTCTCGCGGATGTCTGCGGGAGTCGTCAGAGGGGACCCGTCACTCGGTGTCGTCGGCCCCGTCGGCGTCATCGTCGTCGAAGATGCTCTCGATCGGGCACTCGAAGACGCGCGCGAGTCGGAACGCGAGGGGTAGCGAGGGGTCGAAGCGGCCGCGCTCGATGGAGATGACCGTCTGGCGGGAGACGCCGAGCTCCTCCGCGAGGCGCTGCTGCGACCACCCGCGTTGCTTGCGAAGGTCGGGGAGCGCGTTCTTCACGAACTAGCCTCGCCTTCGCTCGAGGCCATACCGGATGCTCACCGATCCCATCGCGACGACGATCACGGCGACCAGGGCCAGGAGTGCGGGAATGTCGAGGTTTCCGACCGCGATGACCGCGGTGCCGAGACCGGTCACGAGCAGGGTGTCGCCGAACGCTCCGCTCGTCGCGCGTTCGATCCACGCCGACTCCACCGACTGCTCGGGGCGCGGGGTGGCTCCTCGGAGGCTGTCTCGGTCGACGGACAGCGCCCACACGAGGCCAGCACAGGCCCAGAACGACACCAGTACCGTCGCGAACCACCCGACGAGCGGGTGCGGGCCGGCGGACCCAGTCAGTACCAGAATCGTTGCGATGACGCAGGCGAGGAGCAGGCCGGAGGGGATCGCCAGCCAGAGCGCCGACCAGCGCCTGCCGAACTTCACTCGGCCCCACCGGCTTCGAGTGTCCGCTGTGTACGAGGAACTCTCGGTGTCCATATTCCGCACTCCCATGTGTAAAGCTAACTTGACTGTCGAGACAGTTATACACGTCAAGCACGCTTGACACAAGGGTGGGGCCAGCGGCCCGTTCAAGCGGGCTCAAGTGAGTCGGCAGATGGCAGTGCCTGCAACCTCGGACGCCGACAGGCGAAGGTCAGAACGCGATCGGCCGCACGTAGTGCGACCCCCGCTGCGACCTGCCGGATGCTGACACCGTGAAGCGCACGATGTCGCTCCGGTAGCGGTCGTCGGAGACCTCGAAGACGCGGCCATCGTTGTCTCGCGTCACCCGGCGCAGGCGCAGGACGGGGGAGCCTTCCTCGATCTCCAGCAGTCTGGCGTCCAGTCCATCGGCGGCCTTCGCGTCGATCTCGTGGTCGATGTCGGTGTAGCCGTAGCCGCGACTGTCGAGGAACTCGGTGATGGACACGGTGTTCAGGTCGACCTCGAAGAGGTGGCGTCCGACTTCCTCCGTGAATGTGAGCCGCTCGAGCATCGTCGGCCGGCCATCGAGGCTGCGGAGTCGAAGGACGTGCACAACAAGCTGGCTCGGCTCGATCCTTCGAAGCTCCGGAGCACCGAGAGCTCCTCCGGCGACTCATCCGCTGGTTGCGTCCCCAGGGCGACGACGAGCTGGCCCCGTTGTCGGAATGACGCCGGAGGGCACCACACGTCGATGAGCGCGGTACGACGAACTGGCTGAGACGATCAACGTATGAGCTTCGACCAGCACGCGAAACCTGCCCGCGCGAAGATCGCGGCCGGTCGGCGACACTCTGCCGGTGTGATGGCAGGCGGCGCTGTGTGCACCGCTGGTCGAGCGCGCTCTGAGGAGGGACGGGTGGAAAGCTGGTCCGACGTGATCTCGGTCGCTGTGGGTGGGGTGCATACCGCCGCGAACACGGGCCGATCTCACACAGTTGGGTTGCGCGCGGACGGCACCGTGCTCGCCACCGGTTGGAACAATGAGGGGCAGTGCGACGTCGGCGACTGGACACAGGTCGTGGCTGTTGCCGCCGGCTGGCGGCGCACTCTCGCCGTCTCCGCGGACGGGCGAGCCCTGGCCGCGGGGAGGCGGAACGAGGGAGCGAATGACGTCGAAGGATGGAGTGAGCTGGTCGCCATCGCTGCGGGAGACTGGCACACGGTCGGGCTTCGCGCAGACGGCACGGCTGTCGCTGCGGGCAACGATCGGAGGGGGCAATCCTCCGTCGCGGACTGGCGCGGCGTGCGAGCGGTGGCTGCGGGCTACCTCCACACTGCCGGTCTGACTCGAGAAGGCCGGGTGGTTGTCGCTGGCGATCGGGCGGCAGGCCTCGTAGATGCGCTGGAGTGGCGCGACGTGGTGGCCCTCTCAGCGGGGAGCCGCCACACGGTTGCTGTCCTCGGGAACGGTCGGGTGCGCGCATCCGGCGACAACAGGCGTGGGCAATGCGAGGTCGCAACGTGGCGGGACGTCGTGGCGGTGGCCGCGGGGTCAGCGCACACGCTCGGCCTGCGCGCAGACGGGACAGTGCTTGCATCCGGCAACAACGACGACGGGCAGTGCAACGTCGCCGAGTGGAAACTCGAACTCGCCTGAAGGGCTGGGCCGAGGCTTCCCTCCTGCCATGCCGCCAGCCGTTCAGCCAGGCTCAAGCGAGTCGGCAGACGACGGCGCCGTGCGGTCTGTGGGTTCGGCTGGTTCGCCGATGGGACTCGAGCACTTCGAATCCGCACGCCTCCAGGGCTTGCTCAAGCTCGTCTGCCGGCCATCGGTACGCGGTTGTGATGGCGTGATCGAACGCTTCACGCGCGGCGCCTTCGAAGTACCCGATGGCGAGCAGGCCGCCTGGGCGCAGGACTCGAGCGAACTCGGTGAGGGGTTCGGAGATGCGAGACGGGTCGTGGTGGATCGTCGAGTACCAGGACAGGACGCCCCCGAGGGAGTCGCCGGGCTCGTCGATCTCGTCGATGCTCCCAAGGTCGTATCGCACGCCGGGATAGGAGGAGCGCGCACGTTCGATGAATCCCGGGACCAGGTCGATGCCCCGGACGTCGAGCCCCCGACTGGCGAGGTAGTTCGTCCAATGTCCGGGCCCGCAGCCGGCATCCAGCACCCGACCGTCAACTGCCGCCGCCCAGCTGTCGATGAGCTGACGGTCGGAGTCGTGCACCGACTCCATCGAACCCAGGAGGCTGCTGTACTCGTCGGCTCGCAGGGAGTAGGCGTCCGTGGTGTTCGACATTCAGCCGATGCTAGTGAAGCGCGAACTCAGCGCCAAGACTCCCGGAGGGCGCTCAGGACAACGGGCACGACAGGCCTGGAGAATGCGGCGCCCGTCACCACGCTCAGGACAGGGCGGTGATGCGCTAGCCTTCACGCAGAGGGAAAAATCCCGTCCTGCTGAGGCAGACGGAAACGCACAAGCGGTCTCGTCGGAGTCGCCACTTCTTCATCGAAGGAGTGCGCTCATGTTCGAATCGACGACGCCTGCCGCCGTACAGGCTCCCCCGCCACGTCTGCGCGATGCGTGGGTTGCGCTGACCGGCCTCTCTGCGGTGTTCCTGTTCGAGATGCTCGACAATTCTGTCCTGAACGTTGCGCTCCCCTCCATCGGGCGCGAGCTCATCGCACCCACCGCCTCGCTGCAGTGGGTCTCCGGGGCGTACTCGCTCGCCTTCGGCGGCCTCATGCTTCTGTTCGGTTCGGTCGCTGACCGGTTCGGTCGCCGCCGCATCATGCTCGCTGGCCTGACGTTGCTCGCGATCGTGAGCGCGCTGACCGTGTTCGTCACGTCGATCGAGCAGCTCATCGCCGTACGCGCGCTGATGGGAGTCGCCGCGGCGATGACAGCCCCAGGCTCGATGGCGTTGGCTTTCCGGCTCTTCGCTCGAGACGAGTTGCGCGTGCGGGCACTGGCGGTCATCTCGACTGCTGGGTTGGTGGGCCTCGCCGCCGGGCCCACGATTGGCGGGTTCGCTCTTGCCGTGTCACCGTGGCAGGCACTGATGGTGGCCAATGCTCCGATCGCAGCGATCGCCTTCGTTGGCATTCGCGCGGGGATCGCCGCTGACCAGCAAGCAGATCCTCACCGCGACCGCATCGATGTGATCGGCGCGATCCTCGGCACGGCAACCGTCGTCGGCGTCCTGCTCACTCCGACCCTGTTCGTCGCTGGTGCCGACGTCACTGTGGAGTGGAGCACGGCGACGGCCACGGTCGCCGCGGCCGTCGCATTCGTGGTCCGTGCCCGCACGGCGCGCCATCCGCTGCTGGACTTGCGACTCGTCGTACAGCCTCAGGTCGCGAGTGGTCTGGCGTACAAGGCCGCCGCGGGCCTTGCGATGGCGGGGCTGTCGTACCTGGTCACAGTGCAATTGCAGCTCGCGTGGGGGTGGCCGCCCGCCCTCGCCGCGATCGCTACGCTGCCGCAGGTCGTGGTGCTTCTCGTGAGCGGCCGCTTCGTCGGCCCGGTTGCCAGACGGCTGGGTCTTGATCGAGCAGCCTGGATGAGCGCGACCGCTGTCGTCGCGGGCCTTGCCGTGTTCGCGCTCCTGGGTCGCTTCGGTTACGCCTGGATCCTGCTTGCGCTCGTGCTCGTCGCCGCCGGGATGCGGGTAGTCGGCGCCGTCGCCGGGAACAACGTCCTGCGCGGCCTCCCCGAGAACCGCACCTCCATCGGTGCCGCCCTCGTCGACACCGCGAGCGAGATCGCCACCGCAGCCGGGATCACCGCTGCTGGCACGATCCTGGCCGCCCATGTCGTCGGCACTATCGCGACGGTGACCTGGACCCCGGACCGACTCGCATCGTTGCAAGACGCGATGCTCATCGCCGGTCTGAGCATCACCGCCCTCGCTGCGGCGCTCGTCGCCATCGGCATCCAACGTTCGCGTCGCACCCTTCCCACGTCGATCACCACACAGGAGTCCACCGATGTCTGACCTCACACCTCGCCCGGCCTTCGATCCCGAGCTGGCCACCTTCCTCACCGCACTCGAAGCGCACGGGCCTCTCACCCTCACGACCGAGATGCTCCCGCACCTGCGCGGCCTCGACATCACGGAAGATGAACTCGACGAGCGGCTGCGGGCTCGCGGGTACGAACGGCGGACGCTCACCGTGCCAGGCCACCTCGGTGATCCGATCACCCTCGCCGTTGTCCAGCGCATCGGCCGCACCGGGATCACGAGCGCGTTCTACACGATCCACGGCGGTGGCATGGTGTTCGGCCACTACCTGGGGAATCTGGACTCATATGAGGACTGGCTCCTGAACGACCACGACGTGGTGCTCATCAGCGTCGACTACCGCCTCGCCCCCGAGTATCCCGACCCGTATCCGGTCGAGGACTGCTACGCGGGGCTGGCCTGGGTCGCAGCGAACGCCGATGCGCTCGACATCGACCCAGAACGCATCGTCGTCGTCGGCCAGAGCGCCGGCGGTGGGCTCGCCGCAGGTACTGCCCTTCTCTCCCGGGAACGGAAAGGGCCAGCCCTGATGGCGCAGATCCTGGTGTCGCCGATGCTCGACGACCGGGACTGCACGGTGTCGACCAGGCAGATCGACGGCATCGGGGTCGCGGATCGGCAGATGACTCGCTTCGGATGGGACGCCTATCTCGGATCCCGCCGCGCCGGCGAGGATGTCTCCGTCTTCGCCGCCCCCGCCCGAGCAACCGATCTCTCCAACCTCCCGCGCACCTACATCGACTGCGGCAGCGTCGAGGTCTTTCGTGATGAGACAGTCGCGTACGCGAGCAGCATCTGGGCAGCAGGCGGCGACGCGGAACTCCACGTGTGGCCGGGTGCCTTCCACGGATTCACGAGCATGATGCCGGGCGCGGTCATCTCTCGAAGCGCCACCGCCGCGCTGGCCGACTGGACGAGGCGACTTCTCGGCATCGCGACGCAATCACGATGAGAGATATGCACATCGTTCGGTGAGGATCGGAGCACTCCGATCAGCAGCTTGAGTCGATCACTCGCGTACTCGTTCCATCGGCGAGGAGGGCCTGGTCGTCGGCGAGGGGGAGCAACGGGTAGTCGGCTCCGTACGTGTCCAGCGTCGTGCGAATGAGGTCCGGTGGGTAGGGCGGCAGCTGCCCATCCGCATGCGGGATGACGGTCTGCTCGACCAGCCCGAGGCCGGTGAGATCAGTGAGCAGGGGCCCATCTGCGGGGTCGTCCATCAGGGAGGCGGGCGTGACATCGGGCCCCGCGATGATCGATCCGGCGCTGGACCCGACATAGGGGAGCCCCGCTCGCACGTGCTCGACCAAGGGGGCGTCGCAGCCAGACACGCGCAGCGCCTCAAGGAGCGCGAAGGTGCTCCCGCTCGCCACGTACAGCGCATCCAGCCCTCCGAGCACGCGCTCGAACTCGGCGACGCTCAGGCCCCGAACGGTGATGCCGACGACCTCGTGGCCCAGCTCCTCCACAGAGTCGCGTTCTGCTCGCACGAACGGAGCCTCCGAGAACGCCACCTGGGCGTCGTCGATGTAGCCGAGGCGGAGCGGGCCTTCGCGATCTGTCGACTCCGCGAGGAAAGACGACAGCGCACCCGGACAGCGAGACAGCAGGAGGATCTTCACGCCGGGCACGGTATCAGCCACCGCCGACAGCTCCATCGAGCCCAGGGTGCGGTGCTCCTCGCAGCGGTAAGCAGCTCACGCGGGCGGCGAGCTCAGAGACCTGGGATGCTGGGGGTGTGGCTCTCTACGACGCGACGCTTTCGCGGACTCCTGGCTTCGTCTCTCGGCGTTCGCTGCCGCGCACGATCGTGGCGACGGGCGCGCTGCTGCTGTGCCTAGCAGCGGTGGTGTTCGCGGTGGTGAACTTCGCCGGGTTGATCGAGTACTCGAGGGAAAGCGCTCAGGAGGCGTCGCGCCCGCGATATCAGGCGCTACGGGGGCTGGGCATTCTTCCCATCGCGATCATCATCCTCGCCGTGACCTTCGGCGTATTCGCTATCGGGGCGATCGCGGGGTCCTGGTCACGAGTGTGGGTCCGCGAGCAGACCGGCACACCACTCCGAAAGCGTTTCGAGGGGTACCACGCGTTCAGTCCGGACGCATTCGAGCGGCTCCACGCGGCGTTCGCATCCGGAGACCCGACCCGGTACGTGCCGCTTCCCGAGCAGACCCGAGGAGGTGATGGCGTCGTCTTCATCTGGACCGCCGACGCCGACCAGCTCGCATTCGTCGGAATGACCTGGGGGAGCAAGCGGAAGGCCACCCTCAACGCACCCCTCATCGTGCTCAGCGGTCGTCCGTTCGGCGACCTCGATCGTGCCCTCCGAGTCGGTCTCACCGTGGGTCGCCGGCCAGGAAGCTGACGAGTCGAAGGGCTCACCAAGCCGGTTGACCTCACGTCGGATGCGGACGCAGCCGAGCTGATCCGACGGCGATCAGTGCCAGGCCTGTGAGCTGTGCACGGCGCCGACGGTGAACGGGCGATCCGTGACGATCGTCGACCATCGCAGCGCGCGGTGAATGCTGTGCCAGAGGACCGAATCCTGACCCGCCCCGAGGGGCCGCCCCGCCGCATCCGCCGTGGTCGCGACGTATCCCAGTGGTTGACGTTCGCCAGGCCACAGGCGCGCAACGCGACCACCGATGACGACCGCGCGCTTCTCGAGCAGCGTCAGGCTGGTGTACCCCATGGGCACGTTCTCGAACAGGACGTCTTGGGTGAAGTCGCCCGCCGTTCCACACCGGGAGACTCCGCGGCGGGTCTCCGCGAAGAGGAGCGTCTCGTCGTGATCTGTGTCGAAGACCGATGGATGGCCCCGCAGCCAGGTCGCGGGCCCGGCAGGCTCATGGTCGATCTTGGGCACCTCGACGCCCTCGTCCCACCACGAGCTCGAATCGACGATCATCGGAACGTTCACGCTCTTCACGAGGCGTGATCATACGGGCTCAGCTCTTGCACGGACAGGGGAAGGTCAACCCTTGGCGCCCGAGATTGGTTTCCGATCGGCGGGTGTCTACGAGTCCGTCGCCGTGATGCTCCGACTAGGCAATTACTCGCGGAAGGCGGCCGTGCCGACTGAGATAGTCCCCGGCGAGCTCCTCTTCGGTGACTCGCCCGCCAGCATGCAGTCGCCGAAGGTACGGGACCAGCCAGCTCCCTTCGGCCTTCACGATGTGCGCAAGTGAGCGCGTTTGCAGGGCTTCGTCAACACTGACCACGCGGCCGGCAGCCCCGTGACCCACGCCCTCGCTCAGCCCGATGGTCCACACCTGGTCTTCGCTCAGCATGAAGTCGACGTCGTAGGGCCAGGCCGGCGAGCCCGCATCTCCCTGCCGCGGCGAGCTGGAGGCCAGGCGCAGAATGCGCTTCTTCGGTTCGCTGCTCACCATCACAACATCATGACCGAGGAACCCCGTCACCGTCGTCGCCTCGCAAAACCCAGGTGCTTTGGTGCGTCTCACGCTGGACGCTCTCCGGTCCCTGTTGTTGAGTGAGTGCATGTCGCAACGCATCCTTGATCCGGTGACCCAGGTCGAGCTCATCGTGCCTGATGGCATCTCCCGCGACGACGCTATCGAGCACGCTCGATTGCGCAGGGCAGGGAAGCTGCGGCGTCTGCGCCTTTTCCCTGACTGGGGACACGACTACTCGCTCTGGGGAGACGGGGGAGCAATGAGCCCCGAACATTTCGGTATCTCTGACGGGCTGGCCGAGCGCCTGCGTGAGTGGACGGCGTTCTGGGCGGCTCGAGCCGACCCCTTCGAACCATGGACCGACCTCGAAACCTTGCACGCCTGGTGGCGGGAAGGCTTGAGTCTCGCGACCGACCTCCAACGAGAGCTCTACAAGACAACCGTCGTCATTCCAGAGTTCGGCCCTCACCCCGAGCAGGGGTGGGAGTACTCGTAACCCCGCGGTTGTGCACGGTGTCATCGCGGAGGGGCGGGCGAGAACTCACGCGTTCAGTCCAGCCTCGGGCGCGACATCGCCTCGCGACCCTCGGCTGGACCAGAGCCCCGAGGCGACCAGCAGTGCGTTCCCGGTCAGGGCCCCGGCTGGCGGGCGGTGTCGAGGCTGAGTTTGAACCCGGTGTGCGAGGGCTGGAAGCCGAGGCGGTCGTAGAAGCGGTGGGCGTCGGCGCGGGCACTGTCGGACGTCAGCTGCACGAGCGTGGCGCCGAGTGCCGGCGCGGCCACGCCGACCGTCCAGTTCATGAGGGCCGTGCCGATCCCGGACGAACGGTGGTGGGTCGCAACCCGAACCGCCTCGATCTGGAGCCGCCAGGCTCCTCTGCGGGCCATCCCGGGGATGAGGGTGAGCTGCAGGGTGCCGACGGCTGCTCCGGCCAGGTCGGTCGCCAGAATGACCTCGTTGCCAGGGTCGGCGATGATGCCCTCGAGCGCCCTGCGGTACAGCCTCTCGTCAGCGTGATCGGCGACGTCGCCCCGAGACGCGCTGATCGGGTCATCGGAGAGCAGTCCCATGAGCGCGGGCAGATCTCCGAGCGTCGCTCGCCGGATCGCGATGGGCTCGGCTGCCGTCGGAAGTTCGGCCGGAAGCGTCAGCAGATTGAGCATGACCTCATGCTCGCACCGGGAGATCCGCCCAACACTCGCGAAGCTCAGAGCGTTCGCCAGTGCAGCGTCGGGTGAGGGGTTCTTCGAGATTTCGGCCCCCCCTGCGCCCCCGGAAGCATCTGGGGCACCAGGGCTGACGTGACCGGCGATGGTTGCTGTCAGCCTTAGATTGTGTTCTATTGTGTAGACACAAAGTTTGTTTCAACAAGTCGAAACAATTGACGGACGGACTACACATGCCTGCATGGCTTTTCATCCTGGTCGAGGACCCGTGGAGTGCTCTCTACAACCATGCCTGGGTGCCGGCTCTGGTGCTCACCATCGGTACCGCTACAGCGTTGAGGCGGCGAAGCCACGGGGTCCCGATGGCCGTCTGGTCACCACGCGAGAGGTGGGTGCTTTGGGTCCTGACAGCCGGGGCGCTGTTCGCCTTCATCGCGCAGCAGCTCGGACGCGACCTCGCGGCGGTCCGGTTCGTCAACCCTGACTGGACGACGAACTTCATCTGGTGGAAGTACGTGACGGTGCTGGCTGCCGTTCTCCTGCCGCTGTTGGCGGTGGCCGTCATCCTCAGGTCGGCACGTCGTGATGTCGAGGAAAGAGTGGCACCGACAACGGCGCGCGATTGGATGACGTTCTCAAACCGGAGCGCGCTAGCCGGTGCGGGCTTCCTGCTGGCGGCCTTCGCTGTTCTCATGATTTGGACGGGGGTCACATCGACGCAAGCGTCTGATGGGGCATACCGGCTCCTTGTCGCACCCGGCTCTTTTACGGGCGCGGGTTTCCTTGAAGAAGGACGAGACTTCTTTGGTTGGTCCTACAGCATTCCCGTGGTCGCCGCGGTGCTCGTCGTCGCAGCTGCCTCTTGGGCAGTGCTCCGAGAGAATGCGTTACGCCCGTTCCGCCGCCCATCGACGCTGGAACGGGAGCGGCAGGCTCGTCGCAAGATCAGTTCGACAGTGCTGACTCTTTCCGGGGGAGCCGTTCTTCTCACGCTCGCGATTGTGCTCCGCGATACCGGTGGTGCCGGTATGCCGCATCAGGGCATGATGCTCGAGGATGGAACTCACGTGGCAGTTGGGGCCTCGTACGAGGCTCTCGGGCGCCTATTCATCGCTTTGGCTGCCATCCTCCGAACGGCTGGCCTCACGTTGCTCCTTGCCATTCCTCTCCTCAGCTGGCTCCCGAGCTTCGCCTCGCATCGCGATGTCGCGGCTCAGGCGGGCGCCCTTCGATGAAGGACTCGCCGGTCAATAGCGCCGACACGTTGCGCACCGCGGAGCAGATCTTCGGCTACTTCAAGGGGCTCATTCTCTCGGGGCGGCTCGGAGCGGGAGAGAAGCTCCCGACTGTGCGCCAGACGATGGTCGATCTTGACGTTGCTCTCGGCACAGCCGCCAAGGCATACAAACTCCTCGAGCAGGAAGGCCTGGTCGTGTCGCGGGGTCGCGCGGGCACCCGAGTTGCGGATGCGTCCGCCGCGCTTCCGGGGGCCGTTGCCGCCCAACTGCGGGCCGCCGTATCCGCCGCGAAGTTTGCGAACGTCCCTCATGGCGACCTCATCAACGCACTCAGCGCGTACTGGACGGAGTAAAGCCTGACGTCATCGCGCACGCTCGAGCATGCAGCTCCCGACTGATCCGTCGGAGTGCCAAGTCGTATCTTCTGGGAAATCAGTCGGACGCTCGATGAGCAATTTGCCGTCCCGCGTTAAGAACGGGTCGCACCTGGACATGTTCACAGTGAAGGGTAAACGCTGAGGAGGAACGACATGGACGACATCGACGACCTGGTACGCCGAACGGCGCCGCCAGCGCTGGGCTCGGAATCGACGAACGCAACGGAGGCGCGGAAGATCGCCCACGCCGTTGCGGCCGACAGGCGGCCGCGACGCTCCAAGCTGCAAGCGGGGCTCTGGGCCGCGATACTCAGCGTTGGGCTCGTGGGTGTCGGCACCACAGCCGCGGTTGCAGGGCCCGCTCTGCTGGACTGGGTCGGTTTCACGCCGGACGTTGTCGTGCAGCGGACGTTCGAGCTCAGAACAGGGAGCGACGAACTCGGGCTCTGCACCGTCGTCGCGCGCGTCAGCCCCGAGTACGGCGGAGAGCTGTCGGACGTCGAAGTGGATAAGCGCACTCAGGCCGCGCGCGAACTCCTCGCTGACTACGACTGGGATCCCTTCGTCGCGGCGATCACCGCCGAGGATATCGAAGCTGAGTTCAACGATCAGCAGGCTGAACAGCAAGCGCTCAAGAACCAAATCGAGGCCGGGGGAGGGGACTCGGCGGATGTCCCGGACGCGGAGCACGGCATCGCCGCGAGCTCGCTCGTGGGCGACGAGATGTTGCGGGTATTCGAGGAGGCCGGTTACCTCGACGGCGGAGTCTCCCTGGAGATGGCTGGCCGTTGCGGAGACGAGACTCCCGGGAGCTCCGAGTGACCCGGCGACGCGGACGTGACCAGCGGGAAGCGACGATCGAGGCGCTTCACCAGGCCAACGCGGCGGACCTCCTCAGCTATTTCGGGAGGCGGGTGAGCATTCCGGCCGACGCCGCTGACCTGCTGAGCGAGACGTTCGTCGTCGCGTGGCGACGAGTCGACCACATGCCCTCGAACCCTGAGCAGGCGCGGATGTGGCTTTTCGGAGTCGCCCGTCGAGTTCATGCAAATGCTGTCCGCGGATCGCTCCGACGCACGGACCTAACTCTCAAGCTCCGTCGGCAGCTCGAAACGCAACCTCTCGCAGCGATCGATTCCACGACGCTCGAGGTGCGCGAAGCTCTTGGTCAGCTGCCGGTCGATCAGAGCGAACTTGTGCGCCTGATCCTCTGGGACGGCTTCACTCTGCCGCAGGCCGCGTCGATCCTCGACATCAGTGAGTCGACGGCTCGCGGTCGCTACCAACGCGCCCGCATTCGACTTCGAGAACTCCTCCGTCCCGAAGAGCCTCCTATTACAACGTTCGCTTCTCAACACGGAGAGGGAAGCGATTGAAGTCAACGAGCAGGAAGAGTGACCAGGAAGACTTTCGCGCACGCGACAGTGCTTCAAGCGAGCGTCTTCCGTCACCCGGTCTGCGACCGACACCCCGGCACCTAACGAACCTCTACGGGATCATCGGGCTCCTGGCCATCGTCGCCGCCACCTTGGGTATGTTTGCTTTCTGGCCCGAGGATGCAGAGAGAAGGCCAGTGGGGTCCATATCTACGGACTTTGTGGAAGGGAAGCCACTCGAGCAAATACACCCCCTCGTCACGAGTGTCAGCGCGAACGTGGACATCGTGGACACCGAGGGGCACCCAGTGGATGCGTCGGTATCGCATTACACCGTCGTCTCGATCACCCACGAAGACAATCACCGACCGAAGATCATCGTGACCCGCGAGCCGTGGGAGGCGCAGAACAGTCTGGGGGAACTGCTCATGCTCTACGAGCGATCGGTGCACACAAGCATCATTGTCATCGACAACACGACTCAAGAGATCCTGCCTCAAGACGTCCGGGGGTACACCGTAGTCAGGGAAGAGCAGGTGTCTGATCACCGGACCGAGAACGGCAGGAAAATCTATTTCTTTGTCGAACGAATCCACGAATAGACGCGGCCCACCGAACCTCGCGATGGCGGGGTGTCCGGTGAGGCCTTCCCGCTTGCGGATCTCGTAGGCGGCGGCGTCGAACTGTGTCTTGAGTTCGTCCATCGTCACGCCCGTCTTCCTTACGCCGTCGACGAAGCCGACGTTGAAGGTCTCGCCATCTTGTTCGCACCAGACGTCGGCGGTGTCACTTCGTTGACTGTCTCAGCATCGGTGCAGTCTGACGTGAGTGTGTTGATGACCGTGCTCCGCGCTGATGTTCAATGAGCCTTAAGGATGAGTGAGGTGATTTCGGCGAGGCTCGCCCCTTAGCATCAAGGGCATACTCGCACCCAGGGGGAAATTAGGCATGGCAGGCAAAGACCGGGAACGCGTCCAGAAGTTCCGCGAGGAAGCAAACGCGATACGTCGAGCCGAAGAGAGCCGCTCCCGACGGAACCGCTGGCTTGCACAGCTCGGGATAATCAGCGGGTCCGTCGTCGTTCTTGCAGCGATTGTGCTGCTCGCCGTCTTTGGCTCAACGTGGTTCGGATCAAGGACCGTGCTGGAAGCGCGGGGTTACGTGGAAGTGCCTTCGGCTGACGGCAGTTCTGTTGAGCAACCCATCAGTGCGTCCGCGAGTGGCATCGCAGTGGGGCGATCTGATGCCGCCATGAAGATCGATTACTACTTCGATTTCTCCTGTCCTCACTGCGTCGACTATCACGCCGCGACTGGTCAGGCGTATAACGACCTCGTGGCTTCCGGGACTGCCCAAATCACGTACCACCCCATGAACATCATCGCGCCGTACGGAGCGCAGGCTGGGGCTGCGCTTGCGGCGGCAGTTTCCGCCGATCCAGCATCGTTCTACGAGGTCCGTGATGGACTCTACGGAATTCCCGGACAGACACAGAGCGCATGGGGGCCCGAGGACTACGCCACGGCGCTCACTCAGATGGGTATTGCAGACGACGCGGCGCTGGAAGCAACAGCGAAGGGCGAGTACGTGGACTGGGTCGCAGGAAATACCTCCTTGTCTAGAGAAGCGGGCGTGACCTCGACCCCGACCATCGCGATCGACGGCCAACTACAGCTCAATGACCAGGGCCAATCTTCGCCCCCGGACGCGGAAGCCATCGCGGCGCTCAACTAAGACACCACCGAGGAGCCAGGACTTCTGCGGCTCCGAAGTGATTGAGCCGACGTCCCTGAGGGCATGAGTACCAGCAGATCACCTTCTGACGAGTGGCCATCAAGGAATGAAGCGCTCATGGCCGTCTGTGGATTTCTCCATGCCCGAGGGTTTGTCGTACTCGACAACGGCGGTTGTAGGATCCCGGAATGAGACGAGCTCGCAGTGTTGCTGTCATCGCCTGGGGGCTGGCCGCGGTAGCAGCCTGCGTCATGATTCTCGCCCTCACGCTTCCTGCGTCGGTCACCGTCTCTACGCAAGACCCTGTCAAGGTCATGTGCACCCCCGCCCTCGGCACTGACCCGGATTACCGTCTCGGTGTTCGCGACACGGGTGGGAACGGGATGCAGGAAGTGATCGGTGCCTGCGCGGCGTCACGCGACCGCAGCTTGGGAACCGCATTGGTGCTGGGAGTGGCGATCACGGGATTGACGGCCGTTGGGCTGGGTTCCCGCCGTCGCAGCGAGGCCTGACGGGGCCCACAACCTTCAGCCGCCCGACCCGACCAACGTGATCGCTTGGCGCTGCGCTCGCGGGCAGCTTCGCTCAGACCCTGGAGCGGCGAGCGTGCGTGCGGGCCTTCATCCGGTTGCCGCAAACCGCCATCGAGCACCACTTCGCGGTGCCAGGGCGACTGTGGTCGACGAGGAACTGGGTGCATTCGTGGTTCGCGCAGGCGCGGAGGCGCCCGGGAAACTCTGCGATCACGCCCGACCACGCCAGCACGGCCCCTGCCGCAAGACGGTCGTCGTCGGGAACCTGGAGCTCCCAGGCCACGCCATCCGGGGTGACGCGCGGCGTCTGCACAGCATCGTCGAGGATGCCCGCGAGCTCTCCGACCGCCCCTCCGTCATCTCCACGGATGACGGCCTGCAGTGCCTGTCGCGCGCGTCGAAGGCCCGCCAATTCGCTCGCGGACCCTGTCCCACCCCAGCTGCGAGCGACGTTTCTGCCCGTCTCGCCCTGGAGCCTGTCGGTCGGGGTGCCCTCGATGACCGGTGCGCTGTTCAGCAGGCTCAGCAGCAGTTCCTCGTTGCGAAGCACTTCTCCTCGCTTTCCCGCACCGTTCGATGCGATGGATCCATGCTACCGTCCTGCTAACCAGTAAAACAAGTATTAGGGGTTAGTCATGGTCACCGTCCACCACCGCACCGTCTCCGTCGATGGGCTCGACGTCTTCTACCGCGAAGCCGGCCCCGCCGACGCTCCCGTGCTTCTGCTCCTGCACGGGTACCCGAGCAGCTCCCACATGTTCCGGCACCTCATCCCCGCGCTGGCCGATCGGTACCGCGTCATCGCTCCGGACCACATCGGCTTCGGCCGTTCCGCTGCGCCTTCCGTCGACGAGTTCGAATACACCTTTGCGGCCCTCGCGCAGGTGACCGGTCGGTTCCTCTCGACCATCGGGGTCGCGCAGTACACGATGTACGTCCAGGACTACGGCGCCCCGGTTGGCTGGCGCCTCGCTCTCGCCGAACCCGCTTCGGTCGTCGGGGTCATCTCCCAGAACGGCAACGCGTACGAAGAGGGCTTCGTGCCCGGCTTCTGGGACCCGATCTGGGCCGACGCCGCCGAGCGGACCACCGAGACGCGCGACGCACTCCGTCCCGCCCTCGGCCGGGAGGCCGTCGAATGGCAGTACACCCACGGCGTGCCCGACACGACGACCGTCGACCCCGACGCGTGGGAACACGACCTCGCGCTCCTCGCCCGGCCGGGGCAGGACGACGTGCAGCTGGCACTCTTCCGCGACTACACCACCAATCGTGAGCTGTACCCCGCGGTGCACGCCTGGCTCCGTACCTCGCAGGTGCCGGTTCTCGTCGTCTGGGGGCGCAACGACGAGATCTTCGACGCCGCCGGCGCCGAGGCGTTCACCCGCGACGCTCCGCACGCTCGCGTCGAACTCATCGATGGCGGACACTTCCTGCTCGAATCTCACCTGGATGAGGTCGCTGACACCATCAAGTGCTGGCTCCAGACCAACGGCCGAGGCGCGTAGAACGGCGGGCTGGTCTGTTTGCCACGGTCAACCCTGGTGAACGCTCCGAGAAATCGAAAAGCGACTCGCAGATCCCATGGTTTCGAGCGCCCCATCTCACCATGCCGCTAGGGGCGCCAAGATGCCAAAGTCGGGGCAAGTCGATGCTTCCGATCACCGAGCCCGGAATTCTCAATATTCCCGCCCCGATTGGGTCTACAGCAGGGTGAGGTCCGGGTGAAAAGGCTGATGATCTTCTCCCTCCGGAAGCCTTATAGCAAGTACTCTCTCGTTGCATGACACGGTCGACTTCAGCCTCTTCGTGAGTATGTAGTTGTCAGCAGAAAGTGGCCATGCGGCCGAGGTTCAGTTTCCTCGGCTCGCGGTAACCGTGGGCTCGCACGCGGACCGCGAAGTTCAACTCAATCACCGAGGATGCCTCAGAGAGGGATCCAGTCGAGATTCGTTTACCACTCTCTGAGTTTCGCGTACGAAAGAACAACGATGAGTATCTTCAATTCCACGAACAGGGGCTTGAACCTCAGGCCGGCGCACATTGGCGGGCCCTCCGATCCGGGACCAACTCGGCGCAGGGTGGTGCAGTCAGCCTCATATCTCGGTGTCTCGACGGGACATCGCGAGCGTGTCTCCCCTGGCCCATCTCGGAGTACAGCGCCATCTTGTGTCGGAATCTGCATGCGAGACCTCTCAGGACAC
The DNA here is from genome assembly GCF_002931515.1 of Pseudoclavibacter sp. RFBG4. Classification (NCBI taxonomy): domain Bacteria; kingdom Bacillati; phylum Actinomycetota; class Actinomycetes; order Micrococcales; family Microbacteriaceae; genus Pseudoclavibacter; species Pseudoclavibacter sp. RFBG4. The sequence continues at coordinate 32,875 of NZ_PSYC01000043.1, read as the reverse complement.
CTGCACTTGCTCGAGAGTGCGAAGAAGCAATCGCACTCCGCTCATCCATTGAATTCTCTGCGTGCACTCCCCGAGAGCGTGGAGGTGTTCCACCCCATCAACGACGACGGCGGCTGAAACCAGGCGTTGCGTCGACCCCACACACACACCTAGTACGTGAAGGAGTCCCCGTGTATCACTCGAATGGCAATTTCGAGGCGTTCGCTCGTCCGAAGAAGCCCGCCGCCGTCGAAGGCAAACGAGCCCACCTCGTCGGCTCAGGCCTCGCTTCCCTCGCCGCCGCGGCCTTCCTCGTCCGCGACGCCCAGATGCCGGGCGGCGACATCACCATCTATGAGGAGCTCGCCCTGCCAGGCGGCAGCATGGACGGCATCTTCGATAAGCACAAGGGCTTCATCATCCGGGGCGGACGCGAGATGGAGGCGCACTTCGAGACGCTCTGGGAGCTCTTCCGATCAATCCCCTCCCTCGCAGAGCCGGGCGCTTCCGTGCTCGACGAGATGTATTGGCTGCAGAAATCTGACCCCTCGACGAACCCCATGCGTGGCATCTGGAAGCGTGGTCAGGAGATCGAGGACATGGGCGATCTGACCCTCACCCCGAAGGCCGTCGAAGAGCTCCTCAAGCTCGCCATGACCCCCGAGAAGGATCTCGACGACAAGCGCATCGACGAGGTCTTCACAGAGGAGTTCTTCCAGTCGAACTTCTGGTTCTACTGGGCCACCATGTTCGCGTTCGAGCCGTGGGCGAGCGCACTCGAGATGCGCCGCTACACGCTGCGCTTCGTGCACCACATCGCATCGCTGCCCGACCTCAGCTCCCTGCGCTTCACCCGCTACAACCAGTACGAATCGCTGATTCGTCCACTCGTCGCCTACCTCGAGGAGGCGGGCGTCACGTTCGTGTACGACACGCAGGTCGACAACGTCGTCGTCGCAGTCGAGGGCGCTGCGAAAGTCGCAACCGAGCTGCAGCTGACCACCGAAGGTGTATCCCGCACCGTCCCGCTTCACCCGGAAGACCTCGTGTTCGTGACGAACGGGTCCATCACCGAGTCGTCGACGTTCGGCGACAACACCTCGCCCGCACCCGTCGTCACCGACCGCGGCGGTGCTTGGTCGCTGTGGAAGAACCTCGCAGCCCAGGACCCCGCCTTCGGCCACCCCGAGAAGTTCTGCGAGAACATCCCCGAGGCGAATTGGACGATCTCCGCCACTGTTACCCTCACCGACGACAAGATCGCGCCGTACATTCAGAAGATCACTGGCCGCGACCCCCGCGACGGCAAGATCGTCACCGGCGGCCCCTGCAACTTCAAGGACTCCTCCTGGCTGTACGGCTACACGATGAGTCGTCAGCCGCACTTCGAGGCGCAGGACCCGCAGAAGGAGCTCGTCGTCTGGCTGTATGGCCTCTTCTCCGACAAGCAGGGTGACTACATCAAGAAGACCATCCGCGAGTGCTCCGGCTGGGAGCTCACCGCTGAATGGCTCTACCACATGGGGGTTCCCGTCGACCAGATCGACGATCTCGCCAAGAACTCCGCCACCACAGTGCCTTGCAACATGCCGTACATCACCTCCTACTTCATGCCACGTGCTGCCGGTGACCGTCCGCTTGTCGTACCGGAGGGGTCGAAGAACCTTGCGTTCCTCGGCAACTTCGCCGAGACCGAGCGCGACACCGTCTTCACGACTGAGTACTCCGTGCGCACGGCGATGGAGGCCGTCTACACGCTGCTCGAGATCGACCGTGGTGTGCCCGAGGTCTTCGCGTCATCGTTCGACGTGCGCACGCTCCTCAAGGCCGTCTACTACCTCAACGACCGCAAGCAGCTGCACGAGGTGAAGCTGCCATTCGCGGCGCGGGTGCTCGAGAAGGCGGCCCTCGCGAAGGTCAAGGGCACCTATGTCGAGGAGCTGCTGCACGACGCGAAGCTCATTTGACCGCCTGCCGGTCTTGGCGCCGGAGAGGGTATGTCCGTATCCGCGGGTGCCCCTCTCGCCAGCTTCGAACGCACCCCACTCTGGATGGTTGGTCGACCGCATGAATCTCCGCAAGACACGCCTGCAACGCATGCTCGCCGCGCTCGAGCCCGCGAACTCGACGGGACCTGCCTCCAGCAACGTCGATCTCCGCGCGACGCTCGGGGCACTCGGGCCTGCCCTCCTTGAGGGAGGGCAGGCGACGAACGAAGTCGAAGCATCGCTGCAGGCACTCGCCGACGCCTATGGTCGCCCTGACGTGCGAGTCTTCGTTCTTCCGACTCTCATCATCATCGATGACCCGGAAGCGGAGAAGACCGCAGTATTCCCGGCGACGGGGGAACCCTTGCGCCTGGATCAGGAGGGCTTGATCGAGCACCTCATGCACCGGGCCGCTCGCGAGCAACTCCCGCCCGAAGATGTGGTGAGCGAGGTGCAGCGCATCACAGCGTTGAAGCCCCGCTTCGGTTTCCTGCTCTCGGTCGTCGGCCACATGCTGCTCACGCTCGGATTCGGGATGGTCATGAACCCGACCGCCGCGGCGCTCCCCGTCTACGCCGTGCTCGGTCTTGTCGTCGGAGTTCTCGTCATGCTCGGATCGAGAATCCGCACACTCTCGCTTGTCCTCCCTGTCGTCGCTGCGTTCGTAGCGACCGTGACGGTCTCCCTGGCGAATGAGAGCGTCACTGATGGAAACGTTCTGCTGCTCGTGGCGCCAGCCGTCGTCAGTCTCCTGCCGGGACTGACGCTGACGATCGCTGCGGTCGAACTGACCAATGGCCAGATCATGGCCGGCGCAAGTCGACTCGTCTACGGCTTCGCGCGGCTCGGGCTGCTGGCGTTCGGCGTGTACGTCGGAATCGCGGTCACGGGAGCATCTCTCGCAGAGAAAACCTCGAGCGACCGCCTCGGGTCGTGGGCACCTTGGGTTGGCATCCTGCTTGTCGGGGTCGGGTACTACTTCTACGAGATCGCGCCGAAGCATTCTCTGCTGTGGATCGTCTTCGCGCTCGCCCTGGCATACGGAGCGCAACTGATCGGGCATGCGCTCGTCGGCGCAGAACTCTCCGGGATGATCGGAGCGCTCGTTGCGGTCCCCGCCATCTACTTGGCCTCACACCTCAAGGCGGCACCGCCGCCCGCCGTGATGTTGACGTGCGCGTACTGGATGCTCGTTCCCGGCGCACTCGGGTTCATCGGCCTCAGCGAGGCAGCGTCGGGAACAGCCGGGGCATCGAGCACGCTCATGCAGACGATCGGGTCGATCTTCGCGATCGCCATCGGCATGGTCCTCGGCACCGGCCTCAGCCGTGACACAGGAGCCGCCGCAAGAGCGTGGAATCGTCGCGGACCAGCTGCACGCCCCACCTCGACGGGGCAGGGTGGCCGAGCAGACAAGTTGCTCTCTTAGGCGCGTCGTGACGCGGAGCGCACCTCCGCCGCCTCATCGCCTCAGAATGAATCGCTGAGCTTTCGGTGATAGCAGCAATAACGCGACCCATCATCGATCTGCATCGATCCCGTCGAGACTGATGAGGCCAACCACGATGAATACCGCTTCCCTGAGTCTGTGGCTTATGTAGTTAAGGGTGAAGAGGGGGTGTAAGGGGGATGAAAAGTCGTCCACGCGGTCGACTGCTCACATACGATGCATATTACGGAAAGAAGGAACTTAAGCTTAGTCAGGAGATAGACGAACATGAGCGAAAATACCCACAAATGGGCCAAGCAGGTCTCCGCAGCTGCTGATAAGGCAGTCAAGACCTACGAACAGGAAGTTTCTCGTCTCGAGAAACGAGTAGCCGAAGCCGACAAGCGTGAAGGCAAGGAAGCCGCGCACGTCGCTCGTCAGGTCGATCGCGACATGAAGTTCGCGGAACACCACATCGAGCACCTGCAAAAGGTCGTCGCCAATGAGGACGCTCGAGTCGAGAGTGCATACGCGCGCCTCGCGAAGCGCGCAGATTCCGGTGCCTCTGACGAAGCAATCAAACGAGACGCCGCGCACGTCGCGAAAGTAGAAGCCTCCGCCGAAAAGCGCATCGAGCTCGCCCTGGAACGCGCAACCGCTGACATAGACCGTGATGCCAAGGCCGCCGCGCGCCACGTCGTCGTGGGACTCGAGAAGATCGATGAGTACGAAGAAGACCTCGGGGATGAAGCGAACGCCGCTGCTGAGCGCGTCACGAAGGCGCTCAACAGCCTCGGGAAGAAGGTCAACGCCTAACAAGCCACGGACCGAGCCTCTCGACGTATTCGAGTAAGTCGATGCCACGCAGGCGTTCCGGCAAGGACCTATCAGCGATCTGCGACTCCCGATCGTTCCTTGGTGTCCCGTGAATTCGGCAATATCGGCACTGGCTGCATCAGACGGGGTCGGGAGCAACGACCTCTCGACCTCCGTCGCCAGGCCTGTGCCTCATGCAGGGGCAGAGAAGTTCAGAATCGCGATCCCCGACCGTCGCGAGGCGCTCGAGAGTTCGACCGCAGTGACAGGAGCCGATGGATGATGCGCGAACATGCGCCCAAGGCGGGTCTGCTCGAGCTCCGAGCGCTGCTTGTGCTGCTCCAAGATCGACAACAGTGATCTGTTATCGCTGCCCTCCTCACCCATGAGGACGGCGTTCTCCGCGACTCGATCCTTGACGAAGCCTCCCGCATCGGTTTCACTATCTCTAACGGCGCATCCCTGCACGTGCGCGAGACCTTTCTCACCGAAACCCTCAGCGAGATTGATGCGCACCTCAGCCAGTGCACCCCGAATAGGATGTCAGTGCCGGCCGGATCTTCAGAACGACAGCAGTGAGTGTGGTGGCTTCGAGTTCGAAAGTGGTCTTCCGCTGCTTCCAGGTGACTGAACGGCAAGCCTCACGCCCCATGGGTTTTGGGGCGCTGAGTTCTCGAGGTGGGAGGGCATGCGCCGCGTTCATGCTCGCATCCACGCTGCTGCTGTTCTCCGGCTGCGCCGCCACGGACAGTTCTGCGGAGCTCACGCCAGCCGTCCTCACCTCAGTTGAGGAATCCACGCGGGAACACATGACCGCCGTGGCTGAACAGCTCGGAACCGACGTCAGCGTCCGAACTCAGGAGTGGATACCGTGCCTGGGTTCGCCCGAGGGGAGCGACCGAAGCGAGTACGTCTACGGCACCCGAGTAGAACTCAACGGAAGCGAGAGCTTCGACGAGATCGCTGATCGGATGCACGCCCACTTCGAGGAAGAGGGGTGGGCGTGGCAGGACACCAATGAGAGTCTCTCGCTCGTGCGCCTGACGCACGAGGACTACATCGTGGCCGCATCCATCTTCGTCGACGACGGCTACGCATCCATCACCGGCGGTGCCGGCTGTATCGGGTCAATTGATGATGTCCCCGAACGCGACCTGCTCAGCGAATAAGGAATAGGCGGGCCGCAGGGTGGGGCAGCACCACGGGGGCGGTTTCGATCTGCAGACGCGCGGTGGCGACCTCGAGTCGCTGGGCAAGTGTCGCTGTGACTTCGCACTGGATGACTTGCCACGCTCGCAACTGACTGGATAGAGTTGCGATCATGGCAAGTGACTTTGAGGATCAGACACCGGATAGCCAGGCCAAGTCGCCCAGTCGGGATCAGGCGCTGGCTGCGCTCGACGATCTCGAGCACGACAGTCAGGAGCTGGCTACTCGCATCGTCACGCCATGGTGGTACCACCCAGCCCTTGGGGTGATCACCGCGGTCTTCGCGGGGGCGCAGGCGCTTCCCGGGGTGTGGCCCATGGTGCTGCTCGTGCTGGGGATCATCGCGATCCCGATCCTGACCACGACGTACTCCCAGCGCTTCGGAGTGGTCGTGACGAAGCCGGCCGGCCCGCGAAGCAAGCGCCTACTCTTGGCAACGCTTGGTGTGCTCGTTGCCGCGATGATGTCGAGTCTGGCGTTCAAATTTCTGGGCGTCGATCCGTGGTGGGCGCTCATCCCTGCTGGGGTCACCTTCGTGGCCACCGTCGTCCTCGGACGCCGGTACGACGAGGCTCTCCGCCAGGAGGTCGCCGCTCCGAAGGTGGCTGGAGCGTGACGGCCGGTCGCGCTCCCGCGTTCAACGAGGTCATCCATGCGCCGCTGCGACTGCGGATCTGCGGACTACTCCGGAGCGTCGACGAGCTGGAGTTCTCGGTCGTTCGCGACGCGCTCGCCATCGATGATGCCAAGCTCTCAAAGCACATCAAAGTACTGACCGACGCCGGTTTCGTGTCGCTCCGCAAGGAGAAGTCAGCCAGTCGAGCTGACTCGCGGCGTCTCACCTGGGTCAAGCTCACGCCGGTCGGCTCCACCGCGGTGGAAGCTCACCTCGCCGCGTTGACCGCTATCGCCAACGGCGCCGACTTCGACGCCATTCCGGGTCAGGCGTAATCCCCAAGCGGAGACGGCTCCAGCGCACGGAACCGCGAAGCGACTCGCGGGCTCGAAGTCTGGGGTCGTTGTCTGCCGCTGAAATTGTTGAGCACCGGGCTTCGTTGCTGTCTCGCACGGTGCGTAGCGGTCTCTCCAGCTCCTTATCGTGGTCCGGGGGCGTTCTTAGGGGCACCACGATCTTCTTGGTGATGAGGCGGATTAGGGTGAGTTCATGAGTTCAGCGACCGTCATTCCGAGTGTGCGCGAGGCGGTGAGCGACCCACGGATCCTTCTCTTCGGCCGACTCCTTGGGGCCGCCAATGGGTGGGAGCATCTTCTCGGCAAAGCGCTCCAGGACGAGACGGGTCTAGAGCACACCCTGTTCGAGCTCCTGGTCGTCGTCGGGAGGGCTGGCCCAGACGGCATCGCGGTTCGAGATATCGCTCAGGCGCGCGTGCTCACGTCGGGAGGCGCGACTCGGCTCGTGCAGCGCGGTGTGCAGCGCGGTTTCGTCACGCGCAAACCCTCGACGGAGGATGCGCGCGTCCAGCTGGTCAACCTCACCGAGGAGGGGGAGCGGATGCTGTTGCACTCGAGTGCTGTGCACGCTGCCAACATCGAGCGGACGCTGCTCGCGGTGCTTCCGGAAGAGCACCGCGCGGCATTCGCAGTCTCGGTCGAGGTGCTCAGCAGGGAAGCCGCACGGGCACTGCCCATCATGCCCTGACCGGGGTGGAGTCATGCCGCGAAAGCCTCGGGAATAGCTGACTGCTCAGCTAAGTTGCCTCTTGTGTGCGGCAGACGCTGCACAGCCAAAGAAAGCGATCACCGACCATGACACTCTCCTTCGAAGTCTTCGATCTCAACTTCCCCGTCGGCTCCCTCAACAAGTCCGCCGTGCTGGTCACCGGGCCGACAGAGGCGGTCCTCGTCGACGCTGGCTTCACTCGAGATGACGGGCACCGGCTTGTGGCTGCCATCCTCGACTCCGGCAAGACCCTCACGACCGTGTTCGTCAGTCACGCGGACCCGGACTTCTACTTCGGCCTTGAAGTCATCGCCGAGGCGTTCCCCGAGGCGACCGTCACAGCGACCCCCATCGTCATCGAGCACATCTCGGCCTCCTTCGAGGGCAAGCTCAAGGCCTGGGCCGCGCTCGGCACGAACCTGCCGACACGCCTCCCCGAGATCTCACCGCTCACCTCCGACACCATCACGGTCGACGGCGAAGAGCTCGAGCTCCGTGGCGGCTCCGAGCTCCTCCCCGACCGCCACTACCTCTGGTACCCCGAGCAGCGCGTCATCCTCGGCGGTGTTCTCGTGTTCCAGCAGGAGCACGTCTGGACCGCAGACACCGCCACGCCCGAACTGCGCTCGGCCTGGGTCGACCAGCTCGACGAGATGTCGGCCCTCGATCCGATCACCGTCATCCCAGGTCATCGCCTGCCTGACACGGCGACCGATGCGAGCGCACTTCGGTACACCCGCACCTACCTTGTCGGATTCGAGAAGGTGCTTTCCGAAGCATCGGATGGTGCCGCGGCCACCGCCGTGCTGGCCGAGAAATACCCAGACTCGGGGATGATGATCGCCGCCCAGATCGGGACCAAAGTTGCCAAGGGAGAGATGACATGGGGCTGAACCAGAACACAAACGACGACGAAAACGAGACGATCAGTGCTGCACCGCGGGATGTGGTCCGCCGTCAGTACCTCGCCTCAGCGGCGGGCGATCTCGACGCGCTCCGGGCCACCCTGGCCCCCGACGTCGAGTGGACCGAAATGGCAGGATTCCCACTCGCGGGGACGTATCGAACGCCCCGAGGGGTGACCTCGAATGTCATGGAAGTCCTCGGCCGCGACTGGGAGGGCTGGACTGCCCACGACGACTCCTACATCGTCGAGGGGGAGAATGTGGTCGTGCTTGCGCGGTACACCGCAACCCACCGCACCACGGGCAAGGCGCTCAATGCGCGGGTCGCCCACCATTTCGTGGTTCGCGGCGGACTCATCGTGCGGTTCGAGCAGTTCGTCGACTCTGCCCTGGTCGCGGAGGCGGCAGCAGGGTAACTCGGCGCAGCGGTCGACGTGAGCTGGGGCGTCTTGTGCTGTGCGCGAGGCGCCCTGGCCTCGGGGTCGGGTCCCTAGAATCACCCCATGACGCAGCCGACCTTGCCGCAGCCACCTCGCGACGTGGCAGAGCCGAGGCGGGCTCATGGGTGGTGGGCACTCGTCCTGACGGTGCTGATCTTTGGAACGTTGCTGTTCCTGGTTGGTGCGTTCTGGATGCTGAGCATTGGGGAAGCCGTCCACTACGGCCACGGCTCTGGCGGCGACGCCCACCTGCGTTTCGGTGAAGCACTCTCCGGAGTGGGTTTTGGCGCCGTGCTCGTCCTGCTCGCACTGGCAGGAGCGACCCTGATCTCTGTGCAAACGTGCCGAGCATTCGGCATCAGGCCCAGCGGGGGGTGGTCTTCGTCGTCGGTCTTCTCGCCGCTGAGGTCACCTGCTTCCTTGCTGCGCCGTTCGTCTTGGAAGCCCAAGGCGTCTACCAGGGCTGATGCTCGACGATCTCGGACCGCTGTCCGTGGGGTAGTGGCCACGCGCGTCCCCCCTCTTGGGCTCATCCGATGCGCGCGGAGTCACTCGCGCATGCACTCGCGCATGTCGTCCCAGGCCGACGTCACCCACTCCTCGAGCGGGTGATCCGTGGGCCCCGCAAGCCACTGATCCATCGCGAGGTCGAAGCAGGTCACAGCAAGAGCGGCCAACGTGCGCGACCAGCGTGGGGCGGTGCCACGTTGCTTCAGTGACTCCTCGATCGCGAGGGCGAGGTGGTGGCTCTGCAGGAGTTCGCGCTCGTGCAGTGCTGGCTCGCTGCGGACGATCAGGCGCCGACGAGCGATCGACGCTCGCCAGTCCTGAATCCCGCGAGATGCCGCGACCAGCCCCGCGCGGACCGTGGCAGCCCCGGTGGCGTCGGGCGGGACCGAGCTCATGAAGTCGCTGACGGCTTGGGGGAACTCGCGATCTCGGAGGAAGAGCACGTCGCGCTTGTCGGCGAAGTGGCGGAAGAACGTCCGAGTGGTCAAATCCGCTGCTGCGGCGATCTGGGGCACCGTCGTTGCGGCGAAACCCTGTTGTTCGAACAGGACTATCGCTGCACTTTCGAGCCGAAGCGCGGCGTCGGGGGACCATCGAGGCATACGAACATGATGTCACGAAGTGTCATCAGGTGTACAGTGACGGCACGAGATGTCATCACCTGTGGAGAGCGAACGGTCATGAGAGAAAACACTGCGGCGTGGATCGATGCCCCATACGCCGATCTGACGATTCGGGACGCACCCGCACCCAAGCCGGGCCCGGGGCAGCTGCTGATCGCGGTGCGCGCACTGGCGGTGAATCCGCTGGATGCGATCATCCAGTCCAACGGCCGCCTGATGTACGGGTGGCTGCAGTACCCGGTGGTTCTCGGCGAGGACGTCGCGGGTGTCGTCGTCGAGGTCGGCGATGACGTGGGTGCCTTCGAGGTCGGCGATCGCGTCACGGCGTACGCGATCGGTTTGGAGAAGGGCCGCGACGCTGTGTCCGAGAGCGGCTTCCAGGCATACGTCACCGTCGACGCGAATCTTGCCGCGGCTCTTCCGGACGCAATGGCGTTCGAGGAGGCCGCCGTCCTCCCACTCGCGCTGTCCACTGCTGCAGCCGGCCTCTTCGAAACCGCGCAGCTGGGGTTGGACTACTCCGGCCTCGGGGACTCAGGATCTCGCGACGAGGTCGTCGTGGTGTGGGGTGGTGCGACGGCCGTGGGAGGCAACGCGATTCAACTTGCCCGAGCGGCGGGCTATCGAGTCGTCACGACTGCCTCTGCCCGCAATCACGAACAGATGAAGCGGTTGGGAGCTGAGGCTGCCTTCGACTACCGCGATGCGGACGTTGTCGACCGGATCATCGAGGCTGTCGACGGTTCCGTCGTTGCGGGTGTCCTGGCCATCGCCGTGGGGTCAGCCGAACCGTGCCTGAAGATCGCTCGGGCGACCGGTGCGACGAAGATCGCGATGGCGAGCCCACCCGTGTCGTTCTACGAGCAGCCCCGTCGAGGTGGCCTCTCCCTCACCCGGATCCGCCTGCTCCTGCGCTTGGGAACACGGAGCGCCCTCCTGCAAGTACGCAGCCGTGCCCGCAACATCAGCGCCTCGTTCATCTGGGGAAGCGCCATCTCGACCTCTCCCGTGGGTGCGGCCATCTGGGGCAGCTACCTCCCTGAAGCGCTCGCAACTGGCCGGCATCGCGCCTACCCGGATGCCCACGTTGTCGGAGATGGCCTTTCTGCCCTCCAGGGAGCGATCGACACGCTCCGCGGTGGCGTGTCTGCTCAGAAGCTGGTCGTCACCCTGAACGACGCTGCGTCGGGGGACTCCTGATCACCCGCAGAGGGAAGGGGCACCCGCGGCACACGCAGCGCTTTCTACATGGATGCGAGCGGCTGCGCGTTTTCAGCATTCATGGCAGTCACCGGACGAAGCCACATTGTGGCGAGGGCCGGCGGACCGCATTCGCCCTTCGCTCGAACAATCAGCATTGATCGTGATTGGGGGCCGGTACTAGTGCATGCGCTTGGGGCGTCACTACACTCGAGCCATGTCCGAGCGAAGCAGCGCCTCCTCAGGAGATGATGACGCGACTGCGAATAGCCACAGCCTGAACGGAATCGGTGCCCGGAGCGCAACGAACCGAGGGTATGAAGTCACGCGGCGAACGATGATAACCGCGGGAATATGGTCGGCACCGGTCCTGACTGCCGCCGTTGCAATGCCCATGGCGGCGGCCTCAGAAAATGGGGCAAGAGCAACGCTGGCTTGGGCGCCGACATCAGTGACCGTGTCGCAGTCAACGGCGACGCTGGTGGTCACCATCCCGAGTGGATGGGAGGGTGTGGACAAAAGCGGCTATGTGGTGATCCGCGGTATGCCCTACTACAACGTCCGCACGATCAGCTCGTCGTGGGCTCCGCGACTGAATTTCCCGAACATCGAACAGGCCTACTTTTCCGACCCGGGCGAGTCTCGCCTGCCCTCCGGGCGATTCGAGTTCGTCGTTGATTTCCCCGTCTGGAACCCCGAAGACGCCGCTCTCGGGTCAGCAAGCGCTTCCCTTATCTACTGGGACCCGGTCACGTCGTCAAGCGTCGTCACCCCTGCGCCCGAGCTGCCGCTGACCGGCTACTGAGAGGCGCTCGACGAACCGCCGCCACCCATCGACAACGCCCACAGAGCTCAGGGTGTTGCACTCGCCATCTGGTTCCGGCGTACCCACGGGTGCGGCTCAGTTGTCCTCGTCGGGCAGAACGAGCGAGTCCTCGGTGATGGGTGAGGGCACAGCAAGCAGGGAATCGAACTCGACCACCGGCGCACCTGTCGCATCGCAGGGCTGATCACCCGACACGGTGTCGAACAGCACCAGATCGGCGCCCTGGTGGGAGAGGAGATAGGAAGTCCTTCAGCCACGCCTCGGATCCAGCTCTGGCTCATGGAGACTGGGGGAGCGGGACACTCCGACCCCGTCTCCACCATGCAGGGCTGCGCCCGATGTCGATCAGCCGGCCGTGCGCGAACAGCACGCGCGCCCTTCGGCCTACGCTCGTGAGATGAGTCCGTTCCTCCCTGGTGCCCGCGGAACACAGCCCTGCCCGAACTGCGGCACCCACGTCGTCCAATCCGATCGGTACCCCGAATACCTGTGCCTCGAATGCGAGGCTCGCGCAGTAGATGCGAACGGTGCACGCGTGACTGGATCGAACGCGTCGTTCAGCGGCGGGTTCGTGTTGCACTGGCCAAACGGCGAGCACGAACCGCTGCCCTGCATTTCGGCGCGGGTGTGGGTTGACGGACGCGAGTGGGACTACTCCGAAGCACGATTCGGCGGGGTCCTGATCACGCCAGTGCGAGAGCACTAACCAACGTCATGCCATCAAACGAGGATAGAAAGATGCTCACGCTGCTCGTGAGCCTAGGAGCAGCGGTCATGCTCGTGTGGTTCATGCTGACCAGCGGAGTTTTGGGGCACGTTCTCGACCCAGGGTAGGGCGAATCGATGCGAAAGTATGCTCGCAAAACCCAGAGGTTTGGAGACCGTCTCACTACGTTCTCCAAACGCCCCAGTCAAGGCTGACACCAGCCGTGATACACCTACGGCGCTCGGGACCCGCTGTCTGGGGAACAGTCACTGAGCATAGGATTTTCGGGTGCCGGTAGCGATACGAAATGCAACTCATTCAGACCTATCTCAAGCGGCAGCCACCCTTGCTGCCGCTTTCGATTCGTACCCGTGGACGCGCTGGAGCATTCCAGACGACGACTACTCAGCTCGACTCACGCAACTCCAGGCCATCTACCTGACGCATGCGCTGCAGCACGGCGTCGTCGTAGTCAGCGACGATCTCGCCGGAGTCGCCGCCCTGCTCCCACCCGGGGTCCCCGACCCTGCCGAGTCTCTACAGGTTGAAATCACCGAGCTCATGGGCGATCGTCTCGACGCTGTATTCGGGGTCGAGTTGCCCCCCAGGCTCGAGAAATCATGGGACCTCGCGACGATAGGAGTGCGTCCTGAGCGGGCTGGGCAGGGCCTGGGTTCTCGACTCCTTGAAGAATGCTTGCGTCAGGTAGCCATGTCGCCATCCCCACGCATCTCCCTCGAAACCTCTGCAGAACGGAACGTCTCCCTCTACAGGCGACACGGCTTCGAGGTCGGTCACGAGACGCAAATCGCGGATGGGCCTCTCGTCTACACGATGAGTATCGAGCTCTAGCCAGGGACGCACGGCGAGCTTCGCGGCGCTCTCCCTCCCCGGTCCCACGTTGTCGCAGAACCCATGGGTTGCGAGAATGAGGGTGATCCCCACGAGTACGTGTTTCCGCACCACCTCCCGCTAGTCGTCGTGAACACACCGCCGGACCGTGTCCGCCCTAGGCCAGCTCGAGGGAGAGTATGGTGCGGTGAGCACCCATTTCGACAAAACGTTCCGGGCCGATCCGCGGTTTGCGCGCAAACGAGTCGCAGGTCTCACCTGGTTCGGGATCGCGCTCATCCTGGCGGGCTTCGTCTGCATCGTGTTCACTGCGCAGAACTTCATCCCTCTCGCCGAGTGGGCCCGCGAGGGAGGCGAGGACTCGGCACTGGTTCGCAATCGCATGGCGGGCATCACGCCGCTTGTCATGATCGCGATCGAACTCGTTGGCATCGCTTGGGGGGTGTACCTCCTCATCGTCGGCGCTCGCCCGTGGCATGTCGCTGCGACCGGGACCCGGCTGCGCAAGCGCTACTACGGCTTCCATCTCAGCGATCAGACCTTCTTTCACGAGGCGCACCGGCGATTCGCGACCGGTGATCCGTCAGTGTTCGCGCCCTTTCCTCACCAAGTAGATGGCGGGCAGACGGTCGTGATGATCTGGACAGCCGACGCCGACCAGACCGCGTTCGTCGGCATCTCCTGGGACCAGAATCGGCGACGCACGCACAATCTGCCACTCATCTCGCACACTGGCCCGCGCTATCAGGCACTCGACGCCGCGCTCCGGAACAAGCTGTACAAGCCGCTGCCCGACGAGCACAATCCACTGCTGCGCCCCGGCACTCGACCAGCAGACTGAGCGAGCCGATCAGCCGCCGAACGAGTCCAGCGGTGTCCGCTGCCCTTCTCGAAACTCGTCTAGGGCCCGCTCGAAGGAGTACGACGAGGACCGGTAGAGCACGGATCCATCGTGCGCGACGAGGATCATGCCGCCGCCGCGAATCGATCGGAACACCGCGACTCCCCCATCGAACGGGGCCGCGGACACGGGATCATCAAAGACCTTCCCCCGCTTCTCGTTGAGGGAGCAGAAGAGACGAAATCCCGAGTCCGCGAGTCGGCGGTCCGATGCCGAGAGCCGTCCCCAATCGACCGAGGGTGGCACGGCATCCCCACGGCTGACGGGAACGAGGATGGGCGATAGGGCCGGTGATCCCGCCGCGTCGAGGTACGACTCGCGGATCTCCTGCGGCGTCGAGCGCAGCAGGTGGGTGAAGTCGCGGGCATCCCTTGCTGCGGTGATTCCAGCATCGGCGATCTCGATGCCCCGTTCGGAGCCCTCTGTCCCGCGCACGGACACCCACCCGGGTGCGACGGGCTCAAACCGCAGGCCTTCCGCGATCTCGACGGGAGGAGCGGGCTCGACGAGGAGGGGGAGCCTGAGCTCGGGAGCGTGCCGGGCAGCCGGACCGAACTGCAGCAGCAGATAGCGCTCAACGTCTTCGGCGCCGCGAGCTCGCATCCTCGTGTCATGTAGGCCACGGGAGTACCGGCGGACGCACCACCATCCGTCAGCGTCCGAGACTTCATAGCCGGTCTCGAAGTCACCGACGAGCACCGTGTCGCCACGTGCGGTCACCTCGGCGCCGCCGAGCGCGACGAACTCCCGGAAGGCCGTCGAGAACAGCCACTCGGGCGACCACGACAGAACGACGGGCGGGTTCACCTGGGGTTGACCGACGTCGAAGACGGGAGATCCGTGTGGGTCCAGCAGTGCTCGTCGAAGGGTCCCGAGGGGCACGGCCATGAGGTGACTGAACGTTCGGGGCTCCCAGGGAACCCCGCGAAGGAAGATCACTGTTCGGCTCGGATCGGCCACGTTCCAGAGACGAACGTTTCCCTTGCCGTCGGTCGCCGACTCGGTGCCAGCGGCGAGCGCTGGCTGAGTGCTTGTCGCCAGCAGCCCGAATCCACGCGTCCCCCGGACTGATGCGTTGCCGATGAGGAAGGTCAGGTAGCGCTCGACGTCCTCGAGCCGTGACGCCTGAAACTCCGTGACATAGCTTCCCGATCGCGACGCTCCGGCCACCAGATAGCCGGCATCGCTTGATCGGACTCGGTGGCGCTCCTCGCCACCCCTGCTCCACACTTCGACGTCCTCATCGTCGCTGCCGACCGCGTACCCAGCCAGCCCGATGAACTCGGCGAACATCGACGAGGGACCGAGTGCGTTGAGAAGCGTCACGCAAGCGACGGTAGCGTGCCCGGGCCGAGGGAACCCTGCCGGGTCTACCCGACCCCACCGTGCCTCGAGTGCCTGCAG
Organism: Pseudoclavibacter sp. RFBG4; assembly: GCF_002931515.1. Taxonomy (NCBI): domain Bacteria; kingdom Bacillati; phylum Actinomycetota; class Actinomycetes; order Micrococcales; family Microbacteriaceae; genus Pseudoclavibacter; species Pseudoclavibacter sp. RFBG4. The sequence continues at coordinate 17,406 of NZ_PSYC01000043.1, read as the reverse complement.
TCGAGGCTCATCGCTGGGGTTTACTCGGCCGCGTGAAGCAATGTGGTCGATGCAGCTCCTTGTAGGCGGTGCATCTGTCTCAGAACCTCCTTCGTCTCGAAACCCATGGGTTTTGCGATGTCTCACTGGAAGGTATCTGCGCCCGAGAGCTCGACCGAGGAGGGGCGCGGCCGATCTGACACCTGACGTGGGACCCTGTTCTCATGATCCGAGTGACTTGCAGCGTGACAGAACTCGAAGAAGACGGCGAGATAATCGCAGTTGGCGACAGAATCGAACGCCTAGCCGAGAAGGCGACCTGGCAGTACTACGGCAACGAACTCGACGAAATCTGTTGGCACTTCGACCAATACGCTCCACTACACAGCGCGTCGCCATGGTCGATTCTTGGAACCGTTGCATCGATAAGCGCCGTCTACGTCAGACTCGCCCTGACAGGTGCTCGAGAGCAGATCCTTCGCCCGGAACCCGGATCAGCGCATCTCGAGGAAGTTCTTACAACACGGAACACGCGAAACCCTCAACGAGAACACGAGCAACGCGAACTGGCGAAGCATGACCCTCCGGCAGGTGCGACTGGCTGGTACGGGCCCGAGACTCTCCGAGCGAACGAAGGTGACGAGAATCTGACCGGGTGGCTCATCACGCTCGTCGACGAGCGGGTACAGCCAGTCGACCCCTGGGTCCTCTGATTCTCAGAAGCCATGGGTTTTGCGACAAGAGGGTTTTGAGACATGCCGGCTGCCGGAACCGCCCCCGGTGCCGATCTCGCGGACAAGAGTTCCTCGGGAGTGGTTCGGCATCAACTGGCGGCCACCGTGTCTCGGACTGCTAATAGTTGTTGACACGCGGATAGCCGCTTCCTGCCCAAGGAGATTGGGGCGTCCTCCTTCGAAGGGTGTTTAAGCATCGCGACGGAGCGTCTGTTGTCTTGCGATCCTCTCTGCCGCCAGTACGCAACCAATGATCACGGTTCCTGCTATGAGCAGGGGTGGCGTAGTGAGTTCTGTCTGCGCGAGAAGGGCCGTGGGTGTCCAGCTTGCTGTTGCGCCCACTTGGTTGAGGAGGGGCAGCGCGAGGAGCAGGACCACGGACACTGCGAGAGTTGCCGCGGTTCGGCGGAAGACGGTCATGAGCAGATAGCCGATGCTCATGGCCATCGCGAGATACAACGATGAGGAAACCCAGACTGTTGCGATGAGCGTCGGGGACAGTGGCCCGATGACCGCAGTGGTGACGATGCCAGCACACGCGAGGCCAAGGGTGTAGCTCGCCACCGCCGCGAGCCCGTCGACCCCAAGGCGGGGCACGGTCAGGTATGAGAGCGTTCGTACGCGAGTGCGGTAGAAGATTGACGAGCCGGGTCTCGTGTCCCACGTCAGCGATGTGATCGCGGTGGCAACGGACAGGATGAGGCCGAGTTGCATGGCACTCTGGTTGTAGAGCGCGATCCCGTCGGCTGGGGTGGCTGCTGAAGCGGTCATGCTGATCTGTTCGGTATTGGCAGCTGCGCTGAAGATCTCCTGCATATGGGTTGCGAGCACTGGTGCCGACAGGCCGAAGAACATGAACGCGACGATCAGACCCAGCAGGAGCCCCGACCGCGTGAGGCGGCGGATCTCAGTGTTTGCGGAGGCAAGAACGGTCTGTCTCATGAGCGGGTACCTCCGATGATCCGAGCGAATGCGGCGTCCAGATCTCGATCCTGGAGTGAAACCTCGAGGAGTGGCGCGGGCAGCTCGGCGATCAGTCGAGGGAGCTCGGTGTCCGCTTGTTCGAAGCTCGGGAACTGCACCCGACAGATCGCGTCGGTGAGGAACCGGATGTGTGCCGTCGGGAATCGTGAGCGGAGTGCCTCTTCCGATGTGCGCGTTTGCTCTGTGGTGAGCGCTGAGGTCAGCCGGATGTTCCAGGTGGGACTGGCGGCGCGTGTGAGCAGCTGCGCCGTCGTTCCGGACGAGACCAGGCGCCCCTCGTTCAGGACTACCACTTGGTCAGCGAGGTGTTCCACTTCGCTGAGTAGGTGACTGGAGAGGAGTATGCACCGGTGCTTTCGTTGCTCCTCAAGCACAGCTCGGATGTCCGCGCGGCCGATGGGGTCGAGCGCGCTGTTGGGTTCGTCGAGGATGAGCACGTCAGGATCCAGCACCAGTGCAGACGCCAGACCGAGGCGCTGGAGCATCCCTCGAGAGAAGTTCGCGACACGGCGTGCCTCAACCTTCTTCAACCCGCAGAGCCGCAGGGCGTCCCGCGGCGCGATGCTGCTGCGTGCACCGGACATCAACGCGGAGTTTTCGACCACTTCGCGGGCCGTGAGCCACGACTCGAACTCGGGGACATCGGGGCAGTACGCCGTTCGCGTCCCGGGTGGCGACACGACTTGTCCGGAATCGGGGGAGGCGAGCCCCGCGATGATGGTGAAAAGGACAGTTTTGCCAGCCCCGTTTGGACCTATGACGGCGGTGACACCCTGACTGTTCGCCTGGAACGTGAGGTCGCGGATCCCCGTGCCGTTGGAGAAGATGCGCGTGATGCGATCGACCTGGAGCGCGACGTTGTTGGTGTTCACCGGAGGTCCTCGTCGCGCAGAGGGGCTTCCGAAGTACGGCCGAGAATGAAGTAGGCGATGGCGCCAAACGGGATCACGACGATCGCGATCAGCGCCCAAACCGGTTTGGGCAGATATCGCACATCGGGACGCCGAATCAGATCGACGAGACACCAGCCAAGAAGCAGGATCAAGAGGACAAGAAGAGGGAGGAGCGGGACGACCAGGTCGAGGTCGAGATTCATGGGGTGTCCATTCTGGGGAGACGTGGTCAGCTGCCGAGGATGCGGGTACTTCGAAAGCCCCGCGCCATGAGGTGAACCGTGAGCAAGCTGGCTGCCAGGGCGCCGAGGAACATTGCCCCGAGGGCGGGGAGGGCCAGATCCGGGAGAAGCACTATGGCAGGGAGGCCAAGCAGGGAGGGGGTGATCGCAAAAAGTCGTATCGGGCCCCCATTCATGCCAGCCCGCGATTCGAGACTGCGCGGGTGGAAGAGAGCGCCGCACAGGGTGACGGCCGAAGACCATAATCCCAACGAGAGCGGGAGGACAATGAGCGCAAGCACGAAGGGGAGCGTCACATCCACCACCGTCGAGGTGACAATCAGCGAAGCGGCGGTCGTCGCCGCGAATGCGAGCGTCGCTGCGAGCCACGACACGGCAGCAAGGACGCAGCCGGCAGCGAGGTAGGACAGGAACAGGTCCCGACGCGGCAAGGGCCCTGCCAGCAACACTTCGATCCCACCGCCCTGCACGTCGTCTGCGACGACACCGGGCAACGTCAACGTCGCGATGATCGAGACAAGGGAGCCCAGGAGAATGGGCGTCAGCGAGAACACGAAGGAAGCCACGGGAAGAACTGCCCCCGCGGAATCTTTCACCGTCGCCAACTCGGCCACTCCAGCAGGTATCAAGCCGTCCGCCCCGGACAACGCATTCGCTCCCGGCCCAACTAGGCACGTTAGAAAACCCACCCCAGCCCCGATACCGATCGAGAACAAGAGCAGCGCGGCTCCTTGCTGTATCCAAGCCCGCTGAGTGAACGCGCGGATCGCGAGCGAGCGACGCACCCGTCGCCCCGTCACGCGGCAACCTGCAGATGCCGCAGGATGGTCTGCTCGCTGACAGCGAATCCATCACCGCCGAGCTCCACGATCGAACGACCTCGCACGACCAGGAATCGATCGGCGAGCGCCAACGCCTCGGGCACGCTGTGCGTGGAGTACAGCACAGTTCGCGTCTCTCCCCAAGAACGAAGAAGTGAGCGGACCTGGGAAGCGAACAGAGGGTCGAGCCCGGTCAGCGGTTCGTCGAGCACCACGAACTCTGGATCGCTCATGCTCATACGCGCAAGCTCGACACGCTGACACTGTCCGCGGCTCAGGGACGCCACCCGCCGATGCAAGATCGACCCCAACTCGAACTGAGCCACAATCTCATCAATCCCGCGCATCCTGGCACGTGCCGATGCACGTGAGATGTCGCGCCAGAACATGAGATTCTGCTGCACGGTCAAAGCGCGAGCCACCGCGAGCTCGTGGCCGAGGTACCCCACTCGCGTCCGTACCGCGGCCCCGTCTGCGATGATTTCGCCCAGCACGGAGATTGTGCCGGAAAGGGCGGGAATGATGCCGCAGATCGTGCGCATCAGCGTGGTTTTCCCTCCGCCGTTTCGCCCAAGAAGCGCCGTCACACCGACCCCGATACCGACGTCCACGGGGTCGAGCACCGGAGTCGTGCCGTACCCAACCACGAGCCCGTCCGCAATTGCGGTGAACTGCCCGACTGTCGACATCAGACACCGTCGATCTCGGGGCGGGGCAGCGTTATCGTCGTCAGCGCGCGACGGCGACGACCCCCACCCGGTTGATTCGCCAAAACCTTCCCAAGCGCTTCCATGACCGATGCGAAAAACGCGTCCACTTCCTCATCAGTCGCCCAGAAATCCGCCTGCGCGAAGCTCACCCGATCGTCGATGAGATCCCGCGCCTCACCCTCCACGTACGTATCGAAATCACGAATGACCCCAGAGACGAAGACAGTGAACACCGTCATCAGCTCCTCAGACGACAGCGACCGCAACTCATCCGAACTTGGGTTCGCCAGACTCGCACTAACGCGGTACGAACGCTCACTCGCACCGCGCGCACGACGTTCGTCCGCGACCTCGATGAGCTCGTGCTCGAGCAGGTGCTTGATATGGCGATACAGGGTAGCGATCGGGACATCGCTCAACCGCCCATGCAGTTCGTGAGGCGTCAGCTCGTCACCCGCTAACAACGACTGGACGATACGAAGCCGGATGGGATGGAAGAGCGCAGACGAGGAGACCATGTTCGAACAGTATCATTATCAATACTGATACGAAAGCTGACCAGCAATGACGCGTCGACTCCCGCACGCAGAGCCCCGCGGTGTTAGCCGCCATCCAGCAACCCACACCCAGACCGACTGGCCCCCGTCCTCAGGTTCGCGAAACAGATGGGTTTTGCTACAAGGAGGTTTTGAGACATGCCTTCTTCCGGAACCGGTGTCGATCTCCTTGACATGGGCGACTCAAGGCGGTCTCTTCATCAATTCGCGGCCGACGTGTCTCACGCGACAGCAGCCGCTGGTTACTCCGGTGCGGCGTTGAGGTGCTCGTGCGCCAGTCGCCAGCCAACCTCGGTGCGCACGAAGGCGTTCGTGGCGCGCCCGGAACCTGATAGGGGCGAGCCCGAGGGAGTGCCGGCACACCAGTAGGTGCACGTTACTGTCGCTGCACCCTCGCTGACCGCCACCCACTCGACGTCCTCCGCCCAGTACCGCTCATCCGGAACCGCGGCCCAACTATGTTCGAAGCACTCCCGCACGTCGGGCAATCCGCGACGCTCACTGTCACCGAAGAAGTGGCTGGGGTCCTCGGTCAATACTTGGGCGACGTTTGTGAAGTCGTGCGAGTTTGTCGCCATGAGTTAGTCGTGCAACGCATCCGCGGCCGTTTTGGTGGTCAAGCGAGCCTCTAGCGACCAGAGCATGGGTGCATGTTCTTGATCGAGGTGTCTTGTCACTCGAAACCCGCACCGCTCGTAGAGTCGAACATTTCGTTCGTCGGAGGTTTCGAGTCGCATGGTCCGCGCGCCTCGCCTGCTAGCTTCCTGCAGAGCGAATCGCACCAGCTCTCCTCCAAGACCGTGGCCCTGTGCGTCCGGGCGCACGCCGAGCGTCTCCAGTGACCAGGCACGGGTATCGGGCGTCGAAGTGGACGCGGAAATCCGCTCGATGCGCTCTGCGTGCAGGGCAACAATCTGAGCGACGACCTCGTCGCCTGGAGCGGGTGCATCCGGGGGGAGTACGGCCACGACGCCGCTGAGATCGGCGACGACTCCGACAAAGCCATGGTGATAGGCGTACTTCAGGTAGATGCGCTGCAGTTGCTGCAGTCGTTCGGAGTATCCGCGCTCGGGGACTACCCACCTTGTCCACGGATAGTGTTCGAACGCTTCGGCGAGTGTGTCGGCGGCCGCGTCGAGGTCGTCGTGCCTCGCGAGAGTGATGGTGGCAGTCACGGGTCTACTTTCGTGTCGTCATGGTCTGGTTCGCGCGCGGCGTTCTCGTTTCCCGCGGCGACGATGGCCTGAAGGGCGTTCAAATGCTCGGTGAACGCTGCGCGGCCCTTTGGGGTGATGGCCGCCCAGGTTTTTGTGCGCCGACCGGTGATCTCCTTCGTGACCTCGACGAATCCGGCTTCCGCGAGGGTTGTCAGGGCCTGCGAGAGCGTCGAGTCGCTCACTTCCAGGAGCCCCACCAGAAATCGGAAGTCGACGGTCTCCAGATTGCAGAGAGCTGCGAGCAGGGAGAACCGGACGGGGGAGTGGATGAGCGCGTCGAGGTTCTTGCGCGGATGCGTCATACGCGGGAGCTCGAGAACACACAGGCCGCGATCGGGCTCGCAGCGATGACCCCGGCCAGAACCCACCACCACGGGGAGGTGAGGCCGAAGAGCTGCAGTGCCGGGTCGAGCATGAGCGTGTAGAGAGCGAACCAGGTCGCCATGGCGATACCCATGTTGCGCAGCCCATAGCGCGGAGCTGAGTGGCGAAGGAGGACGGCCTTGAACCAGAGCGATCCAGTTGCCAGCCCAAGGACCAAGAAGGCGGGCCAATACGGAGTGCCAGCGACATCCACCGACAGGGTAAAACTCAGGGCGAACAGCGCCTGCACGATAGCGAACCAGCGAAACCACCGAGTCGCCCGCTTGGCTTGCTTGGTGATCCGCGCCGTCGTGTCAAGTCGTTCTGCAGCCTCGGACATTGGAGCTGAACTTTCAAACATGTGAACACTTTAGGATCACTAAAGCACTCGAGCAAGTCGAGTGTGCAGACACCCACCCTTCGGTGTCGAGAAACTCCCTCCGATACCGAGCCGCACCTCATTGCCACCCAATGGCCGGTCACAACTGGTCGCGCTTATCGCAAAACTCATGGGTTTTGAGGTGTCTCATCAGGCACGGCGCTGAGGCTTCGCCCAACCCGCGAAAATCGACCCCGCGCGGACGCACCTGAGTTGCCCGATCGTCCGACGAGGGCGGTGAAAACGGACTAGGGGAGGGCAGCGAGTCGTTCGACGAACTCGTCGGCAGCGGTCACCTGCTTGCGGAGCTTCGCCTGGCGTTCAAGCGCTTCGCGTCGGATCTCATCGAGTCGAGCTCGGTTTTCGGTGTTCTCCGGATGCGCCTCGAGTTCGTCGACGACGTCCAGCAGCTCGCGCATCTGCTCCAGGGAGTAGCCCATCGGCTTCATCCGACGGATGAGCAGCAAGCGCTCCTCGTCCTCAGCGGTGTACAGGCGAAACCCACCCTCGGTGCGAGCCGAGGGCACAAGAAGGCCGATCTCGTCGTAGTGCCGCAGGGATCGAATGGACATGCCGGTGCGGTCGGCGAGCTTGCCGATCTGCATCGTCTCCTCGGCCATGCGGACACTCCTCTTGGCTTAACTCTCACGTTACGGTAGGTTTGCGTGAGGTTGCGGTTCTCCGCGATCCTCTCACTCTTTCCGAGACGCCTCAGGCTCTCGTGGTGCGCAACGGCGCGTGCTCCCTCGTCCTATTCCTGCACCCACCGAGGAGCTCCCGTGACCACCGTCACCCCTACTTCCGACCCATCAGCCCGCTACCGCATCGAGCCGACCGTGCTGCAGGCGCTGCGCAGCCCCCGCATCCTGACTCGCGAGGTGCTCGCTGGTCTGGTCGTGGCGATCGCGCTCATCCCCGAAGCCATCGCGTTCTCGATCATCGCCGGCGTCGACCCACGGGTCGGCCTCTTTTCCTCGTTCGTGATGGCCGTCGCCATCTCGTTCCTCGGCGGTCGACCCGCGATGATCACGGCCGCGACCGGTGCCATCGCGCTTGTCATCGCGCCCGTCGCCCGCGACTACGGCATGGAGTACTTCATCGCCACCGTCATCCTCGGCGGCCTCATCCAGATCGTCCTCGCCCTGCTCGGAGTCGCGAAGCTCATGCGCTTCATCCCGCGCAGCGTCATGGTCGGGTTCGTGAACGCCCTCGCCATCCTCATCTTCATCTCGCAGGTGCCGCAGCTGCTCGGCGTGCCCTGGCTCGTCTACCCGCTCGTGGTCGCAGGCCTCCTCATCATGTACCTGCTGCCGCGGCTCACGAAGGTCGTGCCAGCGCCGCTGGTCGCGATCGTGCTCCTGACCGGCGCCGCCGTGGTCTTCGGCCTGAACGTGCCCACCGTCGGCGATCAGGGAGAGCTGCCGCGCAGCCTGCCCGAGCTGTTCATCCCGAACGTGCCACTCAACCTGGAAACGCTGCAGATCATCGCCCCGTTCGCCATCGCGATGGCCGTCGTCGGCATCCTCGAGTCGCTCATGACCGCGAAGCTCGTCGACGAGATCACCGACACCCACTCCCGCAAAACTCGCGAGACCTGGGCGCAGGGCGTCGCCAACATGCTCTCCGGTGTCTTCGGCGGCATGGGCGGCTGCGCGATGATCGGCCAGACCATGATCAACGTGAAGGCGTCCGGTGCCCGCACTCGAATCTCGACGTTCCTTGCGGGCGTCTTCCTGCTCGTTCTGGTGCTGGCGCTCGGAAACGTGGTCGCGGTCATCCCCATGGCAGCCCTCGTCGCCGTAATGATCGTCGTCTCCATCGCGACCTTCGACTGGCACAGCATCACCCCCGCCACGCTGAAGCGCATGCCCAAGAGCGAACTCGCAGTCATGCTCATCACCGTCATCGCGACCGTCTGGACCCACAACCTCGCCATCGGCGTCGTCCTCGGCGTCCTCGTCGCCATGGTCCTCTTCGCGCGCCGCGTCGCGCACTTCACCAACGTCACCCGTCGCATCGACGGCGACACCGCCCACTACGACGTGGAGGGAGAGCTGTTCTTCGCCTCCAGCAACGACCTCACCACGCAGTTCGAGTACACGGCAGACCCGGACCGCATCGTCATCGACATGTCCCGCTCGCACATCTGGGACGCCTCCACCGTCGCCGCCCTCGACGCGATCGTCACGAAGTACGAAGCCAACGACAAGACCGTGCACATCGAGGGCATGAACGACGCGACCACCGCCTTCCACCAGCGACTCAGCGGGGGAACGACATCGAGTCACTAACACTCGGACACCTGGAAGCGATGCTCCGTGACGCGCTAGCCCTCGAAACGACTGCCTGACCCCATCGCGAAACCCTAGGGTTACGAGACGTCTCACCTCCGATTTAGGGCCCGGCCCAGGTCGCGCGTGGGTCTAAGTCGCGCGGTTCTCAAAACCATGTGTCACAACTTCATCAACGGACTCATGTAGCCGCCGTCGGTTTTGCGACAGTGCTGAGCCGTCGAGCGGGCCTCGCAGACTTCGCGGCCCGGGCGCCCCACGACTTCCGAACCTTCCACCCAGCGGAAACCCCCGCCCATCGCATCCGCCCGCCCTGCACACTCGTCTCATCCTTCCCAACGACGAGAGGCGTTCGATGACGAGCGACGAGAGCCACGGCCAGACCGCCGAGGCAGGCGAGAGCACCGCGACGGGCGTACGCCAGTCCACGCAGGTGGCGATCATCGGAGCGGGGCCCGCTGGCCTGCTGCTCGGCCACATCCTCGGCCAGGCGGGGATCGACTACCGCATCCTCGAGGCGCGCGACAAGGACTACGTGCTCGGGCGCATCCGCGCCGGCGTGCTCGAACAGGACTCCGTCGACCTCCTCTGCAAGTACGGCCTCGACGCCGACCTCAAGGCCAACGGCCTCACCCACCACGGCATCTACCTGCAGCACGAGGGGGAGCGGCACCACATCGACTTCGCCGAGCTCACCGGCCGCACCGTCACCGTCTACGGCCAGCAGGCGCTCGTCCACCACCTCGTCGCCGAACACGAGCGGCTCGGCTCGCAGCTCATCTTCGAAGCCACCGACGTTCAGCCGACGCAGATCGACGCAACGCAGATCGGCGAGGAACGCGCATCCGTCGCCTACACGGCCCCGAACGGCGAGCGCATCACCCTCGACTGCGACTACATCATCGGCGCCGACGGCTACCACGGCGTCTGCCGCCGCACCTTCCCGGAAGGCACCCTCGAGGTCGCCGAGCGCGTCTACGACTTCGCGTGGCTCGGCATCCTCGCCGACGTCGCCCCCTCCACCGACGACCTCATCTACGCGCTCCACCGCGACGGCTTCGCCATGCACTCCATGCGCTCCACCACCGTCTCGCGCCTCTACCTGCAGGTCAGCCCCGACGACGACATCGCCAACTGGAGCGACGAGCGCATCTGGGAAGCCCTCCAGACGCGCCTCGGCACCGAAGGCTGGACCCTCACCGAAGGCCCCATCACCGAGAAGTCGATCCTGCCCATGCGCAGCTTCGTCGTCTCCACCCTCAACTACGGCCGCCTCTACCTCGTCGGCGACGCCGGCCACATCGTGCCCCCGACCGGCGCGAAGGGCCTCAACTCGGCCATCGCCGACGTCGCCCTCCTCGCCGAAGCCCTCCAAGCCCGCTACGCCGGCGACGACACCGGCCTCGAGCAGTACAGCGACAAAGCACTCGACCGGCAGTGGAAGGTGCAGCACTTCTCGCAGTGGATGACCGACATGCTCCACGTGCACCCCGCCGACGGATCCGCCGAGCAGAGCGCGTTCGACTTCCAACGCCAGCTCGGGCAGATCCGCTACGTCACCTCCTCGCACGCCGCCCAGGTCAGCCTCGCCGAGCAGTACGCCGGCCTCCCGTTCGTGGATGCACGATGAGCGCCCCGCAGGAACAGCCGGAGCAGCTCGACGGCCCCGTCGACTTGCTGGTCACCCAGGCGCACATCTCGCAGCAGATCGCCGGCATGCACGCCGCGCACGCCGACGACACCGGCAGTCACCCGCTGCGCGACTTCGCGCCCTACCGCTCCGTCGCGCTGCGCCACCCCACGCACGAGCTCGTGCGCGCCGACCCCGAGGAGATCGAACTCGTCTCTCCCGCGTTCGGGCACACCGACGTCGCCGCCGAGGAATCCGACCTCACGATCCAGCACAACGGAGAGCCCATCGGCGAGCGCATCATCGTCTCCGGCCGCATCCTCGACGGCGAAGGCCGCCCCGTGCGCGGCCAGCTCGTCGAGATCTGGCAGGCCAACGCCGCCGGACGCTACGTCCACAAGCGCGACCAGCACCCCGCCCCGCTCGACCCGAACTTCACGGGCGTCGGCCGCATCATCACGGGCGACGACGGCGAGTACCGGCTCACCACCATCAAGCCGGGCGCGTACCCGTGGAAGAACCACCGCAACGCGTGGCGCCCCGCGCACATCCACTTCTCGCTGTTCGGCACGCAGTTCACGCAGCGCCTCATCACGCAGATGTACTTCCCCGGCGACCCGCTCTTCGCGCTCGACCCCATCTACCAGTCCATCGTCGACCCAGCCGCACGCGCAAGACTCGTCGCGAACTACGACCATGAGGTCAGCGAGCACGAGTGGGCGATCGGCTACAAGTGGGACATCGTGCTCACCGGCTCGAAGTCCACGTGGATGGAACCGGAGGACACCGACCATGCCTGAACCCACCACCACCGAGGCGGCACCGCTCGGCCAGACGCCGTCGCAGACCGTGGGCCCCTTCTACGGCTACGCCCTGCCCTACGAGCGGGGCGGCGAGATCGCCGCCCCCTGGCGGCCCGACGCGATCCGCCTCCACGGCACCGTCACCGACGGTGCAGGCGAGACGGTTCCGGATGCCATCCTCGAGTTGTGGGGGCTCGACGCCGACGGCCAGCCGGTCGCGCAGCGCGGCAGCCTCGAACGCGACGGCTACACGTTCACGGGATTCGGCCGCGCACCGGCCGACCGCGACGGCCACTACTCGTTCACGACCATCAAGCCAGGGCGACGGGATGCGGGAGCCGCCCCCTACCTGCTCGTCACGATCTTCGCGCGGGGCCTCCTCCACCACCTCTTCACGCGCGCCTACTTCGGCGACCAGCCCGCCGAGAACGAGGCAGACCCCGTGCTCGCCGGCCTGGCCCCCGAGCGCCGCGCCACCCTCATCGGGACCCCGGACGCGCCCGGCAGCTACCGCTTCGACATCCGCCTCCAGGGCGACGGCGAGACGGTCTTCTTCGACTTCGGCCAGGAGCTGTGACCGTGCGCCGGGAAGGTGGGGACGAGCAGGGCTCGCTCGTGCGCGGCATGCTCCGCGTCGAGGCCGAGCTGCTGCTCGCGTGGGCGGCGCTCGAGACGAAGGACGCCACCGCATCCGCACGTGCCGTCGAGACCGCCGACCTCGATGCCGACGCGCTGCGCGACGGCCTCGAGTCGGACGGCGTGATGGTTCCGGAGCTCGTGCGCCAGCTGCGCGCCTCCCTCGCCACCGCCGGCGTCGGGGCCCCGCGCCTGCACGCCGGCGCCACGAGCCAGGACATCGTCGACTCCGCCAGCATGCTGCACGCGCGCGAAGCGCTCGCCGCCGTGCGCGCCGACCTCGCCACGACCGGCACCCGCCTCCAGGGCCTCGCCGACGCCGAACGCCGCTCACCCCGCGTCGCCTACACGCTCGGCCGGCAGGCCGCCGCGAGCACACTCGGCGTGCAGTTCGCGGGCTGGCTCGACGGCGTCACCTCCGCCATCGCGGCCATCGACGCCCTCGACTACCCCGTGCAGTTCGGCGGCGCCGTCGGAACCGGCGAGGCAGCCGACCGGCTCGGGTCCGGCGCGCAGACCACGAGCATCCTGCGGGCGCACCTCGCGGCCGGCCTCGGCCTCGACGACCCCCGCCGCTCCTGGCACGCCGAGCGCACCCCAGTGCTCGCCGTCGCGAGCGCCGCGACGGCCGTGTGCACAGCCCTCGGGCGTATCGGACGCGACCTCGTCACCTCCTCCGGCGAACGCGTCGGCGAACTCTCGCTTGCCGGCGGCGGCGCCTCCTCGGCGATGCCCCACAAGCAGAACCCCGTCGCCACCATCGTCGTCGTCTCGAACGCGCTCCAGGCGCCCGGCCTCCTCGCGACCGTCGCTTCCGCCGCCATCTCCCAGGACGAACGACCGGCTGGCGAATGGCACGCCGAATGGGATGCGCTGCGCCGCCTCCTCGAGCTCGCCAGCGTGTCTGCGCGGCGCCTCGCCGCATCCCTCGACCGCGTCACCGTCGAGCGCGAGACGGCGCGGCACCACCTCGCCGACTCCGCCGTCGTGGGCGCCGACCAGGTCACGCTGCAGGCCGCGAACCGCGTCGTGAACGCCGCCATCAGCCGGTTCCTCTACCAGGACGCCAGCCAGGAGCGGGACACGGACAGCGACGTGGACAGCCACAGCCACAGCCACGTGGACGACAGCACGAACAGCGAGGAGACGGCATGACGATCCCACGGCTCAGGGGCGCCTTCGCCCCCGGCACGCAGCCCGCGGCCCAGAACGAGCTGCTGGTGCTGCTCCCATCGCTCGGCACCACCATGGCGCTCTGGGACGGCACCGTCGAAGCTCTGCGCGCCTCGACGCCCGGCAGCACGCTCCGCATCCTGCGCGTCGACCTCCCCGGCCACGGCTCCAGCCCCGCCGTCGCCGAGCCGTTCACGATCGCCGAGCTCGCGGATGCGGTCCTCGGGGTCGTCGAGGAAGCCGGCGGCGGCGCATTCCACCTCGCGGGGCTCTCCCTCGGCGGCGCCATCGCCCTCGAGCTGGCCCTCGCGCACCCCGAGCGCGTCAAGAGCCTCGCGCTCTTCTGCACCGACTCGAAGATCGGCACCACCGAGGGATGGGAGCAGCGGGCCGCCGCGGTGCGCGCATCCGGAACCGCGTCGCTCGTCACGGGCAGCGCCGAACGGTGGTTCGCGCCCGGCTTCCTCGAACAGCACCCGCTCTCTCCCGCCGCGCGATCACTCTCCACGCTCATCGACATCGACGACGAGTCCTACGCGCGCTGCAACGAGGCGCTCGCCGCCTTCGACCGCACCGCATCGCTCGGCTCGCTGCGCGCACCCGTGCTCGTCGTGAGCGGCGAACACGACGCCGTCACGACACCGGAAGCCATGCAGACGCTCACCGAGCGCATCCCGAACGGCTACCACTCGACCATCGCCGGCACCGCCCACCTCGCCGCGCTCGAAGACCCGGACGCCGCGGCCCGCCTCCTCACGACGCACCTGCGCGCATCTGCCACACCGGCGCGACCCGGCGCGACGAGCGCGCACGAGCAGGGCATGCGCGTGCGCCGCGAGGTGCTCGGCGACGCGCACGTCGACCGCGCCGTCGCCGGAACGACCGCAGAGACCGCGCCGTTCCAGGACTTCATCACCCGCTACGCGTGGGGCGAGATCTGGGCGCGCGACGAGCTGTCCCGCCGCGAGCGGTCCGTCGCGACGCTCGCGAGCCTCGTCACCGGATCGCACGAGGCAGAGATCCGGATGCACGTGCGCGCCGCCCTCACCAACGGCCTCACGCGCGCCGAGATCGCCGAAGTCATCCTGCACACCGCGCTCTACGCCGGGCTGCCTCCCGCCAACGCAGCCCTCGGCATCGCCAAGGAGGTCTTCGCGGGCCTCGACGCCGCCGGTGCCGCCGGCACCGCAGACGCCGCAGACACCGCAGAGTCCCCAGAATCCAGCCCCAACGAAGGAGCAGAACGTGGATAAGACCTACGCCTCGGCGGCCGACGCCGTCGCCGACATCCCGGCGGGCGCATCGCTCGCGGTCGGGGGATTCGGCCTGTCCGGCGTGCCCATCACCCTCATCCGCGCCATCCAGGCGCTCGGCGTCGACGGCCTCGAGGTCGTCTCCAACAACTGCGGCGTCGACGGCTGGGGCCTCGGCGAGCTGCTCTCCGAAGGGCGCATCCGCCGCGTCATCGCGAGCTACATCGGCGAGAACAAGGAGTTCGCGCGCCAGTACCTGTCCGGCGAGATCGAGGTCGAGCTCACCCCGCAGGGCACTCTCGCCGAGCGCCTGCGCGCTGGCGGCGTCGGGGTCCCCGCCTTCTACACGGCGACCGGGGCCGGCACCATGGTCTCCGAGGGCGGGATGCCCATCCGCTACAACTCCGACGGCACCGTCGGCCTCGTCAGCGACCCCAAGGAGCAGCGCCCCTTCGACGTGTTCGGGGCCGCCAAGGAGTACGTGCTCGAAACCGCCATCAGCACCGACTTCGGGCTCGTGCGCGCCGCCGTCGGCGACCGCCACGGCAACCTGCGCTTCGAGAAGTCGACCCGCAACTTCAACCCCCTCGCCGGCATGGCCGGGCGCGTCACGATCGCCGAGGTCGACCGACTCGTCGAGCCAGGCGAGCTCGACCCCGACGAGATCCACCTGCCCGGCATCTACGTCGACCGGGTGGTCGTGCTCACGCCGGAACAGTCCGGTGAGCTGCCCATCGAGAAGACCACCGTCCGGCCGCGTGAAGCAGCCGCAACGACCGCATCCACCGACTCGAGGGGACACGCCTGATGCCGCTGACCAGGAACGAGATGGCCGCCCGCGCCGCCAAGGAGCTCAAGGACGGCTCGTACGTGAACCTCGGCATCGGACTGCCGACGCTCATCCCGAACTACATCGACGACGGCATCGAGGTGGTGCTGCACTCCGAGAACGGCATCCTCGGCGTCGGCCCGTACCCGTGGGAGGGTGAGGCAGACCCGAAGCTCATCAACGCCGGCAAGGAGACCGTCACCGTGCTGCCCGGCGCGTCCTTCTTCGACTCGGCCGCGAGCTTCGGCATGATCCGCGGCGGCCGCGTCACCAACGCCGTCCTCGGCGCCATGCAGGTCTCCGCGCAGGGCGACATCGCCAACTGGGCCGTGCCCGGCAAGATGGTCAAGGGCATGGGCGGGGCCATGGACCTCGTCAACGGCGCCGAGCACGTGCTCGTCGTCATGGAGCACGTCGCGAAGGACGGCTCGCCGAAGATCGTCGAGCAGTGCACCCTGCCCCTCACCGGCAAGGGCTGCATCGACCGCATCATCACGGACCTGGCCGTCCTCGACGTGACGGATTCCGGGCTCGTGCTCGTCGAACTCGCGCCCGGCGTGACGGTCGACGAGGTTCGGGATGCAACCGGGGCCGCCTTCACGGTCGCCGATTCCCTGCAGGAGGTCTCGGCATGACCGAACTCCGCGAAGTCGTCATCTGCTCACCGCTCCGCACGCCCGTCGGGCGGCTCGGCGGCTCGCTCGCGCCGCTCTCGGCTCGTGACCTCGGCGTCGCCGTGCTCGAGGCGCTCGTCGCGCGCAGCGGGCTCGACGTCACCGCCGTCGACTCCGTCATCGGCGCGCAGGGGTACCCCTCCATGGAGTCTCCGGCCTTCGGGCGGGTCGCGGCACTGGATGCGGGCTTCCCCATCACCACGACGGGGTACCAGCTCGACCGCCGGTGCGGCTCGGGACTGCAGGCCGTCATGAATGCGGCGATGGAGGTGCAGACGGGGGTCGCCGACGTAGTCGTCGCCCTCGGCGCCGAATCGATGTCGAACGCTCCCCTCTATACGGAGCAGGGACGCCGCGGCACCCCGCCCGCCGGCCTCATGCTCCACGACGCCCTGGCCCGCGGCCGGGAGACCGTCGGCGGCGTCAACTACCCGAGCCCCGACGGCAACGTGGGCAGCGCCGAGCTGCTGCGTTCCGAGTACGGCATCAGCCGTGAGGCGCAGGACCGCTTCGCCCTGCAGTCGCACCAGCGCGCCGTCGCCGCGCAGGAATCCGGTGCGTTCGACGCCGAGCTCGTGCCCGTCACCGTGCCAGGCCGGAAGGGCGACGTGCTCGTCGACCGGGACGAGCATCCGCGCGCAGACTCGTCGCTCGAGGCCCTCGCCCGACTGCGGCCGATCCTCGGGAAGAAGGACCCGGCATCCACCGTCACGGCCGGCAACTCGAGCGGACAGAACGACGCGGCCGCCGCCTGCATCGTGACGACCCCAGAGCGGGCGGCTGCGCTTGGGCTCACGCCTTCGGTTCGGCTGGTTTCGTGGGCGGTAGCGGGCAACGACCCGCGCCTCTTCGGCGTCGCACCAGTGCCGGCGACGTCGCTTGCGCTGTCGCGCGCGGGCATCGGCCTGGCGGACCTCGACGTGATCGAGCTCAACGAGGCCTTCGCCGTGCAGGTGCTCGCGTGCCTCGCCGACTGGGGCCTCGACGCCGAAGACCCGCGCCTCAATCCGCGCGGCTCCGGCATCTCCATCGGCCACCCCATCGGTGCCACCGGAATCCGCATGCTCGCGACCCTCGCGAACGAGCTACCCGCCCTCGACGCCAGCCTCGCCCTCGAGACCATGTGCATCGGCGGAGGCCAAGCGCTCGCCGCCGTCTTCGAGCGCGTGTAGGCGGCCGGGCGGGGCGCTGGCCCTGCCCCGGCCTGCCCCGCCTGCCGTGCCCCGGCCTGCCCTGCC
>NZ_PSYC01000027.1:0-103287 GCF_002931515.1 Pseudoclavibacter sp. RFBG4 | reverse complement strand
GGGGCGTTGCGTCAGCTCGTCGACGTGAGCGCGCCGCCCAGCTCGCGGGCGAGATTGCCGCGGTCGGCCACGACGATGTCGTCGAGGTGCTGCCAGGCGGCCGCGTCGCGCAGCAGCGCTGCGGTGCGTTCGGCGATGTCGGCGGGCGCATCCGCCTCGCTCCACGCCGATTGCACGCGCAGGATGCGCGACTGCCGGTCGTTCTTCAGGTCGACGCGGCCGACAACCGCGTCGCCGAGGAGGATCGGCAGGGAGTAGTACCCGTAGATGCGCTTCTCGGCGGGTGTATAGATCTCGATGCGGTAGTGGAAGTCGTGCATCCGCTCGGCTCTCGGTCGGAACCAGACGACGGGGTCGAAGGGCGAGAGCAGCGCTGCCGCGTCCATCGCGCGAGGCCGCCTCGCGTCGCGATGCAGCCACGCGGTTCCCGACTGGCCGTCCTTGCCCCACTCGGCGACTCGCACGGGCAGCACCTCGCCGGAGTCGGCGAGCTCTTCGAGCGCCGTCTTCGTGAGCGCCATCGGCACGCGGAAGTAATCGGCCAGGTCGGCCGTGGTGCCGATGCCGTGGGCGGCGGCGGCCATGCCGGTGAGCGCGCGGACCGCGTCGCGCGTGCTCACCTCGGCGCCGAGCACCTCGGGCGGCAGCACCTGCTCCGGTAGCGCGTAGCGCCGCTCGAAGCCCTTGCGGGGCGCTGATGCGAGCTCGCCCCAGCGGAAGAGGTGCTCGAGCACGATCTTGACGTCCGACCACTCCCACCAGGAGCCGCGCCGCTTGTTGGCCTCGTGCTCGAACTCGCTGGCGGCGAGCGGGCCTCGCTCGAGGAGCTCGGCGCGCAGCCACGCGATCGTCGCCGCGTGGCCCTCGAGGAAGTCTGCGTTCTTGCGGCGGTCCCGTTCCTCTTTGTCGCGCATCCGCCACGCGAAGAGCGGCAGTGAGGAGACCGGGAGCAATGCGGCCTCGTGGGCCCAGTACTCGGTGAGGCGGGGTTGGCGACCGGACGCGAGCCGGTCGAGCGCCGCCTTGTCGTAACCGCCCAGTCGAGAGAAGACGGGCATGTAGTGGCTGCGCTCCCAGACGTTCACGGAGTCGATCTGCAGCAGGTGGATGCGCGAGAGCAGCGAGCCCAGCTGCCGCGTTCCGGCTTCGGTCGCGGCCTTCCGCCCGCCGAACCCCTGTGCCGCGAGCGCGATGCGTCTGGCCTGAGCCGCACCGATGAGGGGGAGCTGGCCGGTCACGCGGCGCCCCCGAATCCGTCGCATGCGATCATCCTGCGAGAATAGTGCAATGGCTTCTCAGATCACTCCGCCTCGTGGCATGCGCGATTTCCTTCCGGCAGACAAGCGCAGGCGCGAGCGCATCCTCGGGACGATCCGCGAGGTGTACACGAGGCACGGCTTCGATGAGATCGAGACGCCGGTCGTCGAGGACGCCGCGCGGCTGCACTCGGGGCTCGGCGGCGACAACGAGAAGCTGTCCTTCGCCGTCATGAAGCGCGCGCTCGACGGCGAGGCGCTTGCCGCTGCCGCCGAGGCCGGCGACCCTCTCGCGTTGAGCGACCTTGGCCTGCGCTTCGACCTGACCGTGCCGCTCGCGCGGTTCGTCGCGACGAACCGCGGAACCCTGCCCGGGGTGTTCCGCAGCCTGCAGATGGCGCCGGTCTGGCGCGCCGAGCGGCCGCAGAAGGGTCGCTACCGGCAGTTCGTGCAGTGCGACATCGACATCATCGGCGAGCCGGGTGCGCTCGCCGAGGTCGAGCTGCTGGTCGCGTCATCGGCCGCGCTCGTCGAGCTCGGCCTCGACAACTGCACGATCCGAGTCAACGACCGGCGCCTGCTCACCGCTCTGCTCGTGCACTGCGGGTTCGCGGAGGCCGAGCACGGCGCCGCACTCATCACGATCGACAAGCTCGACAAGATCGGGCCAGAGGGAGTAGCGGCTGAGCTCGCGACGCTCAACGCGACGGCCGCGCTGCAGCTCGCGGCGGCGCTCGCCACGTGGGCACCCCTGCTCGAGACCGGCATCCGTCTTGATCGCGAGACGGTCCTCACGAGCCTGCCCGGGGCGCTCCGGGAGGACCCGGCCGTCGTCGAGGTCGTCGAGGGCATGGTCGAGATCGCGGATGCGGCCTTCGCGGCGGGCGCATCCACCCGGCTCGTGTTCGACCCGAGCCTCGTGCGTGGCATGGGCTACTACACGGGCACCATCTTCGAGGCGGCGCACCCGGAGTCGGGCTCCTCGGTCGGGGGTGGCGGACGCTACGACGGCATGATCGGCCGCTTCCTCGGTCAGGATGTGCCGGCGTGCGGGTTCTCGATCGGCTTCGAGCGCATCGTCGACCTGGCTCAGCTGCCAGATTCCGGCGAGGAGCGTGCAGTTGCGCTGCTCTTCGACAAGCGGGCCTCTGTCGCCGATATCGCGAAGGTCAAGGGCGCGGTTGTGCGCTCCGGAGCGTCGCGCGTGCGAGTCGCGAGGAAGCCCAAGAACGTGCGCGGTCTCCTCGCCTCCCTCGCCGAGCAGGGCTTCACGCACGCGGCTCACGTGCGGGACGAGCACGTCGCCGCGCCCGAGACGCTCAGCTTCGAAGCGCTCCAGGGCTCGTAGCCTGGCACCTCCGAACGAGGGGGAACCATGGCATCGAACACTCGACAAGGGAAACCTGCCAGCAGAGTCCGCAGGCGTTGGCTCGCGTCCATGGGCCTCGCGGCGGCAACGGCAACGTCATTGAGCGGATGTTCACTGCTCGGCGAATGGGACGAGCCCTTCGCCTACCAGGACGTCGTGATCCCGGAGTCCGTTGCCGAGCCCGGCAGCCGTTTCGAGTACCGGGAGACGGCGCTGCTGCCGCTCGAGGACGGTCGCGAGGTGGCGATCACCTTCTCGCAGCTGGCGACCGGCGGCCCGGAGAACTCGGGGCTCACCGAGATCGGACCCGAATGGACGCACCCGGAATCACTCAACTTCACGGTCGGCCTGCAGGGCGACGCCGAAGAGGGAACGTCGGCACTCCCACCTGACCTCGTCGGCATCCTCGATGACGGCTCCGTCGCTGCTCGAGCAACGGTCGAGGAGGCTCCCGACGCGGTCGCCTGCGATCTCCTTCTTCAGGTCCCAGACCAGGATGACGCGGACTCGCAGCAGCTCCGCTGCGCCATCTACCTCGTTCCCGCGGGGCGGTCCCTCGTCGAGGTCCGGTGGGGGCCAGCGGATGGCGATCCCGCGTACGCGGAGAACCCGGTCGTCTGGCGGGTTCCGAGCTTCGAGGAGCTGATGGCGGCCGAGACGGCCGAGCTGCCCTCGCCCACCTCGTGACGTCAGCGCGTCCGCTCCCTCCTCACGTTCCGCCGACCCCGATACACTGACGAAGGACCGCGTCTCTGGCGGTCCGTACGCTACTGATTCGCAAGGAGCATCCTGTGGCCCTTATTGACGTCGTCCACGCCCGCGAGATCCTCGATTCCCGAGGCAACCCAACCGTCGAGGTCGAGGTTCTGCTCGATGACGGATCGACCGGCCGCGCGGCTGTGCCGTCCGGCGCATCCACCGGCGCCTTCGAAGCCTTCGAGCTGCGCGACGGCGACGCCGACCGCTACCTCGGCAAGGGCGTCCAGAAGGCTGTCGAGGCCGTCATCGACGAGATCGACCCCGCCATCGAGTTCTTCGACGCCAGCGACCAGCGTCTCGTCGACGAGGAGCTCAAGGAGCTCGACGGCACCCCCAACAAGAAGCGCCTCGGCGCGAACGCCATCCTCGGCGTGAGCCTCGCAGTCGCGAAGGCAGCAGCCGACTCGGCTGGCCTCCCGCTCTTCCGCTACGTCGGCGGCCCCAACGCTCACGTGCTCCCCGTGCCGATGATGAACATCATCAACGGTGGCGCGCACGCTGACAACGGCATCGACGTGCAGGAGTTCATGATCCTCCCCATCGGTGCAGAGACCTTCAGCGAGGCGCTTCGCTGGGGCACCGAGGTGTACCACCAGCTCAAGAAGACCCTGCACTCCAAGGGCTACGCGACGGGCCTCGGCGACGAGGGCGGCTTCGCCCCCGACCTGCCCAACACGCGTGCGGCACTCGACCTCATCGTCGAGGCCATCGGCGCGACGAAGTACGAGCTCGGCACCGACATCGTGCTCGGCATGGACGTCGCCTCGAGCGAGTTCTTCAAGGACGGCAAGTACCACTTCGAGGGTGCTGAGGTCTCGGCTGAGGAGATGACGTCCTTCTACGAGAAGCTCGTCGCCGACTACCCGATCGTCACGATCGAGGACCCGCTGGACGAGGACGACTGGTCCGGCTACCAGGCCCTCACGGCCGCCATCGGCGCCAAGGTGCAGATCGTCGGCGACGACCTGTTCGTCACCAACCCGGAGCGCCTCCAGCGCGGCATCACGGAGGGCGCAGCGAACTCGCTCCTCGTGAAGGTCAACCAGATCGGCACGCTCACCGAGACGCTCGACGCTGTCTCGCTCGCGCAGCGCGCCGGCTACACGGCGATCCTGTCGCACCGTTCGGGCGAGACCGAGGATGCGACGATCGCGCACCTCGCGGTCGCCACGAACTCCGGCCAGATCAAGACGGGTGCGCCTGCCCGCACCGACCGCGTCGCGAAGTACAACGAGCTCCTCCGCATCGAGGAAGAGCTCGGCGACGCAGCCGTCTACGCAGGCCGCAGCGCCTTCCCCCGCCACAAGGCATAGGGGTTCGGGCCGGTCGGCGCGGCTCACCGCTGCGCTGATCGGCGCGACACACGAACGGGTCGGGGCAAGTCCCCGGCCCGTTCGGCATGATGGGAAGCCGACACGGGAGGGGGATGCGCATGGCGAAGTCGAAGGGAAAGTCGAGCTCGGGTCGGAGCGGGGGAGCCGAGTCGAAGGCCACGCCGCGCGCTCCGTCGAGGCCGAACGCGAACGCGAAGTCGAGCGGGAGCATCAAACCGAAGGGCGCTACCCCAGCCAAGGGGGCAGCGAAGGGCACGTCGAAGGCCGCGCCGTCGAAGTCCAGGCCCCGCTCCAAGCCGTCGTCGTCGCCGCGCAAGCAGTCGTCCAGCGGGTCGTCGAGCGGGCCGTCGAAACAACGGCGTCGCATCCCGACCGTGCGCCCGAACGGTGCGACCGTGCTCGTGGCCCTCGTCGTGATCCTCGGCATCGCGGTGCTGGCACCCACCGCGCAGCGCTACATCGCGCAACGGCAGTACGTCGCGCAGCTGCAGGCCGAGCTGACGGAGACGCAGCAGAGCGTGGACGAGATCGCCACGGAACGCGACCGGTGGAGCGACCCCGCGTACATCCAGTCGCAGGCCCGAGGGCGCCTCCTGTTCGTCATGCCCGGTGACACGAGCTACCTTGTGCTCGACCCGCCCGCGACCAACAAGCAGCAGCAGAGCAACATCAGCACCGAACTCCACGAGACGCAGACCAGCTGGCTCGACAGCTTCGTCGAGTCGATGGTGACAGCCGGCACCGCGCCGGCACCCGCGCCCACCCCGGGCGACTAGCACCACGAAGCACATCGAACCCCGCGGATCGCCACTCCAGCGCATCCGCCCGCAGAACCGAAGGCGACCAATGCTCGAGTACTCAGTAGCCAGCGAACGCGATCTCGAGGTCATGGGGGAGCAGCTCGGCCGCCCCATGCGGGGTGTCGTCGGGATCGGCGCCCGGTGCGTCTGCGGCAACCCGACGGTCGTCGTCACGCGTCCACGGCTGCCCGACGGCACGCCGTTCCCCACGCTCTACTACCTGTCTCATCCCGCCGCGACCATCGCGATGTCGCAGATCGAGGCGGAGCAGATCATGCCGGAGATGCAGCAGCGGCTCAGCGACGACGAGGACTTCCGTGCCGCCTACCTGGCCGCGCACGAGCGCTACCTCGCCGAACGCGAATCGCTCGAGGTCGTCGAGGAGATCGCCGGTGTCACCGCAGGCGGCATGCCCACGCGCGTGAAGTGCCTCCACGCCCTGGCCGCGCATTCGCTGGTCGCGGGGCCCGGAGTGAACCCCGTCGGAGACTGGGCGCTCGAGCTCTCCACCTGGTCTCCGGAGCGCTGCGTCTGCGCGAACCCGGGCGATGCACTCGCCCGTGACGCGCAGGAGTAGACTTGACAAGGTTTTCCTCGCCCAACCATCGCATGCAGGGAGTACAAGTACGTGACTAAGATTCTCATCGTTGGCGGAGGCTACGCCGGCTTCTACACGGCGTGGCAGCTCGAGAAGCAGCTGAACCCGGGCGAAGCCCAGGTCACAGTCGTCGATCCGCTGCCGTACATGACGTACCAGCCATTCCTCCCAGAGGTCATCAGCGGCAACATCGAGCCGCGTCACGCAGTCGTCTCGCTGCGTCGCCACCTCAAGCGCTCGCGCGTCATCACGGCTGAGGTCACGAACATCGACCACGCCACGAAGACGGCGACCATCACGCCCCAGATCGGCGAGCCGTACACGGTCAACTACGACATCATCGTGGTCACCGCCGGCGCCGTCTCGCGCACCTTCCCGATCCCCGGCATCGCCGACAACGCCATCGGCGTGAAGACGGTCGAAGAGGCCACGTGGATCCGCGACACGATGATCGACAACTTCAACAAGGCGTCGACCATGGCCCCGGGTCCGGAGCGCACGCGCCTCCTCACGTTCGTCGTCGTCGGCGGTGGCTTCGCCGGCATCGAGTCGTTCGCCGAGATGCGCTCGCTCGCGACCGCGCTGCTGGAGGACTACCCGTCGCTGCAGTTCGATGACGTGCACTTCCACCTCATCGAGGCTGCCGGGCGCATCATGCCCGAGGTGTCGGAAGACACCGCAATGTGGGTCATCAAGAACCTCGCAGAGCGCGGCGCGACCGTGCACCTCAACACGCAGGTCACCTCTGCGGTCGACGGCGTCGTCGAGACCTCGGCTGGCGACAAGTTCCCCACCGATGTCATCGTCTGGACCGCGGGCGTCATGGCAGCTCCGATCATCAAGAGCAACAGCGACCTCCCGGTCGATGAGCGCGGACGCCTCCGGGCACGCGCCGACCTTCGCGTCGAGGGCGACAACGGCATCGTCCAGGACGCCTGGGCAGCCGGCGACGTCTCGGCGGTCCCCGACCTCTCCGGTGGTGGAGTCGGCGGCTTCTGCGTGCCGAACGCCCAGCACGCGGTCCGTCAGGGCAAGCTCATGGCCTCCAACCTCGTGGCCACGCTCCGCGGCGGAACGCCGAAGGACTACTACCACGAGAACATGGGCGCGGTTGCCGGTCTCGGCATCGGCGTGGGTGCATTCCAGTCGGGCACCTTCGCCCTGACCGGTGTGCTCGCCTGGCTCGCCCACCGTGGTTACCACGACCTGGCGATCCCGACCGTCGAGCGCAAGATCCGCGTGCTCACGGGCTGGATCAACAACTTCGTGCTCGGCCGCGACTTCGTCTCGCTCAGCGCCCGCGAGACGCCTCGCGCCGGTTTCGAGCGGTTCGCTTCGCGCCCCCGCCCCGCAGCCCCCGAGGCCAAGGCGGATGCTCCGAAGAAGCTCCCCGCGTCGAGCGAGCACGGCGGCGACAAGGCTGCTGCCTCGACCGAGAAGCCTGCGGCTGACACCAGCGGCAAGACGGTGACCGAGAAGGTCGCCGCTGAAGCGGGATCGGCTGCTCCGAAGCCCGCCGCGCGCTCGGCCAAGGCGCCTGCTGGCGACAGCAAGTAGCTGACCTCGTCGGGGCCGTCTCATCTTCGGATGCGGCGGCCCCGACGTGTACGCCCCACTAGCCCAATTGGCAGAGGCAGAAGACTTAAAATCTTTCCAGGTCAGGGTTCGAGTCCCTGGTGGGGCACCAAGAGACGACTCCGGCTCGCGTCGAGCTTCGCGCGCAACCGCCGCATCCCTCACCTCGACGACCTGCCCGTCTGGTCGCTGTGGAGTGTCCGCGTTCGTGGCAGCTGCCGGGGCGCGTTCGGCGCCGACCCGCGATACTGGCCGTATGCCGATTCTCAACAAGGACATGACCCTCTGCATCTCGCTCGCTGCGCGGCCGTCGAATCTGGGGACGCGGTTCCACAACTACCTCTACGAGGAGCTCGGTCTCAACTTCATCTACAAGGCCTTCACGACGGATGACATCGAGGGCGCGATCCGCGGTGTCACCGCGCTCGGCATCCGCGGATGCTCCGTCTCGATGCCCTTCAAGGAAGCCGTGATCGCCCTCGTCGACGAGCTCGACCCCTCCGCCTTGGCTATCGAGTCGGTCAACACGATCGTGAACGACGGCGGCAGACTCATCGCGTCGAACACCGACTACGAGGCCATCGCCGAGCTCATCGCCGAGCACGACATCAGCTCGTCGCTGCCGGTTGTCGTGCGCGGTGCCGGTGGCATGGCGAAGGCCGTCGTCGCGGCGTTCCGGGACGCCGGCTTCGGCGACCTCACGGTCGTCGCGCGCAACGAGACCGCCGGCAGTGCCCTCGCCGAGAAGTACGGGTACCGCTGGCAGAACGTGGACCCCGAGCCGGGTGCCTTCGTGCTGGTCAATGTCACACCCCTGGGCATGACCGGGGCAGACGCGGCCGCGCTGTCGTTCAGCGAGGAGCAGGTGGCCGCCGCTGCACTCGTGTTCGACGTCGTCGCCTTCCCGGCGGAGACCCCACTCATCAGGCTCGCGCGAGCGCAGGGTGTTCCCGTGGTCACCGGCGCCGCCGTCGCCGCCCTGCAGGCGGCCCGGCAGTTCGAGAAGTACACGGGGGAGAGCATCACCGCCGAGCAGGTCGAACGCGCGGCCGCTTTCTCTCGCGAACTCTAGGCCGCTCGACGTCACCGGAGTACCGCGGTCTCGGTGGCGGGCCTCGACCCGCTACGTGGTCGTGACTGCTCGGCGTCCAACGTGTTCGGCGCGCTGGGCGCCGAGCATCGCATGCACGATCATGTCCTCGTCGAGCAGCTCTGAGCGTCCCTCGAGCGCGGTCCTGCCGTTGGCGAGCACCACGACGCGGTGGCTCCACCTGAGCAGCTCGGTGAGATCCGTGCCCAGGAACACGACCGCCGTGCCGGTCTCGGCGAGGCTGTGGAGGAAGGTGAAGACGGCACGACGCGCGCCGACGTCGACGCCCTGCGTCGGGTGGGCGAGCACGAGCACTGTGCCACCGCGCTCGACGGCACGGATGAACTCGGCCTTCTGCTGGTCTCCGCCCGAGAGCTCGGCGAGCGCGGTGTGGATGCTCGCGGTGTTGATACGCAGTCGGTGCACGAGGTCGATCATCTTCCTCGCCCGAGAGATCTCCGCACCGAGAGTCGCATCCGTCGCACCGACGCCGTGGATGAGGCTCCGATCGGCGTCGAACGCCGGGACCGCGTCCGGGAGGAAGCTCACGCCGTGAGCTTCGGCGACGCCTGCCTCTGCCAGGTCCACTGGCTCCCCGAACAGCTCCACGTGACCCC
Source organism: Pseudoclavibacter sp. RFBG4 (assembly GCF_002931515.1). Lineage (NCBI taxonomy): Bacteria > Bacillati > Actinomycetota > Actinomycetes > Micrococcales > Microbacteriaceae > Pseudoclavibacter > Pseudoclavibacter sp. RFBG4. The sequence goes on along the minus strand of NZ_PSYC01000027.1, from coordinate 93,889 downwards.
GCTGCGGGCGGGTCGCGCCGCCGAGGATCTCGATGAGCTGACGGACGCCCGAGTCGTGCGTCCCCGTGACACCAACGACCTCGCCGGGTCGCACGTGGAGATCGACGCCGTGCAGGAGGCAGCCGTCACCGACGCCGAAAGCAGCGAGCGCTGCACGGTGCGCATCCTCCCCGGAGCTCGCGAGGCTCGCTTCCGCATCCGGCAGCTCGCCGATGAGCATGACCGTGAGCTCTTCGGCGCTGAGCCCGCCGATGGGGGTATCGATGGCGATCGTGCCGTCACGGAGCAGGAGGACGCGGTCGACGATCGACTGCACCTCGTCCATGCGGTGCGTGATGTACAGGATGCTCCGGCCCTGGGAGGCGAGCTGCCGCAGCACTCGGTGCAGAAGCGCGATCTCGTGGTCGGCGAGTGTGACGGCCACTTCGTCGATGACGACGAGCTGCGCCTCCTCGGCGAGCATGCGAACGACCTCGACGAGCGCGCGACGCCCCCGGTCGAGCTCATCGATCATCGCGTGAAGGTCGAGTGCGGTGCTGGTCTGCTCGACGAGCTCTTGTGCTCGTTCGAGAACCGCCTCGTGCGACTCATCGGCCCGATAGGTGTTGCGGAAGAGCGCCTGCGCGACCGTCAGTCCCCGCGGTGGTTCCGCGTTCTGCGTGATCACTCCCACGCCGCAGGCCTGCGCCTCCTCGAGTGAGGCCGGTGCGTAGGGCTCTTCGCCGAGAATCATGGTTCCGGTTTCGAGCTGCTGGCGTCCGATGAGCGTGCTCACGAGTGTGCTCTTGCCTGCACCGTTGACGCCGATGAGTCCGACGATCTGCCCCCGATAGAGGGTGAGGTCGACCGCCCGGAGCACTTGCCGGTTGCCGTATGACGTCGTTGCGCCGATCACGTGCACAAGAGTTTCCATCGTTCCCCCTCGATAGATGTGCGAAGCAGGATTCGCAGAACGATCCAGCTCAGCGAGTCTGCCCGCCTCGCAGGGATCCGCGAATGCAGACGACTCGAATCTATACGAGATCGTGGCTAAGCAGGGCAATCGCCTGCCTCGGGTGTGCGCTACTGTCGTGTCGACTGCTCTCTGCAGTCGATGCCGACACGTTCATCGTCGCGGCTGATGTTCACGCGCAGACACTCTTCTCGCTGGTCGATCGGATGAGGGTGACGGGTTTCCTGCCGCGCGCACAGCGGCCGCCGTGGCGCGCGGCCACTTCGCGAGCGAGCGGAACTGCTCGCGTACGGTGGCCCGGTCGCGGACGGTGGTCTGATCGGCATGGGGGAGTCGGATGCCTCATTCACTTCGAATGGACGATGGTGCAGGACGACATCGGACCTGCAGGTTCCGGGTCGATGAGGCGGCGACACAAGAACAAGGGGAGATAAGACATGAGTTCACTCGATGAGGCCATCAACCAGCTGCTGAGCATCGAAGGCGCGACGGGGGCCGCGATCGTCGACTACGCGAGCGGCATGGCGCTGGCGCAGGGCGGCAATCCGTCGTTCGACCTCGGTATCGCCGCCGCGGGCAACGCCAACGTCGTACGCGCGAAGCTCAGCACGATGTCCGAGCTCGGTATCGCGGATGAGATCGACGACATCCTGATCACGCTGAGTTCGCAGTACCACCTCATCAACGTCCTCAACTCGCAGGGGTCGAGCGGTCTGTTCATCTATCTGGTGCTCAATCGGACGAGCGCCAACCTGGCGCTGGCTCGCCACAAGCTGAAGGTGGTGGCTGTGCAGATCGCGGTCTGACCGGCGTCCGTCGAACCGGGGAGGGGTGGCCAGGACGGCGCCCCTCGTGCCGGCGATCAGTTGTTGTACTTCGTACAGAATATGCAACACTGTCGTCATGATGCATGTGCTGACGCCGGGATTCGAGCCCACCACGGTCGACTACGCGGAGGCTCTCGCGCTTCAGCGGCGGCTGCACGCCGAGCGCGTTCGAGGAGACCGGGGCGACGCGCTTGTCCTCCTCGAGCACCCGAGTGTGTACACGGCGGGGCGCCTCACCAGGCGGAGCGAACGGCCTAGCGACGGCACGCCCGTCGTCGAGGTCGACCGCGGAGGGCGGCTGACCTGGCATGGGCCCGGCCAGCTCGTCGGCTATCCGATCGTCAAACTGCCGGAGCCCATCGACGTCGTCGCACACGTCCGCCGCCTCGAGGTGGCCCTCATCGAGCTCATCGCCGAGTTCGGCGTCGAGGGCACGCAGGTCGCCGGCCGTTCCGGCGTGTGGGTCGATGACGACCACGGTGCTCGCAAGATCGCCGCGATCGGGGTCCGCGTCGTCGAAGGCTGCACCATGCACGGCTTCGCGCTCAACTGCGCCAACTCCCTCGAGCCCTTCAGTCGCATCGTGCCGTGCGGCATCGCCGACGCCGGAGTCACGTCCCTGAGCGCGGAGCTCGGACGGCGGATCACTCCCGCCGAGATCGCACCGAGAGCGGCTGAACTGCTCGCCGCTCACCTGCATGTCGAAGCGGGAGTCGCGGCGTGACGATCAAGCCCGAGGGCCGCAAGCTGCTTCGCGTCGAGGCGCGCAACTCGCAGACCCCCATCGAGCGCAAGCCGGAGTGGATCAAGACGAGAGCGAAGATGGGGCCGGAGTTCCGGCAGGTCTCGGAGCTCGTCAAGTCGGGCGGCCTGCACACCGTCTGCCAGGAGGCGGGCTGCCCGAACATCTACGAATGCTGGGAGGACAGGGAGGCCACGTTCCTCATCGGCGGCTCGCAGTGCACGCGTCGCTGCGACTTCTGCCAGATCGATACGGGCAAGCCTGCCGACTACGACACCGACGAGCCGCGCCGGGTGGCGGAGTCCGTCACGACCATGGGGCTGCGCTACGCGACCGTGACCGGAGTCGCCCGTGATGACCTGCCGGACGAAGGCGCCTGGCTGCACGCGGAGACGGTCCGTCGCATCCACGCCGAGAACCCGGGGACCGGGGTCGAGATCCTCGCGACGGACTTCTCCGGCAACCCTTCGCTTCTCGGAGAGGTCTTCTCCTCGAGGCCCGAGGTGTTCGCGCACAACGTGGAGACCGTGCCTCGCATCTTCAAGCGCATCCGCCCCGCCTTCAGGTACGAGCGCTCGCTCGACGTCATCACGCAGGCCAGGGCCGCGGGTCTCGTCACGAAGTCCAACCTGATCCTCGGCATGGGGGAGGAGCGCGACGAGATCGAGCAGGCGCTCGTCGACCTCCACGAGGCTGGCTGCGACATCATCACGCTGACGCAGTACCTCCGCCCGAGCCCGAGGCACCTGCCCGTGGCGCGGTGGGTCAAGCCGCAGGAGTTCATCGCGCTCAAGGCCGTGGCCGAGGAGATCGGCTTCCTCGGGGTGCTCGCCGGCCCGCTCGTCCGGTCCTCCTACCGCGCCGGTCGACTCTGGGCGCAAGCTGCTCGACGCCGTGGGATGCCCATCCCGCAGCATCTTCAGCACCTCGCGGACTCCGCATCCAGCGAATTCGCTCAGGCGGTGGGCTGACCCCGCCGTCTCGCAGTCGAAGCGGGTTACCATTCCGGCATGCTCGAAGTCTGGATCGCCGTCGGAGCCGTGCTCCTCATCGTCATCGCCGTAGTCGTCTACGTCGTCGCCACCAACCGCTCGCTGAAGCGCCTGAGCGCCCGCGTCGACGGAGCATGGAGCGACATCACGACGCAACTGGCGGCCCGCGAGGAGCTGCTCCCGCAGCTCGAGGCGCGTGTGCGCGGGCTCGCGACGCACGAGGACAAGGTCTTCGCGGCGTTCGAGGAGGCTCGCGCGGCCAGTTCTCGCGCGGCGACACCCGAAGAGGTGAGCGCCGCCGAGAACCTCGTGCAGGGATCGCTGCGCGGTGTGTTCGCCGCAGCCGAGGCGTACCCGCAGCTCCAGTCCAGCCGCGAGTTCCTGCAGCTGCAGTCAGATCTCGTCGACGTGGAGAACCGCATCCAGGCGTCGCGTCGCTTCTACAACGGGGGAGTGCGCGAGTACAACACCAAGGTGAAGGTGTTCCCGAACAACCTCGTCGCGGGCCCGCTCCACTTCGAGCAGCGGACCTTCTTCGAGGTCGCCGACCGAGCTGCCATCTCGCAGCCCCCTCGGGTGCAGTTCTAATGGCATCGCAGCGTCCGCGGGCGCTCCTAGTATTGAGCCTATGACCGAACGCGACCTCGACGAGACTGCCGCCACGGCGGCATCGCCGAGAACCGGCTCCACCCTGGCGCAGAACCCCACACCAGCGCTCCGCAACGAGAGCGAGGACGAGCTCGTGCCCCGGGGGCTGCGCATCGGGGCGGCCTGGGCCTGGCGCACCGTGGCCATCCTGCTGGCCTTGATTCCCCTCGGGTGGCTCGTCGCACAGGCCTCGATCCTCGTCATACCCCTGCTCGTGGCCGCGCTCCTGGCGTCGCTGCTCGCACCGCTCATGAAGTGGCTCGTGGGTGTCGGCCTCCCCAGGTGGGCCGCGCTCATCCTGTCGCTCATCGTCCTGCTGCTCGCGATCGGCACGCTGATCAGCCTGGTCGTCAGCCAGTTCGCGCAGGGCTTCAACCTCGACCTGGGCAAGCTCGAGGCCCAGTACCAGCTGGCGCTGCAGTTCCTCAGGGACTCCCCGCTGCATGTCACCGAGGAGCAGGTCGACGCGGGGCTCAGTGAGATCGTCGGCTGGGTGCAGTCGAACGTGAACTCCATCGCGTCTCAGGCGGTCTCGGTCGGCTCCAACGTCGTCGCCTTCCTCGCCGGCACGCTCGTCACCGCCTTCGCCCTGATCTTCTATCTCCTCGACGGCCGCAGCATCTGGCTCTTCATCGTGTCGATCTTCCCCAAGAAGGCGCGCGCCGCCATCGACGGGGCTGGCCAGCGGGGCTGGATCTCGGTCGGCCACTACGTGCGCGTCCAGGTGCTCGTCGCGCTCATCGACGCCGTCGGCATCTACCTCGGCGCCGTCATCCTGCAGGTGCCGTTCGCGCTGCCGATCGGCGTGATCGTCTTCCTCGCGTCGTTCGTCCCCTACATCGGCGCGATCTCGGCCGGCACGATCGCCGTCGCCGTGGCGCTGGCCTACAACGGCTTCCTCAATGCGCTCATCATGCTCATCGTCGTCGTCGCGGTCATGCAGATCGAGTCGCACATCCTGCAGCCGCTCATCATGGGCAGCGCCGTGAAGCTGCACCCGCTCGCAGTGCTGCTGTCGGTGAGCGCAGGAACCATCTTCGGCGGCATCGCCGGCGCCGTCTTCGCCGTCCCCCTTGTCGCGGCAGGCAAGGTCATGGTCCAGTTCATCTCGCGTGGCACCTGGCGCGATGACCCCGACCCGACGAAGATCACGCAAACCCCCGTATCCAAGCGCGAGAAGGCCAAGCGCGAGAAGAAGGCAAGCACGGTATGACCGCTCCCACCATCACGCTGGAACAGATCGTCGCCGCACGTGAAATCGTGCGGCAGGTCATCTCCCAGACCCCCATCGACTCGGCACGGTTCCTGTCCGAGAAGCTCGGCTCTCCCGTGCTCCTCAAGTGCGAGAACATGCAGCGCACGGGCTCGTACAAGATCCGAGGGGCGACGTACCGCCTCTCGCGGCTGAGCGAGGTGCAGCGCTCGCGTGGAGTCGTGGCCGCCTCGGCCGGCAACCACGCGCAGGGCGTCGCCTTCGCGGCCCGCGAGCTCGGCATCAAGGCGACGATCTTCATGCCGGTCGGCGTTCCGCTGCCGAAGCTGCAGGCGACCCGCGGCTACGGTGCAGAGGTCGTCCTGACCGGCGTCAACGTGGCGGATGCGCTCGTCGCCGCCAAGCAGTTCGCCGTCGACACCGGGGCCGAGTTCATCCACCCGTACGACCACGCTGACATCATCACGGGCCAGGCCACCCTCGCGCTGGACATCCTCGAGCAGGCGCCCGACGTGGACACGATCATCGTGCCCATCGGTGGCGGCGGGCTCATCTCGGGCGTCAGCGTCGCGGCGAAGCTCCTCGGCGAGCAGCGCGGGCGCCCCATCCGCATCATCGGCGTGCAGGCGGCCAACTCGGCCCCGTTCCCCGTCTCGCTCGAGGCCGGCTACCCCGTGAAGATCCAGGCTCGCCCGACCATCGCCGACGGCATCGCCGTCGACATGCCCGGCGAGATCACCTTCGAGGTGGTCCGCAATCTCGTCGACGAGGTCGTCACCGTCTCGGAAGACGACATCTCGCGCGCCATCCTGCTCCTCGTCGAGCGGGCCAAGCTCGTGGCCGAGCCTGCCGGTGCGACCGCCGTCGCTGCCATCCTCGCGGACAAGATCAAGGACGCGGGCACCACCGTCGCCATCCTGTCCGGCGGCAACATCGACCCGCTCATGCTCGAGAAGGTGCTGAGCCGCGGCCTCGCCGCCTCAGATCGCTACCTGAAGCTCGTTATCGAGCTGCAGGACGTTCCCGGCCAGCTCGCGCTCATCGCGAAGACCATCAGCGAGGTGAACGCGAACGTGGTGGAGGTGCTGCACACCCGCCACAACAAGGGTCTGCAGGTGAGCCACGTCGAGCTCGAGGTGTCGGTCGAGACTCGAGGCACCGAGCACTCCCACCAGGTGATGGATGCGCTGCGGGCGCTCGGCTACCAGCCGCGGACGAGCAGAGACGCGTCCCCGCTTCCCTGATCGCGAGCACACCCGCAGGAACGAGAAGAGGACCTCCCGCGGGAGGTCCTCTTCGTGTGTGTCCGAGTGCGTGGCCGCGTCGAACGGCTACGGGTGGAAGGTCTCGACCTCGGTGATCTCGACGTCGATTGAGTTGCCGTTCGGCGCCTCGTAGCTCGTGGAAGCGCCGATCGCGAGGCCGAGGATCGAGGCTCCGAGCGGGCTCTCGCCCGAGTAGACGCGCAACTGGGTCTGCGAGGCCATCTCGCGGCTGCCGAGGAGGAACTTCTGCTCCTTGCCGCCGATCTTCGCCGTCACGACGGTGCCCGTCTCGACGATGCCCGACGCTTCTGGCGCTTCGCGGACCTCGGAGTTCTTCAGCATCGTCTCGAGCTGGTTGATGCGGGCTTCGATCTTGCCCTGCTCGTCCTTCGCCGCGTGGTAGCCGGCGTTCTCCTTGAGGTCGCCGTCTTCGCGCGCCTCTTCGATGCGCTTGGCGATCTCTTCACGACCGTTCACAGCGAGCTCGTCGAGCTCCGCCTTGAGGCGGTCATACGTCTCCTGGGTGAGCCAGGTCACCGATGGGTTAGCCATGCTGGAACTCCTTGTGCAGCCGGATACGACCAAAGCCCTGACGCGAGTCAGGGCCTCTGGTGCCATTCTACGGCAACCAGCATTCCTTCACCAAAGCCGTGGTTCCTGCCTTCGTGGTGCGCACCTGCGCGTTGAGGACCTGCGAGGCCTCGTCGGTCGCGGGGACGTCGACGATGTCCCAGCCGACGACCGCCTGCTGCTCGTCACGGATCTCGATCGCGCAGGTCGCCTCCGTTCCCGCAGGGGCGGTGATGCGGTAGTCGAAGCTCACGTTCGCGTCGTCGACGATGGAGAAGCGCACCGTGTCGGCTCGGATCGCCGAGGAGGAGACGGGGCCGACCGTGGTCGTCGCCCAGAAAGCGACGACGGCGATGACGAAGATGCCGACGACCATCCAGATCCAGCGCTCCGGCTTCTTCTCCGAGCGGGGTGCGCGCGTGCCGTAGCGGTCGACGAGATCAGCTGACGTGGCAGCGGTGTCGGCGCGGGTCTCGCGTGCAGCTGACACAGGGATTCCTCTCGGCTGAGGGCGGGCGCGGCCAGAAAGTGCGGGCCGCGCGAGATAGGCTCTCTGTCTAGGTTAACGTTCCACGAGGAGACCAGTGACACTTCGACTGATGGCGGTCCACGCCCATCCCGACGACGAGTCCAGCAAGGGCGCCGCGACATACGCCGCGTACCGTGCCAAGGGCGCCGAGGTCATGGTGGTGAGCTGCACCGGAGGCGAGGCCGGCGACATCCTCAACCCGGGTCTCGAGTCCGTCTCGCATGCCCAGCGCGACCTGGCGGGACTCCGGCGCGTCGAGATGGCTGCCGCACAGGAGTTCCTCGGCGTCGAGCACCGCTGGCTCGGGTACGTCGACTCCGGCATGGCCTCGGAGGACGGATCGCTGCCGCTGAACTCCTTCGCGAGCATCCCCCTCGACATCTCCGCGCGTCCGCTGCTGCGCCTAGTCAGGGAGTTCCGCCCGCACGTGCTCGTCACGTACGACGAGAACGGCGGCTACCCGCACCCCGACCACATCCGCACCCACGACATCTCGATGCGCGTGTGGCGGGAGTCGGGCCTCGCGACGCACCCCGAGCTGGGCTCGCCGTGGCGCATCTCGAAGCTGTACTACGACCGCACCATGAACGGGAAGCGGGCAGACAGCCTCCTGCAGCACATCAAGGCGCTCGACCCCGAGTCGCCGCTGCTCGAGCGCCTCGAGCAGATGCTCGCCTGGATGCGAGACAAGCCGAGCAACGTGACGACGCAGATCCAGATCGACGAGTTCTTCGACGCCCGCGACTCGGCGCTTCGCTCGCACGCGAGCCAGGTGGCGCCTGACAGCGGGTTCTTTGCGATTCCTCGCGACATCGAGGCCGCGGCGTACCCGTACGACGACTTCGAGCTCGTCGATTCCCGAGTGGATGCCCCGACGCCGGAGACCGACCTGTTCTCGGGCGTCGACGAACGCAACGACGACAAGCAGGGCGCTGCGGGGGCCTCCGAGTGATGCTGCTCGCCTCCGCCCAGTCCTGGGTGCTGTCGCTTGCGGCGACGGCGCCGACGCCGGGGGAGGAGCTGCCCTTCAACCCGGACGACGTGACGCCGGGCCCGCTCGGCTTCTTCGTCTTCATCTTCGTCGCCGTCGCGACCGGCCTCCTGGTGATGGACCTCATCCGCCGCACGAGCCGGGTGCAGGCGAGGGCTCGTATCCGCGAACAGCTGCAGGCCGAGATGGCAGCGAAGGAGGGCGCGGTGGCCGACGGCGCTGAGAGCCCTCAGCTCGGCCAGGAGCCCGAGGAGCAGGCGGCACCTGAGCATCGTGAGCCCGACCACGAACCCCCAGCGGCCAAGCCCTAGCCGAAGACCGGCGGGTCGATGCAGAGCAGCAGGATGCCCGTCCACTGGCTGAGGAACGCCAGCACCGTGAACACGTGGAACAGCTCGTGGAAGCCGAAGTGCCCCGGCCAGGGGTTGGGGCGCTTGAGCGCGTAGAAGACGGCGCCGGCGGTGTAGAACAAGCCGCCGACGACGATGAGCACTACCGTTGCCACGTTCACCGCGGCGATGTCGCCGAGGTAGGCGACGGCGGCCCAGCCGAGCGCGATGTACAGGGCGACGTACAGCCACCGCGGGGCGCCGATCCAGAACACGCGGAAGCAGATGCCAAGCAGCGCTGCGCCCCAGACGATCGCGAACAGCGGCCACCCCTTCTCCGGCGGCAGCGCGACCAGCGCTATGGGCGCGTAGGTCCCCGAGATGAGCAGGAAGATGTTCGCGTGATCGAACCGCTTGAGGGAGACCCGCGTCTTCTCGCTCCAGTTGAAGCGGTGGTAGAGCGCGGAGATGCCGAAGAGCAGCCAGGAGCAGATCGCGTAGAGCGCGCAGGCCAGCTTGGCGGTCGTGCCCTCGGCGAGCACGATGAGCACGATCCCCGCCGCGATCGAGACGGGAAGCGTGCCGGCGTGCACCCAGCCGCGCCACGATGGCTTCGCCTCGGCGACGCTCGCGCCCGATTCGGCTTCGAGCAGGGGCAAGTGCACGGCGGGCTCCTGGCCCGAGTCGAGTTCCGCATCCGCGTGATGTTCTGAAGCCACCCTCGCACTCTACGCGGCCCCGTGCACGTGCATCTGCCCCGTGGTCCGGTACGTTGTTCGAACCATGTCGATGATTCCCACGAGCCTGCGGAGCTTCCTGTACGGGCTGTACACGAGGCGACTGCGCCGATCTCTGCACGGTCGTCCCAAGCCGAAGCACGTCGCGATGATCATCGACGGCAACCGGCGCTGGGCCAGGCAGCTCGGGTTGCGGGATGCGGCCCAGGGGCACGCAGCGGGGGCCGCCAAGATGATGGAGTTCCTCGCCTGGTGCGACCGTGAAGGTGTCCAGGTCGTGACCCTCTACCTCCTGTCGAACGACAACCTCAAGAACCGCAGCAGCGAAGAGCTCGACGCGCTCATCGACATCATCGAGAAGCTCGCGATGCAGATCGCCGACAACGCACGCTGGCGGGTGCACCACGCCGGATCTCCCGAGCACCTCCCTTCCGGACTCGGGGCGACGCTCGAGCGTCTGCAACGCGACACGGCGCAGCGTCGAGGCATGCACGTGAACCTCGCGGTAGGGTACGGAGGCCGCAGCGAGATCGTCGACGCGATGCGCAGGATCGTGCGCGCACATGCGGCAGATGGTGGCGACGTCGCGGCCCTCGCGGACATCCTCACGCCGGACCTCATCGCCGAGCACCTCTACACGGGCGGCCAGCCGGACCCCGACCTGGTCATCCGCACCTCCGGTGAGCAGCGGCTCAGCGACTTCATGCTGTGGCAGTCTGCGCACTCCGAGTTCTACTTCGTCGAGGCCCTGGGACCCGACCTGCGCGAGGTCGATTTCCTCCGTGCGCTGCGCGACTTCGCGTCCCGCCAGCGACGCTACGGCCAGTAGCCGCGACGCTCCCAGACACGACACAAAATTTAACTTTCGCCTGCGCGTGGCGTGGTCCTCACCGTCGTACGTTAATGCCATCAGGTACGGTGCCTGATCGAAACGGCCACAGGTTCCCGAAGTTCGTTTCCCCCAACCGAGTGCCCCTGTGGTCGGAACGTAACCCAGCGACGAGCGAGAGCTTGGCGAAGGAGCGGAACTGCCGTGATACCCGCACAGCGCAACACCGACCACCTCGAGAACGAGGAAGGGAGCGCCGTGCATGCCGCGGTTCCCGACTCGTCCATCTCGACCCGCACCTACGTGCTCGACACGTCGGTGCTGCTCAGCGATCCGAGGGCCCTCTTCCGCTTCGCGGAACACGCGGTCGTCATCCCCGTGGTCGTGATCACGGAGCTGGAGAAGAAGCGCCACGACCCGGAGATCGGGTACTTCGCCCGCCAGGCGCTCAGGTTCCTCGACGAGCTGCGCATCAAGCATGAGCGCCTCGATTTCCCCATCGCGATCGGGGAGGCAGGCGGCACGCTGCGCGTCGAGCTCAACCACTCGAACATGAGCGTCCTCCCCAGCGGAATGCAGCTGGGAGACAACGACACGCGCATCCTCGCCGTCGCGCAGAACCTCGCTGGTGAGGGCCTCGCCGTGACGGTGGTGTCCAAGGACCTCCCGATGCGCGTGAAAGCCTCGGCGATCGGCCTGGCTGCTGAGGAGTACCGAGCCGAGCTGGCCCGCGACACCGGCTACACGGGGGTCGCCGAGATCTCCCTCGGCGCGGACGAGCTCGACACGCTGTACACGGACGAGACGGTCGCGACCGCCACCGTTGACGAACTGCCCATCAACACGAGCCTCGTGATCCACTCGGACCGCGGATCAGCACTCGGACGCGTGTCGGGGAAGGGCGCCGTCCGACTCGTCCGCGGTGACCTGGATGTGTTCGGCGTGCACGGGCGGTCTGCGGAGCAGCGACTCGCCATCGACCTGCTGCTCGACCCCTCGATCGGCATCGTCTCCCTCGGCGGCCGCGCGGGTACTGGGAAGAGTGCCCTCGCCCTCGCTGCAGGGCTCGAGTCGGTGCTCGAGCGCGGGCTGCACCGGAAGATCATGGTCTTCCGGCCGCTCTTCGCCGTCGGCGGGCAGGAGCTCGGCTTCCTGCCCGGCGATCAGGGCGAGAAGATGAACCCATGGGGCCAGGCGGTCTACGACGCCCTGTCGGCGATCGTGTCGGAGAACGTCATCGACGAGGTCATCGACCGGGGGATGCTCGAGATCCTGCCCCTGACGCACATCCGGGGCCGCTCGCTGCACGACGCGTTCGTGATCGTCGACGAGGCGCAGTCGCTCGAGCGGAACGTGCTGCTCACGATGCTCTCTCGAATCGGCAAGAACTCTCGCGTGGTGCTCACCCATGATGTGGCGCAGCGGGACAACCTGCGCGTCGGCCGGCACGATGGGGTGGCCTCGGTCATCGAGACGTTGAAGGGGCACAAGCTCTTCGCCCACATGACGCTCACGCGGTCCGAGCGCAGCGACATCGCTGCGCTCGTCACGGAGCTGCTCGGAGACTACGAGGTGTGATGGGGACGCGGGTCCGGCTCGGTTGCGCTGCACCGAGTCGGACCTCGTCGACCTGGCCTGTGGGGAACTTCTGCGGGAGGCTCGAGAGCTGAATAGTGTCCGGGCATGGCAGAACGAGCGGAGGCGGCCCCCACTGCTGTGACGGGGCCTGATCTCCTGCGCAGTGCTTCGGACGCGCAGGGTCAGATTCCGCGGTCAGGGCGGTCGCGCGCCGGAGAGGCGCTGTGCGTCGGAGCGCTGCTCGTGATCGGTGTGGCAGCGTCGCTCCCGCAGCACCCGGAGCTCCTGCCGGCGTCGCTCGCCGTCGCAGCGGTTACTCCGCGACTCGTTGCGGTGGATGCGCGTGAGCACCGGCTGCCGAACCGCCTCGTCGCGCTCGGGGCGCTCGGGGTCTTCTTCTCCTGGCTCGCCGACTGGGCGCTGCACGGAACGCCGGATCTTCTCGCCGCAGCCACCGGCGCCGCGGCAGGGGCCGTCCTGCTCGTCCTGGCGCTCGCCGGCGGCCTGGGCATGGGCGATGTGAAGCTCGGGGCCGTGCTCAGCTGGGCGGCGGCGCTCGTCGACCCCTCGCTCGCCGTGCTTCTCGGCGTGCTGGCGATCTTCATCGGGGGAGTGCAGAGCGTCATCGTCCTGGCACGGACCCGGGATCACCGTCGCAGCATCGCGTTCGGGCCGGCGCTGCTCGCCGGGTACTGGCTTCCCGTCTTGTGGTTCGCCGTGCCGTTCGGGTGATGAACGCGCACGCGAGGCGCAGGCCTCTGGGGGCGCAGAAGGCCCGCCGGGTTGCTCCCGGCGGGCCTCCTGGTGTCGGCTTTTCGCCTACAGGTTGGGCGTGGTCATGCTGAGCACGTCGAGCTTCTCGTCGAGCTGCTCTTCCGTGATGTCGCCGCGCTCGACGTAGCCGAGGTCGATGACGGACTGGCGCACCGTGACCTTGTTGGCAACCGAGTACTTCGCGATCTTGGCTGCCGCCTCGTACCCGATGATGCGGTTGAGCGGGGTCACGATCGAGGGTGACGACTCGGCGAGCGCGCGGGCACGCTCCTCGTTCGCGACGAGGCCATCGACGGTCTTGTCGGCGAGCACGCGCACGCCGTTGGAGAGGAGGCGAATCGACTCGAGGAGCGCGGTTCCCATGACCGGGATCTGCACGTTGAGCTCGAACGAGCCGGACGCTCCGCCGAAGACGATGGCAGCGTCGTTGCCGATGACGCGCGAGGTGACCATGAGCACGGCCTCAGGGACGACCGGGTTCACCTTGCCCGGCATGATCGAGGAGCCCGGCTGCAGGTCGGGGATCTGGATCTCGCCGAGTCCCGTGTTCGGGCCCGAGCCCATCCAGCGGAGGTCGTTGTTGATCTTGATGAGGCTCACCGCGATGGTGCGCAACGCGCCGGAGGCCTCGACGAGGCCGTCGCGTGCGCCCTGAGCCTCGAAGTGGTCGAGGGCCTCGGTGAGCGGGAGCTTCGCGTTGTCGGCGAGCTCGGCGATGACCTGCTGCGAGAAGCCGGCAGGCGTGTTGATGCCGGTGCCGGTCGCGGTGCCGCCGAGGGGGACCTCAGCGACGCGCGAGATGGTCGACTGCACGCGCTCGATGCCGAGGCGGATCTGACGGGCGTAGCCCGCGAACTCCTGTCCAAGCGTGACCGGGGTGGCGTCCATGAGGTGCGTGCGCCCGGCCTTGACGGTGGATGCCCACTGCTGCGCCTTGCGGTCCAGGGCCTCGGCGAGGTGCGTGAGACCCGGGATGAGGTCGTTGAGGAGCGCGTCCGTCACGGCGACGTGCACGGAGGTCGGGAAGACGTCGTTCGACGACTGCGACGCGTTGACGTGGTCGTTGGGGTGGACGGGGCCGCCGAGGCCGCGCGTCGCGAGCGTCGCGAGCACCTCGTTGATGTTCATGTTCGAGGAGGTGCCGGACCCGGTCTGGTAGACGTCGACCGGGAACTGGTCGAGGTACTTGCCGTCGATGATCTGCTCAGCGGCCTCGACGATCGCGTCGGACACCGGCTGCTCGATGATTCCGAGCTTCGCGTTCACGATCGCGGCGGCGCGCTTGATGCGCGCGAGGGCGATGATCTGGCCCGGCTCGAGACCTGCACCGGAGATGGGGAAGTTCTCGACTGCGCGCTGCGTCTGCGCGGCGTAGAGGGCGTTCTTGGGAACGCGGACCTCGCCCATCGTGTCGTGCTCGATGCGGTACTCGTCTTGATTTTCCACCACGTTGTGTGACCTTTCCAGGTAGCCGATCTCTGTCCGAGCCAGCCTATCGAGTCCTGGCCTCAGTCGAGGTCGGCAGCGACCAGCTCTGCCAGCTTCGTGACCGTCTCGGGGGAGTTGTTGCCGTAGACGAGGTAGGCCTGGCCGTCCTGCTCGTGGACGAGCATGTAGGCCCGGTTGCCTGCATCCTCCGGGCTGAGGTCGGTCGCGTCGTATTCGATCCAGTCGAGGCCGCCGACCTGCACGGTGCCCGTCGGGGTGCGCTCCCGCGTCGCGTCCAGCAGCCAGGTGGGGTTGACGCCGATGCCCTGGCTGACGCCGACGTACTCGGTGGGAGCGCCCTTCGGGCCGACCAGGAAGCCGATGTACCACTCGCTGACGCCGTCGGCGCTCGTTCGGATCTCGGCTTCGTTCGCGGTCCAGTCCGCCGGAACCTGAGGAACGACCAGCGGGGCGGCGAAGTCACCCTGCGCGCTCTGCGCCTCTGACGCGAAATCGACGTCGAAGGTCACGGGAGTGTCGTTGCGCGGCACGATCGCCACGATGAACAGCACGAGGCCCAGCGACACCAGGAGCGAGTAGACGAGGTTGTTGATCGTCTTGCGCTTCCGGTACAGCCGCGACGACTCGGCCTTGCGCGCGAACGTCTCCTCCGGGGTCTCCGGCCGCCCGAGTTCCGCGACGACCGGTGGCTGCTTCTGCTTGGCCATCAGGCCTCATCCAGAGCTTCGTCGTCGCGTCGACGTGCCGCCTCGAGGCGCTTCCTGGCGCCGAGGAGCCAGGACTCGCAGTGCGCGGCGAGCTGCTCGCCGCGCTCCCAGAGCTTGAGCGACGCCTCGAGGGAGGCGCTGCCCTGCTCGAGCTGGCTCACGACCGAGATGAGCTCGTCGCGTGCCTGCTCGTAGCTGAGCTCGGCGATGTCGGTCTGTTCCTGCATGGTGGTCATTCTACGTTCGCCTCCGTTGCGCCGTCCGGGGCGCCTGGTGTGATGATGGCCTCGCCGCCGAGCGACGAGGCTGAGATGCGGCCATCGGCCGTTCGGATCCGGAGCTCGGTCGACGCGGGGGCGTCCTGCCATCCGGTGACGAGCGACTTCGCATCACCGTCGACGCGTTCGACGATGGAGTACCCGCGCTCGAGCGTGCCCTGCGGCGAGAGGCCCCGCAGGTGCCTCGCCAGCGAGTCGAGCCGGTCGTGTTCGCGGTCGATTCGCCGAGTGATGAGCTCTTCGCCGCGCTGGGAGGCGCGCATGAGCTCTTCGCCGCGCTGGTCGATGATCCAGGATGGGTTGGCGAGCGCTGGCCGTGAGACGAGCGACTCGAGGGCGTTGGACTCGCTGCGCACGCGGTCGACGATGCGCTGCAGGATGCGGGCTCTGGCCTGCTGGACGCCGGCGAGTTCCTCCGCGACGTCCGGTACGACGCGCTTGGCGGCGTCTGTTGGAGTGGAGGCGCGGAGGTCGGCGACGTCGTCGAGGATCGGACGGTCGGCCTCGTGGCCGATGGCGCTGACGACGGGCGTGGAGAGCGTCGCGACGAGGCGCACCAGGCTCTCGTCGCTGAACGGCAGCAGGTGCTGGAAGTCGCCGCCGCCTCGGGCGACGATGATGACGTCGACCTCGGGGTCGGCGTCGAGCTCGCGGAGCGCGGCCGAGACCTCGGCAACGGTGCGCTCGCCCTGCACGGGGGTGTGGATGGTGCGGAACTGCACCGCTGGCCAGCGGAGCTCGGAGTTGCGGCGCACGTCCTTCTCAGCGTCGGACTCGCGCCCCGTGATGAGACCGATGGTGCCCGGCAGGAAGGGGAGGGGCTTCTTGCGCTCGTCGGCGAAGAGACCTTCTGCCGCCAGCTGCTTCCGGAGTCGCTCGAGCCGCTCGAGAAGATCGCCGAGCCCGACGTGCCGGAGGTCCGAGACCTGCATCGACAGCGTGCCGCCCTTGACCCAGAAGTCGGGCTTGATGCTGGCGATGACGCGGTCGCCCTGCTTGAACTCGCCGTCGAGACGCTGCACGACGCTGCGCCAAGCGGTGACCGACAGGGTCGCGTCCGCGTCGAGGTCCTTGATCTTCCCGTAGGCGTGCCCACCGCGGATGCTCCAGCCGGTGAGCTCTCCCTCGATCCAGACCGACCCGAGGCGTGCGATCCAGTCGCGGACGAGCTCTGAGACGACGCTGACGGGCCACGGCGCATCCGGCGTTGACTTCGGGGGCTGGATGACGACCACGTGCCTCTTCTCGAATCTGATGTCTCCCGCTGCGATCGCGGAGGGAGCGTGCTGCTTGGCACAGAGAATCGGCCGCCGCATGCGAGATCGAGGATATCGCGTGCGGCGGCCGATGCTTCAGTGCTGTGGAGAACCCGGCCCGCCCGGGCGGGTCGGGTGGCTCGCCCGGGCAGGCACGTGGTGACGTCAGCAGGACTGCTGTCGCCACGCCCTACGTGGAGGTTGGCGTCGGCGTCGGCAGGGCGCCGCTCGAGATGGCCTCGAGCAGTTCACCGTGCATCAGGATCGCGGCGATCGTGAAGCCGAAGATCGTGATGAGGGTGACGACGGCGCCGATGATCGGGATCCACATCGCCCGTTTGCCGGCCTTCCAGCGGACGAGCGTCAGGTACAGCGTGAGGGCGTAGATCGCCGGCAGTACCAGGACAGCGGTGGTGGACAGGGAGCCGAGACCCTCAGGTCGCACGTAGCCGCCGACCCCGAAGTCCTCGTAGAGCAGGGCCATCTGGCCCGCCAACGAGTTCTCCGTGAACGTCGTCATGTTCAGGACCGTGGCGACGAGGCCGAGCACGAGGAACCCGATGCCGAGGAAGCGGTCGTTCTTCCGCTTCACCTCCTGCACCGAGTCCTGCGGCTCGGATCCCGGCGTCACGCTCACGCGGCCGAGTGACCGAACGAGCCGAGCTGCTTGGTGGCCTCGATGATGCGAGCCGCCATGGCGGTCTCGGCCTTCTTGCCCCACGAGCGGGGGTCGTAGACCTTCTTGTTGCCCACTTCGCCGTCGATCTTGAGGAAGCCGTCGTAGTTCTTCAGGACGGTGTCGGCGACGGAGCGGCTGAACGCGTACTGCGTGTCGGTGTCGATGTTCATCTTGATGACGCCGTTGCGCACCGCCTCGGCGATCTCCTCGTCGGTCGATCCCGAGCCGCCGTGGAAGACGAGGTCGAGCGGCTTGGCACCGGTGCCGTACTTGGCTGCGAGGCCTGCCTGGATCTCCGCGAGGAGCTCGGGGCGCAGCTTGACGTTGCCCGGCTTGTAGACGCCGTGGACGTTGCCGAAAGTGAGCGCGGCCATGTAGCGGCCGCGGTCGCCGAGGCCCAGGGCCTCGACGGTCGCGATGGCGTCGTCGAGCGTCGTGTAGAGGTGCTCGTTGATCTCGTGCGCGACACCGTCTTCCTCGCCGCCGACGACGCCGATCTCGACTTCGAGGATCTGGTTGTTGGCCTGCGTGAGCTTCAGGATCTTCGACGCGATCTCGAGGTTCTCCGTGAGCGGCACAGCGGAGCCGTCCCACATGTGCGACTGGAAGATCGGCTCGCCGCCGCGCTTGATCTGGTCAGCGGATGCCTCGAGGAGCGGGTAGACGAAGCCGTCGAGCGCGTCCTTCGGGCAGTGGTCGGTGTGCAGCGCGACCGTGATCGGGTAGTTCTTCGCGACCTCGTGCGCGAATGCGGCCATGGCGAGCGCACCGGAGGCGCGAGCCTTGACGGACTGGCCGGCGAAGTAGTCGGCACCGCCCGTGGTGACCTGGAGGATGCCGTCTGAGCCGGCTTCGGTGAGACCCTGGAGGACGGAGTTGATCGTCGACGAGCTGGAGACGTTGATCGCTGGGTACGCGAAGCCGCCTTCCTTGGCTCGGTTCAGCATCTCGGCGTACTGGTCCGGTGTTGCGATGGGCATATGTGCTCCTTCAGCGCTTGGAACTTACGACTGAAGTCTAGCCAGGGCCGCCGACTTTCTCCGAGCCCGCGTACTAGGGTTGAGAACCGGATGGCGCGGAGCAATGGTGTCGTGTGATTGCTCGGCGAGAACGTCCATAACGCCAGCGAAAGGGACCCTTGTGACCTCATCTTCCGCCACTTCAACTCCGGAGCACGGGCAGCTCTTCGCGAACCCCGACCGCAACCTCGCTATGGAGTTGGTTCGTGCGACCGAGGCTGCGGCCATCCGGGCGACGCCGTTCATCGGGCGAGGTGACAAGAACGCCGCCGACGGTGCGGCGGTCGACGCCATGCGCAAGTTCCTCTCGACCGTCGATTTCGCCGGCGTCGTCGTCATCGGCGAGGGCGAGAAGGACGAAGCCCCGATGCTCTTCAACGGCGAGCAGGTCGGCAACGGGCAGGGCCCCGACTGCGATATCGCCGTCGACCCGATCGATGGCACGAGCCTCACGGCCGCTGGCCGGCAGAACGCGCTGAGCGTCATCGCCGTGGCCGACCGCGGCTCGATGTACAACCCGAAGGACCTCTTCTACATGGAGAAGATCGTCACGGGTCCCGAGGGTGTCGGCGTCATCGACCTGGCTCGCCCGATCGGCGAGAACATCCGCGCTCTCTCGAAGGCGAAGAACAAGCCGGTCGAGGACATGGTCATCGCCGTGCTCGACCGTCCGCGCCATGAGGAGCTCATCAACGAGATCCGCGAGGCGGGCGCTGGCACGCAGCTCATGCTCGACGGCGACGTCGCAGGTGGCATCAACGCTGCGCGAGGCACTGGTCGCATCGACATGTGCGTCGGCATCGGCGGCACTCCCGAGGGCATCATCACGGCGTGCGCGATCAAGGCGCTCGGCGGCGTGCTGCAGGGCCGCTGGTACCCGCGCAACGCCGAGGAGCGCGAGCGGGCGATCGCTGCCGGGCACGACCTGGACGCAGTGCTCACGCAGGATGACCTGGTCCGCACCGAGAACACGTACTTCGTGGCGACGGGTGTGACCGACGGTGGACTGTGCGCCGGGGTTCGCCGGTCCGGCAACCGCATCTTCACGGACTCGGTTGTGCTTCGGTCCCGCTCCGGCACCGTGCGTCGTGTGACGGCCGAGCACCTCGCGGACAAGTGGCTCTGATCTTCTTCCGCAGCTGACGCAGTTCTTCTGGAGCTGCCTTCAAAGCGCTGCCAGTCTGATGCTCCCGGCGTTCCCGTCGCGGCATCGGGCTGGCAGCGTTTGCGGTTGAGGATCCGGTGCGAGTGCGGTTCTGCCGGGAGTTCGCCGGTTCGCGGGGTCGGGGTCAGTGCTCCGTGAGCTCGGGCTGTGTTTCTCGATGCTCGGTGAGTTCGGGTGCGGTGAGCCCGCGAAGCTGCTCCTCGACGGGGCGCGGGGTGCTGATGGGGGAGCCGATGTTGAGGGCGTCCAGCTTTCGAGCAGTGGGGAGGACTCGCGTCTCCAGGGAGCCCAGGAACGCGTTGTAGCTGGTGGTGGCACCAGCCAGCGATCGGCCGAGCTTGTCGATGTGCGTGGCCAGCGTGCCGAGGCGGGTGTGGAGCTGGGTGCTGAGTTCGAAGATCTCGTGGGCCTGGTCTTCGAGCACGTCCTGCTGCCAGGCGTAGGCGATGGCGCGGAGGGTGGCCCAGAGCGAGACGGGAGACGTGACCGCGACTCCGCGGTGGATCGCGTCTTCCAGGAGCGACGGGTCGGAGGCGACCGCGGCCGAGAGCGCCGACTCGCTGGGGACGAACGCGATGACCAGTTCGGGGGATCCGGGCACCGCGCTCGGGTAGCCGCGCGCGGCGAGGGCGGTGACGTGTGAGCGGAGGGCCTTCGCGTGGTCGCCCATGAGGCTGCGCCGGCGTGCGGTTTCCTCTTGGTCGCCGAGTTCGCTGAGCTGGCTCGCGGCGAGGTACTTCGCCATCGGGGCCTTCGCGTCGATGACGAGGTGCTTGCCCCCTGGCAGGTGCACGATCATGTCCGGGCGCCCCGCGCCCTGCTCCCCGGTGAGCGTGACCTGCGTGTCGAAGTCGACGCGCTCGATCATTCCGGAGGCCTCGACGATGTTGCGAAGCTGGGCCTCGCCCCACACGCCTCGTGCCTGGTTGGACTGCAGCGCGGAGGCGAGCGAGTCGGTTGTCGCCCGCAGGCGCTCGTCGGCTTCGTGCTGGTTGCGGAGCTGCTCGCTGAGCTCGCCGTGCTGCTGCAGGCGCTGCTCCTCGATGGCGGCGACGGCGCGGCGCATGAGCTCGAGCTGCTTGTTCACCGGGGCGAGCGCCGTGAGCACCTGCTGTTCGCCGACGTCCTTCGTGCGGCGCGCCTCGAGCTGCGAGCGTTCCCGTGCGAGCACCTCCTCGAGATGCTGCTCGGCGGTGGAGCGTGCCTCGCGCGCAGCGAGGGCGCGTGCGCTGGCACCCGCCAGCTCGGTCGCCAGCTGTTGGCGCTGGTTCGCTCCCCGCATCGCGGCGATCGCAAAACCGACGGTGAGGCCGAGGAGGAGGCCGATGACGAGCGGAAGAAGGTCCATGCATCCACCCTCGCAGGTGCCTCCGACATTTCAGGCGAAGGTGGCCGCCGCGGTGAGTGTCGCGGCGAGTTCCCGCTCCCTGCTGAGCTCGATGCGCTCGATGTCGACGCCCGCCGACGCGCCCACGTCGGCGAGTTCCACAGCTCCCAGCCTTCGCGAGACGTCGACGACGATCGCGGCGCTCGCTTCCGCATCGGAGACGGGGTCGTGGTGCACGAGCGTCGTGAAGCCTGCCGCCTCCGCGGCCACCGGGAGGCGGTACGAGTGCAGCTCGTAACTGCGTCTCGCGAGTCGGAGCGAGCAGAAGTAGGCAAGCGGTGGAAGCGTCGTGTTCGTCGCAAGGCTGATCGTGACGGCCACGCCGATGTCGAAGCGCGCGTTGTGCGCGACCAGCACATCGTCTCCGACGAAGGCCAGGAGACGGGGGAGCTGCTCCTCCCAGGTCGGAGCACTGCGGGTCATCTCCCGGCTGATGCCGTGCAGCTGGACGTTGAAGGGCAGGAACGCGTCGTGGGGCTGCGGGGGCTGGATGAGCCAACTCGCGCGCTCGACGACGGCACCGTCCCGCACCTTGACGAGTCCGACGGCGCACGCTGAGGCGGGGGAGCCGTTGGCGGTCTCGAAGTCGATCGCGGTGAAGTCGATGGTCACGTCATTCATGGTGGCACGAACCTGGCACCGGTCGAATCGGGTGTGGCGCATCCGGTAGGCAAGTACGATAGGTGCTCGTGGCTCTTACTCTTGGCATCGTCGGCCTGCCCAACGTCGGCAAATCGACCCTTTTCAACGCACTCACGAAGAACCAGGTTCTCGCGGCGAACTACCCGTTCGCCACGATCGAGCCCAACGTGGGGGTCGTCGAGCTGCCGGATGCACGGCTGAAGGTGCTCGCCGAGATCTTCGGCTCTGAGCGCATCCTGCCCGCCGCCGTGTCGTTCGTCGACATCGCGGGCATCGTGCGCGGTGCGAGCGAGGGCGAGGGGCTCGGCAACCAGTTCCTCGCGAACATCCGCGAGGCGGACGCGATCGTGCAGGTCGTGCGTGGCTTCGAAGACGGCGACGTCGTGCACGTCGACGGCAAGGTCGAGCCCGCGAGCGACATGGAGACGATCAACACCGAGCTGATCCTCGCCGACCTGCAGACCATCGAGAAGGCGCTCCCGCGCTTCGAGAAGGAGGTCAAGCAGAAGCGCCTCGACTCCT
Source organism: Pseudoclavibacter sp. RFBG4 (assembly GCF_002931515.1). NCBI lineage: Bacteria > Bacillati > Actinomycetota > Actinomycetes > Micrococcales > Microbacteriaceae > Pseudoclavibacter > Pseudoclavibacter sp. RFBG4. Next base: position 71,809 of record NZ_PSYC01000027.1, on the reverse strand, counting down.
CCGTGCTCGAGGCGGCGAACGCGGCGAAGGCGGCGCTCGACGAGGGCACGCTCCTCTCGGCGACCAAGATCGACCTCGAGCCCATCAAGGAGCTCGGCCTGCTGACGGCCAAGCCCATGATCTTCGTCTTCAACATCGACGAGGCCGCGCTGAGCAGCGAGGAGAAGCTGGCTGAGCTCGCGGCGCTGGTCGCTCCGGCGAAGGCGATCTTCCTCGACGCGCAGACCGAGTCCGAGCTCATCGACCTCGACCCCGAGGAAGCCGCCGAGCTCCTCGCGTCGCTCGGTCAGGACGAGTCGGGCCTCAGCCAGCTCGCCCGCATCGGCTTCGACACGCTCGGGCTGCAGACCTACCTCACCGCGGGCCCCAAGGAGTCGCGCGCGTGGACGATCCGCAAGGGCTGGAAGGCACCGGCGGCGGCCGGCGTCATCCACACCGACTTCGAGCGCGGCTTCATCAAGGCCGAGGTCATCTCGTTCGACGACCTTGTCGAGACCGGCTCCACCGCCGAGGCTCGCGCCAAGGGCAAGGCCCGCATGGAGGGCAAGGAGTACGTCATGCAGGACGGCGACGTCGTGGAGTTCCGCTTCAACGTCTAGATTTTCTTTGGTCAGGCATTCTATTGGGATCGAGATGAATCGCTTGAGCCGAGTTTCGGTCTCGGGCCGGGAAGTAAAGTTCTCGGCCGCGGTATTCTCGGAAAGCACGGCAAACTCGCGGTACCTGACCGCTTGACGGGACGTCATGATCAGTCTGCGGCTTGCGCTGCTCTCGCGGCTGATCCGGGCGACTACCGATGTGACCGACCGCCTGGATTACTGAGCGCGCTTTGCGAAATTGTCTTTCATCCCGAAGCCAGGGGGCTTGTAAAAGAGCCAGAACACCTGCACAAAATCCTTGAGCGCGAGAACTGGGTGTTTGGGGAGCGGTTCAACATGATTAGTTCCGAGATTGGTCTCGCTCGCGGTTGAGCAGGATCTCAGCATGCTCGGACGCAAGGGTGAACTCGTTACCCAGGTCGCTAAGACCGACGGCGGCCAGCGCCGCTTGGACCTGATGTTCTCGTTGGCGGCTCCCGAGCACGAGACCAGGCGCCAACTTACTGTGGAGCTGAAAGCCCCATCCTTGGTTGCGTCATACATGGGAGGTAACTAAATCAAAGGCTACGCCCGGGCCATCGTCAGCGCCCCTCAAATCTGCCGGGACTCACAAGGTGTGGGACTTCATGCTCGTCGTGAACGATCACGAAAACGACGCGCAGCGCGACATCAACTAGCGTGGCCGTGAGTCGGGGGTGCTCGATGAATCCGAGCTCGACCCTATTTTGACTCTCCGCTACAGAGCCTGGGTGCGCCGCTGGTCGGAGATCCTCGAAGCTGCGGACCCGTGGTTTCTATGCATCGAGCGTGGGTTGCAGCACGGAGCCCCCTCTTCGACGTCTAACGCTACCTGCGCGAACACCTTGCAGACGTCCTGCCAAGAGGGCCATCCTCGGAAGATGACCCGAGTTGGACCGCGTCACGGAATCCGCAACGCACCCGAATGGATGAAACATGTTTCTGATTGCCTCGGGACATCGATGGGCCCGGCACTTCGCCCGTGTTCTCGAGAGCTTGCGCGGTCCAGTTGCTGATCACGACGGAGTCCTCTCGGAGCAGACGGTTCTCGCTCACTGAGGCCACACCGCAGGCCTGCCAAGTTGGCCTGAATGAAGCTCTCTGGTCCTGCCGCTTAGCCGGGGCCCTGGTTTCAAACTCGGGCACTCCGCTAAGCTAGATGTCTACGGCGTACCTGGCGAAATATGACTGCCATGGCGTTTCGATTTGGGAGTGGTCACGTGACTGACATCGGCCCTTTTTCGGTTGAGCCGAAGCAGATCGAAGGGCTCGATGGGTCCGGGTTCGCGGATCTCGTTAGCAGGCTGCTCGCAGCGGAGATTGCTCGCGCGGGTCTGGCGGGATGGACACTCACACAGACGTATCGGACTAACGCAGCAGATGGCGGCGTCGATGCGGGGCTTAGTAACTCCATCGCGACTTGTTGGCTACCGGAGGGAGACTCCGCCTGGCAATTCAAGGCCGGTGATCTTGGGCCAGCCGCCTGCGAGACGGAGCTGCGTGGCGCCAACGCGGCCGTCGAGATTCTGAAGGCCGGCGGTTCCTACCGGCTGGTGCTGGGGAAGTCCCTCGCCCCGAATCTGATCGCTACACGCAAAGCGCGCTTGGAGAACGTTGCTCGGGCACTCGGCGTGGAGGTTGTGCCGGGCCTGATCGAGGTGCTCGCAGGAGACTCACTCGCGCGGTGGGCCGAGGAGTTTCCTGCTGTCGCAAGTGGCCCGTCCATCAAGGGCATGGGCACGATTGGCCAGACGTTTGGCGAGTGGTCTGACTCCGTGTCACACACGACGACATGGGTGCCATCAGAAGCGCGCGAGAAGCAGATCGAAGACCTGCGCGCCGCTATTCAGACGGGGGACGAGTCCGGAGTCCACGTCGAAGGCGTGAGCGGCCTTGGCAAAACGCGACTGGTGATGGAAGCCCTTCGCGGTCAGCCGAACGAGGCGCTGGTCGTCTACGTTCCGAGCGAAGACCAGTTTCCGCCTGCGGTGCTAAATCATCTTCAAACGCAAGGGCGCTCAGCTGTCGTAGTGATTGACGAGTGTGATGCCAAAAGGCACGATGTCTTCGCGGGCATGCTGCAGACCGGCACCAGGATTCGCCTGGTGACAATCAGCGAGCCCTCACAGCGTGCTCCCCGAGCAGCGACACTCCTTGTCAAGGCTTTTGATGACAAACCGCTATCGAAGCTTCTTCAAGAGAACATGCCCACGCTATGGCCCGAAGCGACGCGCGTGATCGTCGAAGTATCGGCCGGCAACATCGACTACGCGTTGAAGTGCGCGAAGGCGCTGATCGCGCAGCGCCCGAGCTTTGCCCGTCAGCTCGTCGACCCCGCTGACATCCGGCAATTCATCGCAGATGAGCTCCCCGGCGGTGCACTTTTTTTAGCGTCCTCCGCTCTGGCCCTTTTTAGTCGGCTTGGCTTCGACGGCGATCTGGCGTCGGAGGTGCACATAGTGAGCGCCGCCCTTACGATCCCTGAAAGCGACCTGCGGGCCGCGGCAGCTGAACTCACGGCAAAGGGTCTACTTTCTTCGCAGGGGCGCTATCGCAGTGTCGGACCGAGCCCCGTTGCGATCTATCTGGCCGCGAAAGGGTGGACTGAGTTCGGATCACGCATTATGACCGACTTGATCCCAGCGCTGACGGACGACTTGATTGAGCGGCTGTTCGCGCGGGCCGTCGAGATTGGGGACGCTTCCCTGCCCCGCGCTGTGGTCGACAAGATGCTTGGGGAGAGCGGCCCGCTTAGTTCGCTTGAGGCGGTCGCCGCTGATCGCAGGGGCAGTCTCATCGAGCACCTCGCAGTGCTCTCCCCGGGGCGCGTGTCCCGGCGGATCTCTTACCTACTTGGCAGCGTAACCAAGGCTGAACTGTTGGCTGCAAGCGGAGCACGGCGGCCCCTCATCTGGTCGCTCCAGAAACTGATGTGGCACTCGGAGACTTTCTCGGAGGCAGCCGACTCTCTGCTACTCCTTGCTCTTGCCGAGAACGAAACCTTCTCCAACAACTCGACTGGTGTGTGGGTGGATCTCTTTGGCGCGATGCTTCCGTCGACGTCAGCGTCGCCAGAGGCTCGACTTGCCTACCTTCGCGAGAAGCTGGTGTCTGAGGACTCGCAAGTCCGTTCGCTGGTCGTAAGCGCGGCCGCTCATGCGCTGGAGAGTCATGAGTCGACGATGGTGTCCGGTGAACTCCAGGGCGGCGTCGTTGTCGAGCCTCGAGGCGCACCCAAGACTTGGGGAGAGGTCTGGGCATACAGGAACGCGATGATCGACCTGTTGAGAATGCTGGCCGACGACCCGGATCTAGCCGTCGCTGAGGACGCAGTGAAGTCCCTCACCGGGGCTATCCATGGCGTGCTAGGCATTCCTGCTGTGCAGGGACATCTCGCTGCGACCCTTGCTTCGCTGCCCGCTCGGCAGCTCCAGCTCGCGCGCGCCGAACTTGCGCATCTCAGTTCGCTGTACGAGCGTACGGGTGATGAACGCAAGCACGCCGCAGACATCGACGCGATGATCGCGGAACTCCCCACTGAGTCCGTTGCTGACCGACTGTGGGTGATCACTCACGCCTCGCCATGGGATCGTCCGAAAGTCGACATCGAAGCAGACCTCCTCGACACTCTGAGCGGTATGACGCCAGCGGAAGCTACCGCTTCACTCATCGATGCCCTGTTGAAGGAGATTCCGACGGATTTCAATGTCGGTGCGATGATCGGGCGTCTTGGTGTAGCGAACGAGCGCGACGAGCAGTTCTTGATCAAGTCGTTTGGAGGGGTGAACTCGAGAGCCCTCACTGGGTACTTGCTGGCAAAGGAAGAGCTCAGCCCAGGGGCCTACGACGATTTCGTCGATAGCGCGGAAGTGAACCAAGTAACGAAGCTCAGGCTCACCACCCAGGGGCCGCGCACGGCGCGGGCGGGAGAGCGGATTGCGGAGTACCTTCCGAGTATTTCCGTCGCCGACGGCGCACGCGCGGTGTTCTACTGGCTCCGCGAGGAAAATGACGAGGCGCTCCTGCGGCTGTACGTCGAAGACTGGTCGAAGCGAGTCGAGACGCAAACTGATTACAACGCGCTTGTCGACTTCATCGCCTTCGCGATTCACGGTCGCTCTGACCTGTCTACCGATCTCGAAGACCTCATTGGTGATGTCGTCACCATGCGAGTCGACTTCGCGGATGTAGGGCAGCAGCGGTATGACTGGAGGATGCTCGCAGAGCGACAGCTCGACCGCAGGCCGCAGCAGCTTGTCGACACCATCGTCCAGCTCGTGGAAAGCGATGCGGTAAGCATCTACTGGCGATCGGAAGAGCAGAGTCTGTTTGCTCGCTCGATTCAAGCGGCCGGACCCACAGCGTGGGTTGACCTCATGGATCGGTTAGAGTCGCGCGGCTCGTTCAAGCTTTCGCTCGCTGTGCGGGGCTGGCTCGCAGACGTCGTCGGTCTCAGTGTCCTGGAAGGGTGGGTCGGGAAATCGAAGGAGCGCGCTCGTGTGGTTGCTTCCGTCGCATCAGTGGGCGACGAGATGCTCAGTGCGCCTGCGTCATTTCTTCTCGCTCTGTTCGGGGACGATGACGCCATAACCACACCACTCATCGGTGAGTTCATCTCGGGTGGCTGGACCGGCGATGAATCCATACGAATACGGGGCCAGGTCGCTCAGGTCAAGCGATGGCTTGCTGAGCCCGGTCTGTCTGACGGTGCCAAGCGGTGGTGCGCAAGGGTGATCGACCTCCTTGAGTCCAGACTGGGCGACGTTGAGCAGCGTGAGCAGGAGAATGACTGGTAGAGAGGCTCTTGCGTACCAACGGATCTGCCGAGGTCCCGATGTCTCTTTCTTCGGCCGGCAGCTTGTGGTCCTGCGCTACGAATACGCCAGGGCTCTCGCTGTGGATGCATATCGAATCGGCGCCGCATTGGCGGTCGACTGATTGTCTGCTGCTGCTGCCGCTCAAGCGCTAGTGGCGCGGGGAATGAATTTCAGCTTTCCTGAGGAGGACGGAAATCGTCCAGCGTGTCAAGCTTGGATGATCGGTGAGCAATGAACGTCCGCTTGACGGCTCAGCTCGCTGACGTCTGTGACCGCGGCGACGTCGTGGTGTTCCAATCCAACGTGTAGCGGCTCTGACGTCCCGCCGCTGCATCGCTTATGCGCGCTTCGGCGCGTCGAGATGGAGGCCTGGCAGTGAACGATTCGCCTGATTGTGTCTTGATTCCAGCGCGGGAGCGTCGCGCGTCCCCACTCGGCGGGCGCAAGCCCGCGACCGCCGAGCTGGCACAGTTCCAGACGCCCGATGAGCATGCCATGGACGACATCCTCCCCGTCGACCTCGCGACGGTTCGTCTGCTCATCGTGGGCGTCAACCCGGGACTGTGGACGGCGGCGGTCAACGCCCCCTTCGCGCGACCCGGCAACCGATTCTGGCCATCCCTGCAGCGGGCGGGCCTCACCGACGACATTGTCGACGCGTCGCGCGGCCTCTCTGCGCCGGACGAGCAGCAGCTGCTCCGCCGGGGCATCGCGCTCACGAACCTCGTGGGCCGGGCGACGGCGCGTGCCGACGAACTGACGACCTCGGAGCTGCGCGACGGTGGGCGGCGAATCATCGAGCGCGTGCACGAGATGCGGCCCGACGCTGTCGCCGTCGCCGGGATCACCGCATTCCGCACCGCGTTCGGCCTGCCGAAATCGAAGCTCGGACGCCAGGAGGCGGGGACCGTGCGTGGCTGGCCGGAGGACGTCGACCTGTGGGTCGTCCCGCAACCCAGCGGGCTGAACGCGCACGAGACGATCGACACCCTCGCCGCCAAATGGCGAGAAGTCTGGGATTCGCTTCCTGCCGAGTGACGACGCGGCCCTCACGTCATGGACAACCCAGGCATGCTCCGTCAGGACGCGAGCGGCACCTGGGCGGTGACAACGCGGTGCGGGTACTCGGCCTCGCGCCCCTGGAAGGCCAGGATGCTCGGGTTCTGGATCCCTCCGTCCCGAATCTCGATCGCGCGAGTGAGCGTCGCACTCTCAGCCCACGCCGCCGGGCCTTCGAGGACGGGGCGAAGGAACGGGAGCAGGGCCTCGCTGATGTCCCAGGTGGCGGAGTTCCACAGGTAGGACGGGCTGTGGTCGACGGCGTAGTAGTTGACGCCCTGCCCGACCGTGAACATCGGCTGCTCGAACGTCGTGGGCCGTGCCCACTCGAACCCCATGCCCTCGTCGCAGGAGACGTCGATGATGAGGCTCCCCGTCGAGAACCGTGCGAGGTTCTCCGTGAGGAGGTAGGTCAACGGTGCGGCGACATCCTGGAAGGTGCAGTTGACGACGATGTCGTAGGTGGCCAGGAAGTCGGGGAGCAGCCAATCGCCCTGCTCGGTGCTGACCGTGCTCAGGTGCGTCGGCCCGTCATCCGTGTTGAGCTGCGTGATGTGGGCGTTGTGGATGGGGGAGCCCACGGCCGCCGCGCCGCGCTGCGTGAGCACCTCGATGTCGTGGATGCCGTGCGCGTTGAGCGCCGTCACCGCGCCTCGGGCGGTCGCGCCGAAGCCGATCACCACGGCCCTGAGGCGAGGGCCGTAGAGACCCGTCAGCCCGATGAGGCTGAGCGCGTGGATGACGGAGCAGTAGCCGGCGAGCTCGTTGTTCTTGTGGAAGACATGCAGGCTCATGTCACCCTGAGGCGTCCAGTGGTTCATCGCCTCGAACGCGATCAGCGTCAGCTTCCTGTCGATGGCGAGCTGCGTCACCTCCGGGTCCTGGACGCAGTGCGGCCACCCCCAGAGCATCCGCCCTGGTGCGAGCGCCGCCACATCTGCAGCCTGCGGCTTGGGGAGCAGGAGCACGTCAGCGGAGGCGAGGACCTCGGCTCGCTCGGCGACCCTGCCGACACGCGATTCCACGTAGCCGGGCTCGAGCTGGAAGTCGGCCCCGTAGCCGCGCTCCACGATCATGCGAGCCCGCACGTCCGCGTCGATCCGATCGAGGTGATGCGGGTGGAGGGGGAGCCGGCGTTCGTTCTCCATCGAGGAGTCGGCGAGGACACCGAGCGAGAGCAGCGGAGCACGGGTGGAGGCGACGGCGGACGACATGGGATCCCATCATTGGGGAACCAGAGTCAGCTCCTGCCCCGACAGTACGCCCATTTCGGGCAGGCGCATTCGCTAGGGTGACCGGCAGCCACCTTCCCCAGCGTCCAAGCGTGCGGTGACCTCGGGAAGCAGACCGCAGCCTGGAGGCCCAGATGATCGCGTACTCAGAGATCGCCACGCTCGACGCCGAGCAGCACGAGCGCATCCAATCGCTGTTCGAACGCAGCTCCGCGATCTGGGACCTTCCCGAGGACGAGGGCAAGCTCGAGGTCTGGGACGAGTTCATCGAGGACTGCGAGCGCGCCGAGTTCCCCCACCTCATCGCGAGCGCCCGCTTCGGCCAGTACACGACCCTCGTCAAGGCGGGACTCGCGGTCCGAGCGCTTGATGCGTACGTGCGGCTCATGCAGGTCATCCACCGCCACGGCGACCTCATCGCGCCCGAGAACGTCGGACGCATGCTCAATTCAATTGCGACCGCGAGCATGACGCTCGTCGACGACCCGGCGGTGTCGCTCGAGCAGATCGCCCGCGCCATCGACCTCGTCGAGCAGCAGATACGACAGCGCGGTGCCGACATCGTGGGCGTCTACGTGGCGCGCGCCGTGGTCTCCGCGGCCAAGGGAGACGCCGACGCGACGTTCGACTGGATCCAACGGTGGCGATCCGAGAACAGCGTCGAGTGGCGGCCGGACGACTCCGGTGTCATCCAGATGGAGCTGCCGCTCGTCGCGCGCTTCGATCTGCCGCGCGCGACGGAGACGCTCGAGCAGCGGCTGCGGATGCTCGAGATCGACCCGGGCCAGCTCGACGCCACGCGGTCCGACGCGGAGAACGCCACGCCCCTCCTTATCCTGCTCGCCTTCTTCTACGTGCGCGCCGGCCGTCGAAGCGATGCGAACCTCATCGCAGACCAGCTCCTCGCCGGGATCGGGGCCTCCCGACTCGCGCGAGACGGGGTCGCGGAGTTCCTCATCCCAGTCCTCGAGGAGCGTCCGGAGGCCGCGCTCGAGGCCGTGGACCACACCCTCCGCAACCTGCACCTCGACGGGAGCGACTGGGAGGCCACCGCCGCCACGGCGCGCAACCGCATCCTCGCCGATCCGGCCGGGGACGAGGGCGGGCTGCTGCGAGCGCTCGCCGAGGAGGCTGCCGCCTCGCTCGACCGGCGCGGCGGAACCGACGTGCACTCGCGGGAGCTCGACGAGTTCTGGTGGGCCGGCCTGCCCGCACCGACGCGACCGGAGGTGGTCGATGACGAGGAGGCCTGGGGTGACGTGGAAGAGCGAGCGGAGACGATCCTCGCGTCCGGCTGGCTGCCGCGCACCGCCTCGGTCAGCATGGAGGAGCCGCCCATCTCCATCAAGCACCGCTACGTCGCGCACCTCGGCGCCACGATGGACCTTCTCTCGGCCGAGACCTCCCAGGACGCCGACGCCCTCGCGGCCTCGCTCTCCGCGCGCTCAGAGCAGCTGAAGTGCGCCACCACTCGGTACTGCGTGCCGCTGCTGCATGGCCTGCGCGCCGGTCAGCAGGGCGACATCGCCACGCTCGTGCGCGACTTCCGCGCGGCCCAGGTGGAGCTTCGGAACGACTCGGACGCGATTGAGGACTCCATCGCGGCCATCGGCGAGCGCTTCTTCGCCGTGACCGTCGACCAGGCGGTCGCCGCGCCCGACGTCACGTGGCCGGAGATCGAGGAGCTCATCGAGGCAGAGGTGCGCCTCCGAGCGGTCACCGGGGGACCCACCGCCCATCTGACCCTCGCACGCGCGGAGGTGGCGGCCCACCGCGGCGATACGGCGTCGCTGCGCTCCGCCCTCGAGCAACTCGGAGTCCAGCTCGAAGCGGAGAGCCGGATGCTCGATCGGGTCACGGTCGACCTCGAAGTCGTGCGCCTCACCGCGTTCGCGGCGCCTGCGTTCGCGGCGGCCACCGCGAGAAGGATCCTCGCGGACGGCGATGCTGAGCAGGTACGAGCCGCGACCGCCTGGCTGTGCTGGCTGGACGCTCGGTCAGGGGACAGGGCCGCCGCCTCGGCCGAGTTGTCCCGCATTCTCGAAAGTGTCGACGGCGACGTGGATGCGTTCGGTCCGCTGCCCGGATGGGTGCTGCTCGAGGGGATAGCCGCACCCGGCGTCGAGCTCGGGCCGCTCATCGACGCGCTGCTCGCGGACGTCGACGAGTCGCCGAGCGACCTGATGATCTTCGCCGCGTGCGGCAGCGCCCTGCTCGCCACGGCCCCCGACGACCCCCGAGGGCCGGACCTCCGTGCGCGCGCCGCCGACATCACCCGCCGGCTGGACGCCCGAAACGGCGATGACCGCTGGAGCACCTGGGTGCGCGAGAGATGGTTTGCGGGCGATGCTTCCTTCGGGGCGTCCGCATGAGTGGCGAGAGCTTCCGCGTCGACCTGCGCGGCATCGTCGACATCCTGTCCCATCACCTGTACTCGAGTCCGCGCGTGTACCTCCGCGAGCTCATCCAGAACGCCAGGGACGCGGTCGTCGCCAGGAGCGAGCTCGATCCGACCGCGCCCCAGGAGATCACGGTCGAGGTCGAGGACGGTGGGGCCGTGCTGGTCCGCGACCACGGCATCGGGCTGACCGAGGAGGAGATGCGGTCGGTGCTCGCCACCATCGGCGCGTCGAGCAAGCGCAGCGACTTCACCAGAGTGCGCCGACAGTACCTCGGCCAGTTCGGCATCGGCCTGCTCTCCTGCTTCCTCATCGCGGATCGCATCGAGGTGCGCTCGCGCAGCGCGCGCACGGCGGACGCGCCGACGATGAGCTGGGTCGGGAGCTCGGACGGAACGTTCACGATCACACCCGCGGAGACTCCGTTGCCGGATGCGGGCACCGAGGTGCGCGTTCAGGCTCGCGCCGACGACCGAGAATGGGTCGACCCGGTGCGGGTGCGTCTGCTCGCCGAGCGCTTCGCCAGCCTCCTTGAGCTCCCGATCTCGCTGCGCACGACTCCCCGGCAGCCGCCGGAGCTCGTCAGCACCGGGACGCCACCGTGGCGGACCTCCGATTTCGAGGCGGCCGAGTGGTGTCGCCGTGAGCTCGGGTTCGCGCCCCTCGCGGTGCTCCCCGTCGACGTCCCGACCGCCGGTGTGGTCGGCGTCGCCTTCATCTCGGACAGCCCGGGGCGGGTCGGGAACCGACACGGCGACACGGTCTACTCGCACGGCATGTTCGTCGCCGATGACAACGTGCAGCTCGCTCCGAACTGGGCCTACTTCGTGCGGCTCGCCGTCGAGGGCGGCGACCTGCCCCTGACCGCATCCCGCGAGTCCCTCCAGGACTCGTCGGCGATCGGCGAGGTGAAGGCGCAGATCGGCACGCAGCTCCGGCAGGGCATCGAGCACTTCGCGCTGCGCGATCCCGTCGGCTTCGACCGATTCATGGACGTACACGCGAAGGGCATCCTCGCGATGGCGGCGGGGGACGACGACATGCTCGACCTCGTGATCGGCCACGTGCCCTGGGAGACCAGCGAGGGCACGATGACCCTCGCCCAGATCCTGCGCATCTCGGACGACGTGCAGTACACCGCCTCGATGACCGACTTCACGGCGTTCGCGCCGCTGCTTCGCGCGAGGAAGGCGCTGCTGGTGAACGGCTCCTACGTGTACGGGAGCGAGATCCTGCGCAAGGTGCGCGAGCGTCGTGGGCACGCGGCGCGCGTTCGGGCGTTCGACCCCCACTCGTTCCTCGACGAGCTTCCGGAGCCGCGTGACGACGACGCTGCGGCTCGAGGATTCGAATCGCAGGCGCGCATCGTCCTCGACCGGCTCGGGGTCGATCTCGACCTGCGGGAGTTCGCCCCGGCATCCACTCCGTCCCTGTTCGTCGCCGCATCGAGCGAGCAGAACTGGGGTCAGCCTGCCGATGCGGGCGCGGATGCGGACCCGTGGGCGGACCTTCTCAGCGCACCGACGCCGCCGCCCGCTCGGCCGAGGCTCGTCATGAACGTGTCGAGCGACGCGGTGCGCTCGCTCGGGCAGGTGCGCGACGAGCGCGTGCGTGCCGAAGCGATCAGCGGACTGTACGTCATCGGCCTCCTGAGGGCCGGCGAGACGCTCGACGAGCGGCACGGTGAGCTGCTCAGCAGCACGCTGCACACGCTGATCGCCGCGGCGGGCTCCGGGGAGTGACAGGGCGAGGAGACCGGGAGTAGGGTCGCGGTCACGGGCCGATCCCGCGTCGACGGAAGGACTCTCGATGTCCGACACCACCTGCCACATGTCCATCTCCCTGGACGGCTTCGTCGCGGGCGCCGAGCAGAGCGCGGAGCATCCGCTCGGCCGAAGAGGGCACGAGCTGCACGGCTGGCACATCGGCGACCCACGGGCGACCGACGCCGACGAGGTCGCGACCGGCTGGCTCATGCGACCTCGCGGCTCCTACGTGATGGGGCGGAACATGTTCGGTCCCGTTCGCGGCGAGTGGGACGAGGAATGGCGCGGGTGGTGGGGTGACGAGCCGCCGTACCACGCGCCGGTCTTCGTGCTCACGCACCACGCACGCGACCCCATCGAGATGCAGGGCGGCACGAGCTTCCACTTCGTCACGGGCGGCTTCGACGCGGCCTACGCCAGGGCCTTCGAGGCCGCTGGAGGCAAGGGCGTCGACATCGCCGGCGGCGCCTCCACCGTGCGACAGGCGCTCAACGCGGGGGTTGTCGACGAGCTCACGCTCGACGTCGCGCCAGTGCTGCTCGGCTCCGGCGAGCGGATGTTCGACGGCGTCGAGGTGTTCGACTACGAACCCGTCGAGGTGCTGCACTCGCCCCTGTCGACGCACATCCGCTACCGGAGGTCGGCCAAGCGCTGACCGCACCGGGCCGGCAGGGGGCTGCCCGTCATCTCTCCTCGAGGGGCTCAGCTCAGCCGGCGGCCTTGCGGACGTGGTCCGCGATGGTCTTCTCGGTCTCGGGGGTGAGGCTGATGAGCGCGAACGACGTCGTCCAGAGGTCGCCGTCGTCGAGCTGCGCTGCCTCCTCGAACCCGAGCGTCGCGTACCTCGTCGTGAACTTCGATGCCGCCTTGAAGAACACGACGACCTTGCCGTCGGCGTCGGTGTAGGCGGGGAACCCGTACCAGGTCTTCGGCATGAGCTGCGGGGCGACCTCCTTCACGATGCGATCGACGCCCTCGGCGAGCACTCGATCCTCGTCCGTCATCTCTGAGATGGCCTTCTGGATGGCGGCGTCGCCCGCGGCGCGGTTCTTCCCGGCCTTCTGCTCAGCGCGCAGCTCTGCGGCGCGCTGCTTGACCGCGTCCCGCTCGTCCTTCGACAGTCCAGCCGTCTTCTCCGCCATTGCGCGCTCCTTCTCCGTGTTCCTGACCGGTGGTTCAGAACCAACGTACGACCCATCGGGGCTGCGCGCTTCTCCGAAACTGCTCGGACCCGCCATCGAGGCCCCATGGCATCCCGCTCGCACCCAGCTCCGGCCAGCAGGATGGGCTGATCGCGATGGGCCGGTCTGAGGAGGCACGCATGGGACTTCGCTGGTATTCGACCGTCGTCGACGCGCACGACCACCGTGCGCTCGCGGCCTGGTGGGCGGAGACGCTCGACTGGCAGGTGAGCTTCGAGGATGAGAACGAGGCCGCGGTCATCCCCAAGTGGCTCGACGAGGAGAACCCGGGGGTGCCGTTCGAGCAGGTCGGGCCGGGACTCGTCTTCGTGCCGGTTGCGGACGAGCGGACGGTGAAGAACCGGTTGCACATCGACCTCGCCGCCCCGTTGCACGAGAGCCAGGTGGCGCACGTCGACGCGCTGCTCGCCCGCGGGGCCAGCCGAGCTGACGTGGGGCAGGGGGAGGACACGACGTGGGTCGTGCTGCGCGACCCAGAGGGCAACGAATTCTGCGTCCTCTCGTCTCGGGAGTCCTGAGCGCCGTCCCGCACACCACCCCCCCCACGAGCGGCCCGTCAGAATGTCGGTGGTCCGGTCCAAACTGTCGGCATGACAGATCAACGAATTGACAGAGAAGCCGAGTCCTTCGTGCGGAGCCTCGCCGGTGAGCTCCTTGCGCCGAGATCAGGGGAGTGCGTGCTCTGCTACGTCGCCGACCAGCTCGACGAGTTCGGCTGCGATGGAACGCATCGCTTCTCGAAGTGGTACCAGGAGCGCCAGGCGCCGCGGGCAACCGCGCTCCTCGAGCGACTCGGCCGCATGGGCGCCTACTGCGACTGCGAGATCTTCCTGAACGCCGCTGATGCCGGCGAGGGCGAGCCCCAGGTCCTCCCCGCCTGCCTGGGCGTTCGTCGCGGGTCGACGCAGCCCTGCAGGCTCTGGTGGACAGAGCGCGGAAGCGCCTACTGACCTCGGTCAGCGACGCGGGAGCGACCGCTCCGCGCAGGCGACGCACTGCTCGGCGAACGGGCGCACGCGCAGTCGCTGGTCCGGAATCCGCCTGCCGCACGTCACGCAGACACCGTAGGTGCCCGCCTCGATGCGCAGCAGCGCTGCTTCGATCTGCCGGAGCTCCGACTTCGCGGCGTCGGACTGGCCTGCGAGCCTCGACCACTCCGCCGAGAGGGGCGCCCCATCGGGGTCGTGCTCGTCGTCATCGTTGAGCGACGCACGATCATGCACCAGCGTCTCGAGGGCGGCCGCGCTGCTCTCGACACGCCCTGCAGCGAGCAACCGCAGGGCCTCCAGGCATTCCGCGTGCGTGTCAGCTCCATCCATGCCGCCATTCTCGTGCAGCACGCGCCAGAAGTCCCCACGGAACCCGAAGCGCCCGAAGGGCCCTCAGTGCCCGAAGCGCTCAGGGGCGGCCCGGGTTGCTCACGGACAATGACGCACTACGCCATCGAACGGAGTTTTATGGACACGGACGTCGTCATCATCGGAGCCGGACTCGCCGGCCTTCGGGCAGCGCAGAGCCTCGAGTCTCGTGGACAGAGCGTGGTCGTCCTGGAGACGCACGACGAGGTCGGCGGACGAGTCCGCACCGAGGCCATCGACGGGTTCCTCTGCGACCGGGGCTTCCAGGTGCTCAACCCCGCCTACCCGGCGCTCAGGGAGTGCGTCGACCTGGGGGCGCTCGAGTTGCAGAGCTTCGGCGTCGGGGCGATCGTGCGGTCGGGCGAGAAGGCGACGACGCTCGCTCATCCGATCCGCCACCCTCAGCACGCGCTGCCCACCCTGCTGAGCGCACACACCCCACTCTCCGATCTCCTCGCGCTGGCCCGGTGGCTCGGCCCGACGCTGCTGAGACCCGACTCGGTGCACGCGGGCGCCGACCAGGAGCTCGGCACCTCCTTCGACGATGCAGGGCTCACCGGCCGCCTCCGCACCGACCTGCTCGACACCTTCCTCGCCGGTGTCCTCGCCGACAGCAGCGGCACCTCGTCTGCCACTTACGTCAAGCAGCTCGTCCGCTACTTCGCCCTGGGGGCGCCGGGACTCCCCAAGGACGGCATGCGCGCCCTGCCGGCACAGCTGGCCGCGGGGCTCCACGAACCCGTGCGGCTCGGCACCGCGGCACGAGACGTCGAGGAGACGTCTGGCGGGGTGAGGGTGACCACGGACCGCGGCACCATCCTGGCTCGCGCCGCGATCGTCGCGGTGGCACCCGACGAGCTGCCCGCGGTGACGGACCAGGAGGCGCCGGAGACCCACGGGCTGACGACCTGGTGGTTCCGGGCGACGGGTACGCCGCGAACCGGCCCCTTCCTGCTGCTCGACGCCTCGCGAGCCGGCGGGGGACCCGCGGGGCCCATCTGGAACACCGCCGTCATCTCGGAGGTCGCGCCCTCCTACGCCCCAGCAGGAGCGCATCTCGTGCAGGCGACGACCCTGCTCGATCGCCTGGACGGGCTGGCGAGCGAGGCGGAGGTGCGCCGCGATCTCGCACGCCTGTACAAGACCTCCACCGCCGATTGGGAGGTGATCACGCACCACGTGATCCCGCACACGCTCCCGGTCCAGCTGCCACCCCTGCGGGATCGCGGTCCACAGCACCTGGGGGAGCGGGTCATCGTGACCGGGGACCACCGCGAGACGGGGTCGATCCAAGGGGCACTCGTCGCCGGCCAGCGAGCAGCAGCGGCAGTCGCCGAGTCCCTTGCCTGAGCCGGCCAGGAAGGGCGGCAGCCTGCGCCTGGTGTTCCCGCATCAGCTCTTCGAGGAGCACCTCGCCGCGCCGTCCGGCACCCGCTTCGTGCTGATCGAGCACGAGCTCCTCTTCCGCCAGTACCGATTCCACTCGCACAAGCTGGTCCTCCACCGGGCCTCCCTTGCGCGGTTCGCGAAGAGGCTCACCGGGCACGGCTTCGCCGTCGAGCACCTCGAGAGCAGGAAGGAGCTGCCCTCCAAGTTGCAGCTGGCCGAGCTCATCCGCCGCGAGGCGCCTCGCCGGGTCACGTGGTTCGACGTGGTCGACGACTGGCTCGAGCGCGACCTCCTCGGCGCGCTCGAAGCTGGTGGCTACACGTGGAGCGGCGACGATGAGCTCGAGTCGCCCAACTTCCTCACCGGGCGAGCCGAGATCGACGCGTGGTTCTCGGGCAACGATGCTCGCATGCACGCCTTCTACATCTGGCAGCGCCGGCGACTCGGTCTCCTGCTCGACGAGGACGGTGAGCCCCTCGGCGGGCGGTGGTCGTTCGATGCCGAGAACCGCAAGAAGCTGCCCCGCGGGTACGTGCCACCGAAGGTCGCGCGCTTCGAGGGGCATCCCGTGCTGCAGCGGGAGGGGACGTTCGACCTCGACGCGCTCCTGGGGGACGAGCCGGCGGCAGGCAGCGCCGAGCCTAGGAACGCCGACGTCGAGGATGCTATCGCGTGGGTCGGCAGCGAGTTCCCCGATGCCCCTGGCGACCCGACGACGTTCGTGTGGCCGACGGACGCCGACGAGGCCCAACGTCACCTGGCGGAGTTCGTCCGGGAGCGGCTTCGCGACTTCGGGCCCTACGAGGATGCGATCTCGAGCGAGCATCCTTTCCTCAACCACGGGCTCCTGACCCCGGCACTGAACATCGGCCTGCTGGACCCGCTGCAGGTCGTCCAAGCCGCGCTCGATGCGACCGACACGGAGACACCCCTCGCCTCCCTCGAGGGCTTCGTCCGCCAGGTCATCGGGTGGCGCGAGTACATGCGGGCCACCTACCAGGTTCGCGGTCGAGAGCTGCGGACCTCGAACGCGCTGGACCATCACGGGCGCCTGACCCCCGGCTGGTGGCAGGGCACGACCGGACTCGAGCCGGTCGACCTCGTCATCTCCCGTGTCCTCGAGACCGGCTACGCCCACCACATCGAGCGGCTCATGGTGCTCGGCAACGCCATGTCGCTGCTGCGCATCCACCCCGACGAGGTCTACCGCTGGTTCATGGAGCTGTTCGTCGACGCCTACGACTGGGTCATGGTGCCGAACGTCTACGCGATGAGCCAGTTCGCGGCGGGCGCGGACATCACGACCAAGCCGTACGTCTCCGGCAGCAACTACCTGCGCAAGATGTCCGACCTGCCCGCTGGCGACTGGACCGCTCGGTGGGACGCCCTCTACTGGGCCTTCGTGGACGAGCATCGTGCGGTGTTCGCGCGGAACCCGCGCACCCAGATGACCGTCGCGCTCCTCGACCGGATGGAGCCGGAGAAGCGGGCCGAGCACCTGGCGACCGCGGCCGAGATCCTGCGTCCGTCAGCAGTAGCGGCAGACGCGGACCGCTGAGCGGAGAAGCCGGCCACCGCAAGGCCCGAATCCCGCAATTTCCTCCTAGGATCGTGAGACGACGAGGACCGCGTCATCTCAAGATCCCGTCATCACATGATCCACGTGCAAAGGAGCCGCTCATGGGCGCGTCCATGGTCTTCCCGAACTTCCCCGTCGCCGATGTCAAGGCGGCGACCGACTTCTACGTCGGCCTCGGCTTCACCGTGAATCCGATGTTCTCCGACGACAGCACGAGCTGCATCGTCGTGAGCGAGCAGGTGGCGATCATGCTGCTGCAGACGGAGCGCTTCCAGGGCTTCCTCCCCGAGGGGGCAGAGGTGATCCTCGGTGGCAACCGTCACGAGAGCACAACAGCCCTGCTCCTCGGCAGCGACGCGGAGGTCGACGAGATCACGGCGAAGGCCGAGGCGGGTGGTGCGAAGATCCACCGTCCCGCGGAAGCCAACGAGTTCGGCATGTACGGAGCCGCCTTCGATGACCTCGACGGCCACCTGTGGGAGGTCTTCCACATGGCCGCGCCCGAGGCGTAGCCACCCGACGCCAACCCCACAGGGGAACGCCGAGCGTGTCCTCTCGGCACCTCGGCTCCACCTGGCTCCATTGCCGTTTGCGGCACGGGGACTGGTGGAGCCGTATCCCGTCTGGCACGGTTAGGCGTCCACTCCACTCCCGCACCCTTGGATACGCACATGACCGAGCCTCGCCCGGCAGACAGCCCCGCCGCCGCAGCACCGCAGGTACCCCTCACGCGCAACCAGCGCCTCGACCGGCTCCAGTTCACGGGCAGGCACCGGAAGCTGCTCTTCGGCTCCGGCATCGGCTGGGCGCTCGACGCCATGGACGTGAGCCTCATCTCGTTCGTGATGGCCGCGCTCGCGGTGCAGTGGAGTCTCGACGCGACGACGCTCTCGTTCATCGCGTCCATCGGCTTCGTCGGGATGGCGATCGGGGCGAGCCTCGGCGGTCTGCTGGCCGACAAGCTCGGCCGGCGTCAGGTCTTCGCCGCCACGCTGCTCATCTACGGCCTCGCGACGGGAGCCTCGGCGCTCGCGGCGTCGGTGGCGGCGCTCATCGTGCTCCGCTTCGTCGTCGGCCTCGGGCTCGGGGCCGAGCTCCCCGTCGCGTCCACTCTCGTGAGCGAGTACGCGCCGAAGCGCATCCGCGGCCGAGTCGTCGTGCTGCTCGAGGCCTTCTGGGCCGTGGGCTGGATCGGCGCCGCGCTCATCGGCGCCTTCATCATCCCGCTGTCCGACGACGGCTGGCGCTGGGCGCTGCTGACGGGCCTGCTGCCCGCGATCTACGCGGTCGTCGTGCGCTTCGGGCTGCCGGAGTCGGTGCGCTTCCTGGAGAGCAAGGGCAGATACGGGGAGGCCGAGCGCGCCGTTCGGCAGTTCGAGGAGTCGGCGGGCGTGGATGCGCCGGAAGCGTCGGCCGTCGAGGCCACGGATCGCGCGCAGGCCGCTGAGCGCGCGAGTGCGGCGTCCGGCGCGCGGTCGGCCCGGTGGCGCGACCTCTGGGCTCCCGCGCTGCGCCGCAGGACGGCAGCCCTCTGGGCAGTGTGGTTCTGCATCAACCTCAGCTACTACGGCGCGTTCATCTGGATCCCGAGCCTGCTGGTCGGCCAGGGGTTCACTCTCGTGAAGTCGTTCGAGTTCACATTGATCATCACGCTCGCGCAACTGCCTGGCTACGTCGTAGCCGCCTTCCTCATCGAGCGGATCGGCAGGAGGGCGACGCTCGCGATCTTCCTGCTCGGTTCGGCGGGTGCTGCCTTCTGGTTCGGCTTCGCGACCACGGAAGGCACCATCCTGGCCGCAGGCATGTGCCTGTCGTTCTTCAACCTCGGCGCCTGGGGTGCCCTGTACGCGATCGGACCCGAGCTCTACCCGACGAGACTGCGGGCATCCGGAACGGGGGCGGCGGCCGGCTTCGGCAGGATCGCGTCGATCATCGCGCCGCTGCTTGTCCCCGTCATGCTGGCCGCCGGCGGAGGAGTGCTCGTCTTCAGCGTGTTCTCGGCGGCCTTCCTCCTCGCGGCCGCGGCGGCATTCACCCTTCCCGAGCTCATGGGCACGGAACTCGAGGAGTAGCGGTGCGTGCAGCGCGTGCTCCGTGCGCGGACCGCGCGCGCCGCAGCTCGCCCGAGTCGGTCGCCGACTAGCCTGGAGCTGTGAGCGAACGACAGGATCCTTCACGACGCGGGGTCATACGGGGAAGTGCGGCGGTCGGCGGAGGAATCGCGACGGCGGCGTTGCTTGCTGCCTGCGGAGGGCCAGACGGCGAAGGCGCTGGCGGTTCCGCTGCGGAAGCCGATGCGGCGGTGAGCGGATCCATCCCGCTCACCGAGGTGCCCGTGGGCGGTGGGGCCATCGTCGCAGCCACCGAGACCGTCGTCACGCAGCCGGCGGCTGGCGAGTTCTTCGCCTTCAGCTCGATCTGCACGCATCAGGGATGCCCGGTCTCGCAGGTCACCGCGGAGCACATCATCTGTCCATGCCATTCGAGCCACTACGACACGAGGACCGGCGAGCCCGTCTCCGGACCAGCCAACCAGGCCCTCGCCCCGCGCACCGTCACCGTCACCGAAACTGAGGTCGAATACTCGTGAGCATCACCAACATCGAGGCGATCCGCGACCTCGCGTCGAACGCCGGCCTGGAAGTCGAGTACTGGGGCTGGCGGGGCGAGAAGGAGCAGGTGTCGCCGGAGACGTTGGCGGCGGTGCTCGATGCGCTTGGGCTGTCTGCGAACACCGACGACGAGGTGGCGGCATCGACCGTCGCCTTCGAGGAGCGTCCGTGGCGGCGCACGGTGCCAGCCTGCACGACCGTGCGCGCGGGGAGTTCCGCGAGCGTCTTCATCCACGTGCCGCACGGCAGCGCCGTCACCGCAGAAGTGCGGCTCGAGGATGGCACCGTCCGCCAGCTCGAGCAGCGCGACAACTGGGTCGACCCGCGCAGCATCGACGGCGCGCTCATCGGGCGAGCCACGTTCGCCGTGCCGACCGACCTGCCGACGGGCTGGCACTCGATCGCCGCCCGTGTCGGCGAGGGAGCTGCCGCCGTGGACGAGTCGGAATCGGGCACGCTCATCGTCGTGCCGACGACCACGCCATGGCCCGAGCAGCGCTCCTGGGGACTCTTCACGCAGCTGTACCAGCTGCGCTCCTCGACGTCCTGGGGCATCGGCGACCTCCGCGACCTCTCGGTGCTGACCGCCTGGGGAGCCGAGCGCGATGCCGACTTCGTGCTCGTCAACCCGTTGAACGCGAACCCTCCGGTGTCACCGCTCGAGCCGTCCCCGTACCTGCCGACCTCGAGGCAGTTCGTCGACCCCCTCATCCTCAACATCGACTGGGCTGCCGTCTTCGTCTCGGAGCGCGCGCCGCTCCCGGCCGCCACGGTCGAGCTCCTCTCGGGGCTCGCAGCTGCGGCCATCGTTGGGAACGGCATCGACACGGTCGACCGCGACGAGGCCTGGGCGCTGAAGGAACCCGCCCTGCGCGCGCTCTTCGAGGCCTGGCGGGCGGCGAACGTGGTCGACGACGAGTTCGAGGACTTCCGACGAGCGTCGGGTGAGCCGCTCGAGCGGTTCGGCGTCTTCTGCGCCATCTCGAGCGTGCACGGCCGCGACTCCCGCGAGTGGCCGCACGAGCTCGCGACGGCCAACGGCGCCGAGGTGCTCCCGTTCGCCATCGCGCACGCCGAGGACACCGAGTTCCACGTGTGGCTCCAGTGCCTCCTCGAGGTGCAGGCGAGGAGAGTGCAGTCCGAGGCCAGAGCCGCCGGCATGTCGCTGGGAGTCGTGCACGATCTCCCCGTCGGCGTGCACGCGGGTGGAGCTGACGCATGGTCGTTCGGCGCGGCGATGGCCCGTGGCGTGACAGTCGGGGTCCCTGCCGACCAGTACAACCAGTTCGGTCAGAACTGGTCCCAGCCGCCGTGGCGCCCCGACATGCTCGCCGAGCTCGGCTACGCGCCGTACCGGGACATGCTCCGCGCCGTCTTCCGCAACGCGGGCGCCGTCCGCATCGACCACATCCTCGGCTTCTTCCGCCTCTGGTGGATCCCGGAGGGGAACACCGCAAAGGACGGCTGCTTCGTGCGCACCGACGCGGAGGCCATGCTCGGCATCCTCGCGCTCGAGGCCGAGCGCGCCGGCGCCGTCGTGATCGGCGAGGACCTCGGCACGGTGCCGCCCGAGGCTCGGGATGCACTGGCTGAGCGGGGCATGCTCGGCGCCTCGGTGCTCTGGTTCGAATGGCAAGAGGACGGTGTCCCACTCGCCGCCGAAGACTACCGACGCGCCTGCCTGGCGACGGTGACGACGCATGATCTGCCGCCGACGGCCGGATTCCTGGCCCTCGAGCATCTTGACGTTCGCGAGCGACTCGGCCTCCTCGAGGGCTCCGTCGAAGAGGCGAGGGCCGAGGAGACCGAGACGATCTCGAAGGTCGTGGACCGCCTCCGGGCGTCGGGTCTGGTGGGGGAGGATCCCTCCAACGAGGACCTCGTCGTCGCGCTCCACGAGTACCTGGCGGCCTCCTCGGCGCAGCTCTTCGGCGTCGGGGTCTCCGATCTGGCCGGTGACCGCCGCGGCGTGAACCAGCCGGGCACGGCCGACGAGTACCCGAACTGGCGCGTCCCGATGACGGATGCGAGTGGTCGTCTGGTGCTGCTCGAGGAGCTGCTCGCCTCGCCGCTTGCGGCGAGGATCGCGGCCTCCTCGGCCAGAACTGAGTGATGTCCATGAGGCGCGTCGACCGCTGGCGGCCCCGGCGGGGTCGGGGTGTCCTCCTGGTCGGGGCGCTCGGGGTCCTTCTGCTGCTCTCCGCCTGCTCGCCGGCGTGGCCCGAGCCCTCTCCCGGTCCGGCTGAGGCGGCCGACGTGATCGCCACCCCGGGGGCGACGCCGGTTCCCACGGCGACCTCGAGCCCCGTGAACGTCCAGGTCGTGGCGGCGCCGCGCGTCGCCGAGAACGAGAATCCCAAGCCGGTCGACGGAGAGCTCCGCTTCACCCGCGGGCAGTGGGCGACGGTCCTCGGAGCGAGTGGAGAGCCCGTCGGGCGCTTCACGGTGACGGGGGTCGTCTTCGGCGTGAAGTGCCTCGCTGAGGACGCGCCGAAGGCGAAGGGGAGCTACGTGGCCATCCAGTTGCAGGTCGAAGGCTACGGCGCGTTGGGTGCAGAGCATGGCGGCGGGGGCTACGGGCCCGTCTTCGGGTTGAACGAGCTGCAGCTCTTCGAGAAGAACTCCGAGTCGCGTCTTGGCGGTGCCATCGCCGAGGACTGCATGGAGGGCTCGGTCGAGCAGCGCGAGTACGGGGTCGGCGAGGAGTCCGGCTACCTCGTCTTCGACGTGCCCAAGAAGAAGTTCGACGTCGTCTGGGAGTACGGCGAGCAGACCTTCCGCTACGTCAACCTCATGCAGTGACGCCCCTCACGCCTTCGCGAGGGGTGCAGGGGCAGCCCCCGAGCCGCTTCGACCGCGGGCTCAGGTGAAGAGCTGGGGGAGGAGTGCCGCCGCAAGGGGGTAGCCGAGGAACGAGACGGCGTCGAGGATGAAATGGGCGACCACGAGCCCGCCCACGCGTCCTCTGCGCAGGAACCACCACGAGAACAGCGCGCCCATGGCCACGTTCCCGATGGCCATACCTGGCCCCTGGTACAGGTGGTAGGACCCGCGCAGCAGCGACGAGGCGACGATGATCTGCCACGTCGCCCACCCGAGTTCACGCAGTCTCGTCACGAGATAGCCGACGACGACGACCTCCTCGAGCAGTGCCGCTCGCAGCGCGGCGAGCAGCAGCAGGATCACGGTCCACCAGGTGATCTCCTGGGCGCTCGCCTCGACCGAGAGCGTGAGGCCGAGGGCCCGCGTCGCCAGGTAGAACAAGATGCCGGGGATGCCGATGCAGGCGGCGAGCAGGAGACCATGGCCCACGTCGCGGACCGGCTGGCGTGCATCCAGGCCGAGCCTCCGGAAGCCGGAGACCGTGGGTGTCCAGAGCAGCCAGATCACGAGCGCCACGGGGACGAGGTCGGTCGCGACGCTCATGAGCTGCAGGAGCGCGTCGAAGAGAGGCCTGGCATCGCGGGAGGCGTTCAGCGTGGTGGTCTGGTCGGCGAGGGCCGTGTCGCGGGTGGCCCGCTCGGCGAGCGAGATGACGGCGTAGAGGCTGGACGGGAGGATCGCCAGCGCGAGGACGATCCAGATCTCCCAGCGCGTGCGGATGCGCGCGGAACGGTCCAGGAGTGCGTGACCTTCACTGACCGTGACGTCAATGCGCGAATGTGACATGTCGGCAGTCTACGAACGCCGACGGGCTTGTGTGAGATGAACAAGACCCGTTTCGTGTGCGTAACAATCTTCTGAATTGGCAAGAGGGCGCGCGCACGGGGGCGTAGGTTCAACGGGTATTTGTCGAGAATTCACAGAGTCCGTGGATCTTCGACGCTCACAGCCCCATGTTTTCCCCAAGGAGGTCCTATGAGGACATCACGAGTTATCGCCACGGGAGCCATCGTCGCCACAAGCGCGTTGGTGCTCGCCGGCTGCTCCGCCCCGAACCGCGATCCGGAGATCGTCGGTGGCTCCGCCATCACGGTTGCCTGGAACGACCCGTTCTTCGCGTTCAACGTCAACACCTCGGCCAACAACGCCGCGGCGAACGCCAACATCGTCCACGTCACGTCGGACGGCTTCATCGACTACGACCCGACCCCCGAGCTCGTGGAGAACACCGAGTTCGGCACCGTCGAAGAGGTCTCGAGCGACCCGCTCACCATCAAGTACACGGTCAACGACGCGGTGACCTGGAGCGACGGGACGCCGTTCGACGGCGCCGACCTGCTCCTCACCTGGGCTGCCAACACGACGCACCGCTCCGCCGGCGAGGTCCCAGAGGCCGAGTACGACGACGAGGGCAACGTCACCAACCAGGACGCGATCGACGCGGCCGCAGACGCTGGTGTCTACTGGGGAACCGACCCGGCTCCCGGCCTGCAGCTCGACCTCGCATCCTCAGTTCCGACGCTGGCCGACGACAACAAGTCGTTCACGGTCGTCTACGACCAGCCGTACGCCGACTGGAAGACCATGTTCGCGCCGGACACGACGGCGATCTCGGCACACGGCACCGTCCAGCTCGCCTACCCGGGTGAGTACGACGACGCGCAGGCCGCCAAGGATGCCTTCATCACGGCCGTCAACGACAACGACACCGCCTTCCTCGGCAAGGTCGCTTCCGAGTACCGCACGGGCTACGACTACACCTCGATGCCCGAGGAGCCGCAGAAGACGCTCTCCAACGGCCCGTACACGATCACGGATCTCGTCGAGAACCAGTACGTGACGCTCACGGCCCGCGAGGACTACACGTGGGGCCCTCTGCCGCACTACGAGACCATCACGATCCGCTTCATCCCGGACCCGCAGGCACAGGTGCAGGCGCTCCAGAACGGTGAAGTCCAGATCGTCTCCGGCCAGCCGACGACCGACCTCCTGCAGCAGCTCGAGGCCACCGAGGGCATCGAGTGGGAGTCCTCGCTCGAGGGCACCTACGAGCACGTCGACCTCCAGGTCGCCAACGGCGGCGTCTTCGACCCCGCAACCTACGGCGGCGACGAGGCCAAGGCCCAGCAGATCCGCGAGGCCTTCCTGCTCACGATCCCGCGCCAGGAGATCGTCGAGAAGCTCATCACGCCGATCGCACCGGATGCGACCACCCGCGACTCGCTCGTGTTCCTCCCCGGAGCCGACGGCTACGAGGAATCCGTCGCCGCAAGCGGCGTCGACCGCTACTCGGGCGACGACGCGGCCATCGAAGAGGCCAAGGGCCTCCTCGCGCAGGCCGGCGAGGCCAACCCGTCCGTCCGCTTCATGACGGCATCGTCGAACCCGCGCCGCCAGCAGGAGCTGCAGCTCATCAAGGCCTCGGCTGAGAAGGCCGGCTTCACGATCGTCGACGCGAGCGCCGAGGACTGGTCCACCGTGCTCACGACGCAGACCGACGCCTACGACGCGGCCCTCTTCGGATGGCAGTCCGAGGGGCTCGGTGTCGGCGAGCCGTCCCCGAACTACATCACGGGTGGCATCAACAACTACTACGGCTGGAGCGACCCCGAGCTCGACCAGATCCTCAAGGACGTCGAGGTCACCCTCGACCCAGCTGAGGCTCAGGGCAAGCTCGTCGACGCCGAGAAGATCATCATGGACAAGTCCTGGTCCGTGCCGATCTTCCAGTTCCCCGGCGTGGTCGCCTGGAGCGACCAGGTCGCGAACGTCAAGCCCGGATTCCTCTCCCCGCAGTACTTCTGGAACGCCTGGGAGTGGGCACCCGTGGAAGCTGCTGAGTAGTCACACCAGCGTCGATCTCTCGACGCGCTGACCGCCGCGCGGTCAGACCAAGCGACGGCGGGAGTACCGTAGTCTTCTCGACTGCGGGACTCCCGCCTCGTCTGTTCGCGGCCACACCCCGGCCGAATGCCTCCTCCAGAACAGGACACCTCTGTGCTGAGATTCACCCTCCGACGCCTCTTCGTGTCGATCTTCATCCTGCTTGGCGCGCTCTTCATCGTGTACAACCTCGTCGCGATCTCGAAGGACCCGCTCGCGGACATCTTGGAGTCCACGGCTCCCAACAAGGAGCAGCTCATCGCCGCGCGCGTGGAGCTCCTGCAACTGGATGTGCCCGCCCCGGCCCGCTTCTTCCTCTGGCTCGGCGGCATCCTCGGGTTCTTCATCCCGACCTTCGACGACCCGAACGGGCTGTTCGGCTTCCTCGGCAACAACTTCTCCATGGGCGTCAACATCGTCGGCCAGGACGTTGGGCCGCTCATCGCCTCGGCGGTCGGCCAGACCCTGCAGCTCGTCACCGCCGCGACGCTCATCGCCGTCGTGATCGGCGTCGCCGTCGGCGTGACGACCGCTCTGCGCCAGTACTCGGGCTACGACTACACGGTGACGTTCCTGTCGTTCCTCACGTACTCGCTGCCGATCTTCTTCGTCGCCGTGCTGCTCAAGCAGTACATGGCCATCGGCTTCAACGACTTCCTGCAGGCCCCGCAGATACCGATACCGATGCTCCTGCTCATCGGCGTGGTCATCGGCTTCATCTTCATGTCGATCATCGGGGGGCCCGCAAAGACGCGAGCCATCGTGTTCGGCGCCGGCACTGCCGGCAGCATCGCGATCCTGTTCGGGATGGAGCTGCTCGACTGGTTCCGCAACCCGGGCCTCGGCACGGTGCTGATCATCTTCCTCGGGCTTGCGACGGTGCTCATCACCGCGGCGCTGACCGTCGGCCTCTCTCACCGTCGCAACCTCATCGTCACCGGTGCTGTCGCGGTCGTCGGGGGAGCGCTCTGGTACCCGCTGCAGTTCGCGATGACCAACGAGATCGGCGCCTGGTTCCCGATCGTCCTCATCGTCGCCTTCACCGCCATCGCCTACTTCGTCGGCAAGTTCTTCGGCGGCCTCGACAAGCGCAACGTCGCAGGCAACGCGGCGATCGTCGGCTTCGTCGTCTCGCTGCTGCTCGTCATCGACCGCGTCATGCAGACCTGGTCCGGCTACTACGACCAGACCGGCGGACGACCGATCGCGACGGTCGGCGCATCCAGCCCGCAGCTCGGCTCCGACCCGTCCATCTGGCTGCAGATGCTCGACGGCTTCACGCACCTGCTGCTGCCGACCATCGCGATCATGGTCATCTCCATCGCGAGCTACAGCCGGTACTCCCGCTCGAGCCTGCTCGAGATCATGAACCAGGACTACGTGCGGACCGCTCGCGCGAAGGGCCTGCCGGAGCGCACGGTGGTCATGCGCCACGCACTGCGCAACTCGCTCATCCCGATCACCACGATCGTCGCAGCCGACGTCGGAGCCATCATCTCCGGCGCGATCGTGACCGAGCAGATCTTCGGCTGGAGGGCGATGGGCTCGATCTTCTCCGAGTCGCTGCGCAACGTCGACCTCAACCCGCTCATGGGCTACGTCCTCGTGACCGCCGCCCTCACGGTGATCTTCAACCTGATCGCCGACATCCTGTACTCCGTCCTCGACCCGCGAATCCGCCTGAGCTGAGAGAGGGCTGAGCTATGACGACTCCGAACTTCACTGAGATCACCTCACCCCAGCCGCACGGCCCCGGGGACGAGCTGACCATCGAGCAGCGCGAGACCATCGGCCTGAGCCAGGGCCAGATCGTCTGGCGCCGGTTCGTGCGCCACACGGGTGCGATGGTCTCGACCGCCGTCCTCCTGGTCATCGTGCTGCTCGTCTTCACCTCCGTCGGCATCGTCGTGCCGTGGTGGGACTTCTCCGAGGGCAAGTTCACGCAGATCCAGGTCCCCGGCTGGTGGGCCTACGACTGGAACTCCATCGCCCCCATCGAGAACGGCGGCAACCCGACCTTCGTGAGCCTGTTCGACTGGGGCTCGCACCCGTTCGGCCAGGACGAGATCGGCCGCGACATCTTCGCCCGCGTCATGCGCGGAACGCAGCAGTCGCTCACGGTCATGTTCATCTACGGCATCCTCGCCGCGGTCATCGGCATCATCGTCGGAGGCATCGCGGGGTACTACCGCGGATGGGTCGACAACGTGCTCATGCGCGTCACCGACCTCTTCCTCGTCATCCCGACGCTCGTCTTCGCGGCCGTCCTCGGCCAGCTCGCCGGCCAGAACGAGGTCCTCCGGGCCTACGGCGCCGTCTCGCTTGCCGTCGTGCTCGGTCTCGTCGGCTGGATGTCGCTTGCCCGCCTCGTGCGAGGAGAGTTCCTCACGCTCCGCGAGCGGGAGTTCGTCGACGCCGCTCGCGTCGCCGGTGCGTCGGGTCGACGCATCATCTTCCGCCACATCCTGCCGAACGCCCTGGGCGTGGTCATCGTCTCCACGACCCTGCTCATGAGCGCGGCCATCATCCTCGAGGCCAACCTGTCGTTCCTGGGCTTCGGCATCCAGCCGCCAGACGTCTCCCTCGGCCAGATCGTGCAGGAGTACCAGGGCGCGTTCGCCACTCGCCCGTGGCTGTTCTGGTTCCCGGGTGCCTTCATCGTCGCGATCGCGCTGTGCATCAACTTCATCGGCGACGGCCTACGCGACGCGTTCGACCCGCGCCAGCGCAAGATCCCGGGCAACGGCACCTGGTCGCGCATGTGGCGCACGCTCTCGTCGCGCGACGGACGCCCCACCAAGGGCGACACGAGCACGGGTGACGCAAGCAAGGCGGATGCGTGACGCGCCTCGTCGCAGAGCGAGCCCCTCGCCTGGTCCTCGACGGACTAGATGGCGATGAGCGCGCCGACCACGAGCACCGTCGTGATGAGCACCACCGTGTTCACCACGTTCTGGGTGCGCACGACGGGACCGATCGGCGTTCCGGCGTCTCGCTGCTGCTGAGCCCTGCGATGCGTGAGGTTCACGGCGGCGTCGCCGGAGTAGGTTCCGGGAGCCGCGCTCGTGCGGATGCTCTGGGACTCGTCCGTGAGCCGGCGCGGGTCCTTCCAGAGGAGCGGATCGCGCGGGTCCATGCGCTCAGCGCTGAGTCGGTCGGGCGGGGGAGCGGCCCACGCGCTGACCTTGCCCTCCGGCGTCGTGACGGTGAAGCCGCGCGTCGTCTCGACGAGCTCGATCTGCCCGTAGGGCACGACCGTCTTCTTGAGCGGGTTGTTCACCTCGAGCGCCTCGTCCGTGAAGACGACGCTCGGGCTCACCAGGGTGATCCATCCGAGGCCGAGGGCCAGGATGGGCAGCGGCAGCACCGAGAGCAGGTGCCGCTCGGCTCCCGGAGTGATCATCACGGAGATGACGGCGACGAGTGCCATCGCGGCGATGACGCCGTAGACGACAAGACCCATACGGGGGCGGAGAACGGTTCGCTCGGACACCCGCCCATTCTCGCAGAGGCCGCACGGCCCACACCCCAGACAGCACGCACTGCAACCGCAGCCCACCGGGAGGCACGCTCATGAGCACGACTTCACGCAAAGACGACACGACGCCGATCCTCGAGGTCCAGGATCTGAGCGTCGAGTTCTGGGTCGGCGGCGACTGGGTCACCGCCGCGAAGGACATCAACTACGTGGTCCGGCCGGGCGAGGTGCTCGCCATCGTCGGCGAGTCGGGTTCCGGCAAGTCCGTGTCGTCCATGACGCTCCTCGACCTCCTCCCGAAGAACGGGCGCACCTCCGGCAGCGCGAAGCTCAACGGCACCGAGCTCATCGGGGCGCCGCAGTCGACGCTGCGCCGCGCTCGAGGCAACGACATCGCGGTGATCTTCCAGGAGCCCATGACGGCGCTCAACCCGGTGCTGACGATCGGGTTCCAGATCTCCGAGGCGCTGCGCATCCACAACCCCACGATGACGCCGAACGCCGCCAGGGAGCGCGCGCTCGAGCTCCTCCGTCTCGTCGAGATGCCCAACCCGGCGAAGGCGTTCGACTCCTACCCGCACCAGCTCTCCGGCGGACAGCGCCAGCGCGCCATGATCGCGCAGTCGCTCAGCTGCGACCCGGACCTCCTCATCGCCGACGAGCCGACGACGGCCCTCGACGTGACGATCCAGGCCGAGATCCTCGAGCTCATGCGGTCGCTGCACGAACGCCTCAACTCGGCGATCGTCATCATCACGCACGACATGGGCGTCGTCGCCGACATCGCCGACAACGTCATCGTGATGAAGGGCGGCGAGATCGTCGAGCGCGGCACCGTGCGAGAGATCTTCAAGAACCCGCAGCACGCCTACACCAAGACGCTGCTCGACGCGGTTCCGCACCTGGGCACCGGAGAGGCGAGCGGGCTGGATGCGCGCGAGTTCACGGGTGAGCCGGCGCTCGTCGTGCAGAACGCCGACATCGAGTACCCGAAGCAGGGCCGCGTCCCCGCCTTCAAGGCCGTCGAGGACGCGACCTTCGAGATCTACCCAGGCGAGATCGTGAGCGTCGTCGGAGAGTCGGGATCGGGGAAGACGACGGTCGCTCGCGCGGTCGTCGGACTGCTGCCGGTCGCCGCCGGCTCGATGAAGCTCAACGGCGTCGAGCTGAACGGGGTCTCGAGGCACGACCTCGCGAAGGTGCGCCGCGATATCGGCATCGTCTTCCAGGACCCGGGCTCGTCGCTCAACCCGAGGTGGCCCGTCGGGCAGTCGATCGCGGAGCCGCTCATCCTCGAGAAGAAGCTGACGAAGGCGGAGATCGAGGCCAGAGTCGGCGAGCTGCTCGACCAGGTCGAGCTTCCCCGCTCGTTCCGCAACCGCTACCCGAACGAGCTGTCCGGTGGACAGCGTCAGCGCATCGGCATCGCCCGCGCCCTGGCGCTCGAGCCGAAGCTCCTCGTGGCCGATGAGCCCACCTCCGCCCTGGACGTGTCGGTGCAGAAGCGCGTGCTCGAGCTGCTCGTCGAGATCCAGCAGCGGCTGCAGTTCGCCGTGCTGTTCGTGACGCACGACCTGGCCGTCGTCGACCAGCTGGCGAACCGGGTCATCGTCATGAACCACGGCAAGATCGTGGAGCAGGGGCCGACCGACCAGATCCTCCGTGCTCCGCAGGACCCGTACACGCAGCGCCTCGTCGCCGCCGTGCCGGTGCCGGACCCCGACGAGCAGGCGATCCGCCGAGCCGAGCGGGCCGCGCTCAAGCGCGCAACCGAGGGTGCGGTCACGGCCGAGGTCCTCGGTGACGACATCGTGGCCTCCGATGCTCCTTCGGCGCAGCAGGAGGACATCCTGCGCGCCGAGGCGGAGGAGCGGGAATCCGGCCAGTGACTCGGTAGAAACTTCGACCAGCGTGGGTGCCATCTCACGCTGGTCGGGAGGCGTGTCCTCCGTGACGTAGGATGAACTGCCCTTTTCTCAAATGAAAGCACCCCTGAATGACTGCTGTGCCTGTCGCCCACCGTTCTGAACTCCGTAACGTCGCCATCGTGGCGCACGTCGACCACGGCAAGACGACCCTCGTCGACGCCATGCTGAAGCAGACGGGCTCGTTTGGCGAGCACGACAGCAACTCGACCGAAGCCCGAGTCATGGACTCGAACGACCTCGAGCGTGAAAAGGGCATCACCATCCTCGCCAAGAACACGGCGATCTCCTACAAGGGGAAGCACGCCACGGATGGCCCGATCACGATCAACGTGATCGACACCCCTGGCCACGCCGACTTCGGTGGCGAGGTCGAGCGCGGCCTGTCCATGGTCGACGGTGTCGTCCTCCTCGTCGACGCCTCCGAGGGACCCCTCCCGCAGACTCGCTTCGTGCTCCGCAAGGCGCTCGCCGCGAACCTCCCGGTCATCCTGTGCGTCAACAAGACCGACCGTCCGGACGCGCGCATCGACGAGGTCGTCGCCGAGAGCCAGGACCTGCTCCTCGGTCTCGCCTCCGACATGGCCGACGAGGCGCCCGATCTCGACATCGACGCGCTCCTCGACCTGCCCGTCCTCTACGCCTCGGGCCGCGCTGGTGCCGCTTCGCACAACCAGCCCGCCGACGGCGAGCTGCCGGACAACGACGACCTCGAGCCGCTCTTCGAGACGATCCTCAAGCACATCCAGCCGCCGGCCTTCGACCCGGAGGCGCCGCTGCAGGCGCACGTGACGAACCTGGACAGCTCCCCGTTCCTCGGCCGTCTCGCTCTGCTGCGCGTCTTCAACGGCACGCTCAAGAAGGGCCAGAACGTGGCCTGGGTGAAGAACGACGGCTCGGTGCACAACGTGCGCATCACGGAGCTCCTCGAGACGAAGGCGCTCGACCGCGTCCCCACCGACTCCGCTGGCCCCGGTGACATCGTCGCCGTCGCCGGCATCCCCGAGATCATGATCGGCGAGACGATCGCCGACCCGGAGGACATCCGTCCTCTTCCCGGCATCACGGTCGACGAGCCCGCCATCTCGATGACGATCGGCACGAACACCTCGCCCATCATGGGCAAGGTCAAGGGCCACAAGCTCACCTCGCGCATGGTCAAGGACCGCCTCGACCGCGAGCTCATCGGCAACGTCTCGATCCGCGTCCTCGACATCGGACGCCCGGACGCCTGGGAAGTCCAGGGCCGTGGCGAGCTCGCGCTCTCGGTCCTCATCGAGAACATGCGCCGCGAGGGCTTCGAGCTCACGGCCGGCAAGCCGCAGGTGGTCACGAAGATCGTCGACGGCAAGACGCACGAGCCGTTCGAGCACCTCACGATCGACTCGCCGGAGGAGCACCTCGGTGCCATCACGCAGCTGCTCGCCGCGCGCAAGGGCCGCATGGAGTCGATGTCGAACCACGGCACGGGCTGGGTTCGCATGGAATTCGTCATCCCGTCGCGAGGCCTCATCGGCTTCCGCAGCGAGTTCATGACGAGCACGCGTGGAACCGGCATCGCGAACGCCATCTCGCACGGCTACGAGCCGTG
Organism: Pseudoclavibacter sp. RFBG4; assembly: GCF_002931515.1. NCBI lineage: Bacteria > Bacillati > Actinomycetota > Actinomycetes > Micrococcales > Microbacteriaceae > Pseudoclavibacter > Pseudoclavibacter sp. RFBG4. Next base: position 39,019 of record NZ_PSYC01000027.1, on the reverse strand, counting down.
GGCCGGCCCGATCACGACCCGCACGTCGGGCTCGATCGTCGCCGACCGCGCCGGAGTCGCGACGCCGTTCGCGATGATCGCACTTCAGGAGCGCATGTCGTTCTTCGTGCAGCCGACCGAAGAGGTCTACGAGGGCATGGTCATCGGCGAGAACTCGCGCGCCGACGACATGGACGTCAACGTGACCAAGGAGAAGAAGCTCACGAACATGCGTTCCGCCAACGCGGACACGTTCGAGTCGATGACGCCTTCTCGTCAGCTCACGCTCGAGGAGTGCCTCGAGTTCGCCCGCGAGGACGAGTGCGTCGAGGTCACGCCCGAGAAGATCCGCATCCGCAAGCTGCTCCTCGACGGCAACGCGCGTGCGCGTGCCACGTCGCGCGCCAAGAAGCAGTAGTTGCGCGTGCGCCCTCGCACGGCAACACGTGAACAGTAAGGTCGTATGACGGAAGTCATCGAACAGCCTGCCGCAGAGCAGCGAACCGGGGAACGCATCCTCGGGGCGCTGCTCTACGCGCTTTTCGGCCTCATCGTCGGCACCGTGACGACGTTCCTCCACCGTGGCCGCGTCGAGCTCTTCGAGACGACGCTCTGGGTGGGCATCGTGCTCGGCCTCGCCTGCATCCTGTGCCTCGGCATCGGCCTGCGCCTGTACCTCGTCGACCGGTGGATGAGCACCGGGTTCGCTGTCGGGGTCATCGTCGCGGTTGTCGGCCTCGGCGTCTGGAATCCCGGTTCGAGCGTCGTCGTGGTCGGCGACGTGGTCGGCCTCGCCTGGCTCGCCCTTGCGTCCCTCGTCGCGGCGGGCTGCGCGTTCTGGCCCGCCCTGCCGAGCCGCCGATCGCGAACGGCGACCGGCGTCGGCGAGTACGATGAGAGATCGCAACCGAGCTAGGAGGAGTCACCTCAGTGACCTACGTCATCGCCCTTCCCTGTGTCGACGTGAAGGACCGGGCCTGCATCGATGAGTGCCCCGTCGACTGCATCTACGAGGGCGATCGGATGCTCTACATCCACCCCGACGAGTGCGTCGACTGCGGTGCCTGCGAACCCGTCTGCCCTGTCGAGGCCATCTACTACGAGGACGACCTGCCGGAGGAGTGGAGCGAGTACTACACCGCGAACGTCGACTTCTTCTCCGAGATCGGCTCGCCAGGGGGAGCGGCGAAGGTCGGTGTCATCCACCACGACCACCCGGTCATCGCGGCGCTCGAACCGCAGGGAGAGGGCGCGTGACGCTCGGCGAGCTCCCCGACTACCCCTGGGACCAGCTGACGCCCTACATCGACCAGGCGAACGCGCACCCGGATGGTGCCCTCGACCTCTCGATCGGCTCTCCCGTCGACCCGACGCCGGAGGTCGTTCGCGCGGCGCTGCGGGAGCACGCCGACGCGCACTCCTACCCGACCACGATCGGCACACCGGAAGCCAGGGACGCCGTCGTCGCCTGGTTCGCGCGGTGCCGCGGCGTGAGTGGCCTGCAGCGCTCGAACGCGATGCTCACGGTCGGCTCGAAGGAGTTCGTCGCGACGACGGCCTTCTTCCTGCGACTCGGCGAGGGCGACACGGTCGTCTACCCTGCCCGGGCCTACCCAACGTACGAGATCGGCGCGGTCTTCGCCGGAGCCCAGGGCTTCGCGGGCGACGACCCCGCAGCCTGGCCGGAATCGACGAGGCTCATCTGGCTCAACAGCCCAGGCAACCCCGACGGCCGAGTGCTCGGCGTCGAGGAGCTCGCGGCCGCGGTCTCCCGTGCTCGCGAGCTGGGCGCCGTCATCATCAACGACGAGTGCTACGCGGAACTCGGCTGGGGGGACTGGTCGGGCGAGCGCATCCCGAGCATCCTCGACGAGCGGGTCACGGGTGGCGACCTGAGCAACATCCTCGCGTGCTCGTCGCTCTCGAAGCGGTCGAATCTGGCGGGCTACCGGGCGGCCTACGTCGCGGGTGACCCGCAGCTCATCTCGCGCCTGCTCACTGCACGCAAGCACGCGGGTCTCATCGTCCCTGCCCCGGTGCAGGCGGCCGTCGTGGCTGCGCTCGGCGACGACGAGCATGCCGTCGAGCAGTACCACCGCTACCTCCGTCGCCGAGAGGTGCTCCTTCCCGCGCTCCAGGCGTGGGGTCTGCGCATCGAGCACAGCGAGGCGGGCCTCTACCTGTGGGGCACCAAGGGCGACGACTCCTGGGCAACGATCGAGGAGCTCGCACAGCTCGGCATCATCGCGGGTCCCGGGGTCTTCTACGGGGAGGCAGGCGGGCGGCACGTCCGAGTCTCCCTCACGGCCACGGATGCGCACATCGACGAGGCCGCGCGGCGGCTCATCGCGGCCAGTCCTGGCCATTCCGCGCAAGCTCAGTAGGTATCGAACAGCACATCGCGAGTTTCATTGTGGATTCGCATAGTCACCTGGTCGACCGATTAGGCTATGAGAACACTGCGCGTTCTGCGTGCTCGCCGGGGAGCATCCCCCACCCGCTCGAGGAGGATCTGTGACTGAACAGCACAAGCAGGCTGAGGCCCACCGGAATGAGGCGGACTCAGCCACCTTCAGGATCGGCGACAGGACAGCTGAGTTCCCGGTCCTGCGTGCCACCGAAGGCGCTGACGCGGTCGACATCTCGACGTTCATGAAGCAGACCGGGTACACCACGCTCGACCAGGGCTTCGTCAACACCTCGTCGACCAAGTCGGCGATCACGTACATCGATGGTGCCAACGGCATCCTCCGCTACCGCGGCTATCCGATCGAGGAGCTGGCCTCCAAGTCGAGCTTCCTCGAGGTCGCGTACCTGCTGCTCTACGGCCAGCTGCCGACCGAGTCGGAGTACGAGAACTTCACCGACCGCATCCGCCACCACACGCTCCTGCACGAGGACCTCAAGCGCTTCTTCACGGCACTGCCGCCGCACGCGCACCCGATGTCCGTGCTGTCGAGCGCCGTCAACGCGCTCTCGACGTACTACGAGGATTCCCTCGACGTCCACAACCCCGAGATGATCGAGCAGTCGACCATCCGCCTCCTCGCGAAGATCCCGGTCATCGCCGCCTACGCGCACAAGAAGAGCATCGGCCAGGCGTTCCTGTACCCGGACAACTCGCTCGACTTCGTCGACAACTTCCTCAAGCTCAACTTCGGCAACCTCGCGGAGCCCTACGAGGTCAACCCCGTGCTGTCGAAGGCACTCGAGCGCCTCCTCATCCTGCACGCCGACCACGAGCAGAACGCGTCGACCTCGACGGTGCGTCTCGTGGGCTCGACCGAGGCGAACATGTACTCCTCGATCTCCGCCGGCATCAGCGCGCTCAACGGCCCGCTGCACGGTGGCGCCAACGAGGCCGTCCTCAAGATGCTCGCGCAGATCCAGGAATCCGGCGAGGGCGTCGACCGCTTCGTCGAGCGGGTCAAGAACAAGGAAGACGGCGTGCGCCTCATGGGCTTCGGCCACCGGGTGTACAAGAGCTACGACCCCCGCGCGAAGCTCGTCAAGGAGTCCGCTGACGAGGTGCTCGCCGCGCTCGGCGTCAACGACCCGCTTCTCGAGCTCGCGACGCAGCTCGAGCAGGTCGCCTTGAACGACGACTACTTCAAAGAGCGAAGCCTGTACCCGAACGTCGACTTCTACACTGGCCTCATCTACAAGGCGATGGGCTTCCCGACGCGCATGTTCACGGTGCTCTTCGCCATCGGACGCCTCCCCGGCTGGCTCGCGCACTGGCGTGAGGCGAACGCGGATGCCAAGACCAAGATCGGGCGCCCGCAGCAGCTCTACACGGGTGAGGCCGAGCGCCACTACCCGGAGAACCGCGGCTTCCAGCTGCTCTGACGTCTGACCCGCGCAGGTGACGCGTGCCGACGCAGCCTGGAATCCCCTGTGAGGGGTTCCGCTGCGACGGCACGCGTTCTACGCTGATCGAACAAGACACTCCCCGCTCGAGCCGCACGACAGGTGGCCAGCGGGGAGTGTTGTTCTGTCTCCGGGCTGCTGACCACGGGTCCAGTCCGGAGGTGCTCCGAGTCAGGCGTGCAGGGCGTCGTTGAGCTGGATGCCAGCCCCGGTCCGTGCGAGGGCCTCGACCGCGCCGTTGAGCGAGTTCCGTCGGAACAGCAGGTTCGGCACGCCGGAGAGCGCCGACGCCTTGACCGACTGCGGCTCGCCGATCTGGCCATCAGGGTCGCTCTGGCCGATGAGCGAGACCTTGGTCCCGGCGGTCACGTAGAGGCCTGCCTCGACGATCGAGTCGTCGCCGAGCGAGATGCCGATGCCGGAGTTCGCGCCGAGCAGGGCGCGCTCGCCGATGCGGATGCGCTCCTTGCCGCCGCCGGAGAGCGTTCCCATGATGGATGCTCCGCCGCCGATGTCGCTGCCGGCTCCGAGGATCACGCCCTGCGAGACGCGCCCCTCCACCATCGAGCGGCCGAGAGTGCCGGCGTTGAAGTTCACGAAGCCCTCGTGCATGACAACCGTGCCTGGTGCGAGGTGCGCGCCGAGGCGGACCCGTCCGCCGTCGGCGATGCGCACATCCGCCGGCATCACGTAGTCGAGGAGGCGCGGGAACTTGTCGATCGCGTAGACCTGGATGCCCTCGCGCTGGAGGATCGCGCGCGACGAGGCGGCCAGGTCGGGTCGCATGGGGCCGACGTTGGTCCAGGCGTTGGTCGGCAGGTGGCCGAAGATGCCATCGAGGTTGATGCTGTTCGGCTCGACGATGAGGTGGCTCAGGAGGTGCAGGCGCAGGTAGGCGTCGACGACGCTCTCGACGGGCTCATCGAGCCGCACCGTCACGGTGACCGGGCTGACCTGCACCTGGCGACGCTCGTCGTCGTAGGAGAGCGCCGCGAAGCTCGCGGGAGAGATGTGCGGGTCGCGGCCCTCGGGCAGCGGGCCCAGTGCGGGGGTCGGGAACCAGGCATCGAGCACCTGCCCGTCGTTCGTGATCGTGGCGAGGCCGTCGCCCCAAGCTGTCCGCTGGTCGTGGGAGGTGGGTGCATCGTTGGTCATGCGCTCCAGGCTACCCAGGGAAGGGCCCGCGCGGGCACCGCGCTGTGCTCTTGCCGAGCACTTAGGCTTGAACCCATGTCTTCCTTCGCGAGTGGCGATGCCCTCGACCTGACGCGACCCTCCACCGAGCTCACGCGCCTGCTGTGTGACATTCCGTCCGTCTCCGGCGACGAGGCGACGATCGCCGACGCCATCGAGGCCGCGCTGGCGCCGTTCGCGCATCTCGAGGTGCAGCGGCTCGGCAACACCATCGTCGCGCGCACCTCGCTCGGGCGCGCCCAGCGGGTCGCGATCGCGGGGCACATCGACACCGTGCCGATCAACGAGAACCTCCCGACGCGCCTCGAGGTCCTCTCGCCCGAGCAAGCCGCGGCAGATGTGCCCGATACGCCGGCGGGGGAGTACCTCTGGGGGCGCGGCACGGTCGATATGAAGGCCGGTGTGGCCGTGCAGCTGAGGCTCGCAGCCGAGCTCGTGGAGCCCGCCGTCGACGTGACCTGGATCTGGTACGACAACGAGGAGGTCGCGTCCGAGCTGAACGGGCTGGGGCTGCTCGCAGATGCTCGGCCGGAGCTCCTGGCCGCCGACTTCGCAATCCTGGGCGAACCCACGAAGGGCGAGGTCGAGGGTGGCTGCAACGGCACCATCCGCGTCGACATCCGGACCAGGGGGAAGCGCGCCCACTCGGCACGCGCGTGGGTGGGGGAGAACGCCATCCACAAGGCGGCGCCGATCCTCGAGCGGCTCGCGGAGTTCGAGCCGGCGACGGTGCCCGTCGAGGGCCTCGAATACCGGGAAGGGCTCAACGCCGTCCGCATCTCGGGCGGGGTCGCCGGCAACGTGATCCCGGACGAGTGCGTCGTGCACGTCAACTACCGCTTCGCCCCCGACAAGACGCTCGATGAAGCCGAGGCGAAGCTGCGGGCATGGTTCGGCGACTTCGAGCTCGACTTCGTCGACCGCTCTCCCGCTGCGAGGCCGGGCCTCGACGCCCCTCTGGCGCGCGGATTCCTCGAGGCGGTCGGCGCAGAGGCGAAACCCAAGTACGGGTGGACGGACGTGGCCAGGTTCTCGGCGCTCGGCATCCCGGCAGTGAACTACGGCCCTGGCGACCCGCTCAAGGCGCACGCCGACGACGAACGGGTGCTGCTCTCCGAGATCACGCGTGTCGAGGAGGGGCTGCGGACGTGGCTGACCTCACGCTAGCAAGAACGGGCCGCGAGGAGTTCACGATCGCCGCGGACACCAGACCGACGTACTTCTCGTACTACTGGAGTCGCCTCCCGGCGCTGGCGCAGGTCGCCATCATCTTCTTCGGAACGCGGGTCGTGACGACCGTGTTCCTGCTGGCGTTCGCGTCCCAGCAGCAGGAGACCTGGCAGTCGCCGGCGAAGCCCGACCTGTGGACCTTCTCGAACCTGTGGGACTCGGCCTGGTTCGAGCGCATCGCGACCGGTGGGCCTTTCGGCTACTCGAGCGAGCTGCCCCGGAACGACGAGGGGCAGGTCACCGAGAACGCGTGGGCCTTCATGCCGCTCTACCCGGTCCTGGTCCGTGGCCTCATGGTGGCGACGACGCTGCCGTGGGAAGTGGCTTCTGTGCTCGTCGCGACGGCCTTCGGATTCGCTGCGGCCTGGGTCTTCAACCGCACCCTCGCGCTTGTCGTCGACAAGAGCGCGACGGCGTTCGCGACGCTACTCTTCTGCATCGCACCGACGAGCCCGCTGCTCCAGCTCGGCTATGCGGAGAGCGCGCAGAGCTTCTTCGTCGCGCTCCTGCTGTACCTGCTCATCAAGCGACAGTGGCTGGTCATGCTTCCCGTCATCGTGCTCGCCTCGTTCACTCGCCCGACGGGGCTCGCGTGGGCCATGACGCTCGGGCTCTACTTCCTCGCACGCTGGTGGATGCACGCGAAGGGACGCGAGGCGTTCCCACGCCCTGAGGTCATCAAGGTCATGGCCGCCGGGCTGCTCTCCGCGGTCGCGGGCTTCGGCTGGCTGCTGATCGCCTGGGCCGTGACCGGAGTCCCATCCGCGTACATCGACACGGAGCTCGCCTGGCGCATCCACTACACGGGGCCCATCGAGCTGGAGCCGTTCACGGGGTGGTTCCACGGCTCGACGTTCTGGTTCGGCCAGCCCATCGGGGCGATCATCGTGGTGCTCTTCGTCATCGTCGTGGTCGGCGCCATCGCGCTGCCGATCATGCGCAGGCTGGGCATCGAGATCCGCATCTGGCTCTTCAGCTACTTCACGTACCTCTTCGCCGTGTTCTTCCCGCAGTCGAGCACGTTCCGGCTGCTTATGCCGATGTTCCCGATCCTCGGCGCCGTCGCGATCCCCAAGTCTCCGCTCTACCGGGTGAGCGTCGTCGTGCTCATGCTCGTCGGGCAGCTCCTGTGGCTCTACTTCTGCTGGTACACCGTGGAGGGTGACTGGACCCCGGCTTAGCCCGGTCCGAACCGTCACCGTTCCGTGTCCGGAGCGTTACAGCCTCGGCCTCACAAAACCCAGGTCAGGCCCTACATTGAGTGCATACACCGGTACCGGTGCGTCTGCTTTGACAGGATGTGGGGAGATCAGGATGGAACTACTCGGGGTGGGGCGGATCACCGTGCTGGCGACGGTTGGGATACTGGCGCTCTCGGGCTGCCAGGGCACAGAAGGGGGTGCCGCTCCGGCGGTCACGTCGTCAGCCACCGCGGTTGCCTCGACGGCGCCCGAGGCTACTGCGAGCGCAACCGCAGCGGCGATGCCCGAGGAGACGGAGCAGCCAGCGGCGGCCTGGAGCATCTCCTCGATCGGCGCAGCTGAGGAGTGTGGGCTCTTCACCGACGCCATGCTGGGTGAGCTGAACGCTCCGCGGCTGGTGCCTTTCGAGCAGGCTTTCTCACTCGAGCAGCACCCCGATCTCGCACAGCTCTCAGCTGCTGCCCCCGAGCTCTGCAACTGGGTTCCGTCGAGGGCTGGAGACGTCGAAGGAACCGGTGGCGGTGGGCCAGATGGCAAGTGGCGCTCGACGTTCCTGCACATCGCGACGCTCCCGGGCAGCGAGGCGGTCGACACCGCGACGATGTTCGACGAGTTCGAGAGCTTCACCGAGGGGATCTCGGTCGGCACGAACCCCTACGCGACGCAGGGGCTCGGCGACGGCACCGTCTACCTCCTCGAGAACAAGACCCACGGCGAGACCGTGCCCGCGGACATCTGCCATTACGTCGAGGGGCAGACCGTCGTCACCATCGTGCGCGAGACGGACGGGCAGTGTGTCGCCGCGCTCGAGCAGGTGCTCACCATCGCGAAGAGCTGACCCTTCAGCACGGAGCAAGATGGCGATCGCCGCATCCATCACTGGATGCGGCGATCGCCATCTGCGGTGAGTGCTGGGGTCGCGTCAGCCGCGCGCCGCGTCGAGGCGCTGGCCCACGTTCTCCCAGTTGACGATGTTCCAGAAGGCCTTGATGTAGTCGGCCCGTACGTTCTGGTAGTCGAGGTAGTAGGCGTGCTCCCACACGTCGAGCTGCAGCAGGGGAGTGACGCCGAAGGGGATGTTGCCCTGCTGGTCGAAGAGCTGGAACGTGGTGAGGTTGCCACCCGTCTGGTCGTAGCCGAGCACGGCCCAGCCGGAGCCCTGCACGCCGAGCGCCACGGCGGTGAACTGCGCCTGGAACTTCTCGAGACCGCCGAACTGCTCGTCGATCGCATCCTTGATGCCACCAGCGGGCTCCCCGCCTTCCGGCGAGAGGTTGGTCCAGAAGACGCTGTGGTTGACGTGTCCGCCAAGGTTGAAGGCGAGGTCCTTCTCGAGCTTGTTGATGTTCGCGAGGTTGCCGCTGTCGCGTGCCTCGGCGATCTGCTCGAGTGCCGTGTTGGCGCCCTTCACGTAGGTCGCGTGGTGCTTGTCGTGATGCAGCTCCATGATGCGTGCCGAGATGTGGGGCTCGAGTGCCGCGTAGTCGTAGGGGAGGTCGGGAAGCGTGTATTCAGCCACGTGAGGTCCTTTCGATCATCTGGCCAGGGCAGAAGGCGCCATCGACGCCAACGAATTTTGACGTTACACCTCGGTTCTGGCCGTTCCCTTCGCCGTTTCCTCGCAAGTCGGACCGAATTCGATGCACGAGTTTCCGCATTCCGGAGGGCCGAATGCACACTCGGTCCACGAATTTGGGATACTAGGGAGACACTGCACAAATCTTGGAGGCGCAATTATGGCCGCGATGAAACCGCGTACTGGTGACGGACCTATGGAAGCCATCCGCGAAACACGGCTGATCATCGTTCGTGTACCCCTAGAGGGTGGCGGGCGCCTCGTGGTGTCCGTCAACGACGACGAGGCCCGCGAGCTTCGCGACGCGCTGAGCGCAGTCGTCGGCGAATAGCCGATTCGCACGAAGGGAAGGGCGTCGACCACCACGGTCGGCGCCCTTCTTCTGCGTTCCTTGTCGCTGCGCTCAGCGCAGCTTCGTGAGCTGGAGGATGCCACCGTCGAGCGGCAGCAGAGCCAGGCGCAGGTCTTCTTGGAGATCGAACTCGGAGTAGAGGGCGCGCAGGCCGCTGGTCAGCGCGTCGCGTCTGGCGGGTGAGGCGACCTTGCCGCCGTTGAGCGCGCCGAGGGCGACGATCGTACCGCCAGGGCGGATGAGGCGCAGTCCATGCTGCAGATGCGCGCCGATGTGCGCGATGTCTCCTCCGATGACGACGAGGTCGTAGCCGCCCTCGGTCATCCGAGGCAGCACGTCCTGCGGGTGACCCGTGATGAAGCGGAGGCTCGCACCGCGCGCACCGGAGGAGATCAGCAGACGCCGCGCATGCCCGAGGTACTCGGGCTCAGCGTCGATGCAGGTGATCGTGGAGCTCGGCGCCCCACGCCAGACCGCGTGCGTGAGCACTCCCGCGCCGGTCCCGATCTCGATGATCGTGGATGCCCCCGTCGCGGCCGCGAGGAACGTCAGGTGAGCCGCGGTTGCGGCCGAGGGGAGCGGCAGTCCCAGTTCAAGCGTCAGCTGACGAGCATCCCGGACGAGGGCATCGTCCACGATTCGCTCGTTGATGTAGCGCGAGCTGAGCTCCAGTTCAGACATTCCTCAAGACTAGCGGCGGGCGAGGTCCCGGAGTCCGATTCCCGCATCCGGGTTCTGGCCTCCCGGGTGAGGCGTCGTCGCATCCCAGACCCTATGATGGGACGGTGTTTGGGCTGACGTTTGAGAAGTTGCTGTTGATCGGCATTATCGCGGCCTTCATCATCGGTCCCGACAAGCTCCCGAAAGCTGCCGAGCGTCTCGCTGATGCGGTCAAGTGGCTTCGTGGAGCGTCCACGAACGCGAAGACGCGCATGAAAGAGGAGATGGGCGACGATTTCGCCGATGTCGACTGGCGCAAGCTCGATCCTCGACAGTACGACCCTCGCCGCATCATCCGCGATGCGCTCCTCGCCGAGGACGAGCCCGCAGCGCCGCAGCCGGCCCCCGTGAACGCCGCTTCTGCGTCTGCCGCTGCGAGCGCCGCGACCCTCGCAGCCGGAGCAGCAGCGGCTGCCGCCGCGCCCGGGAGCGCCTCACGACCGAGCTGGGCCTCGAGCGCACAGCCGTCCGCGTCGGTCGTCGGTCCTGTGCCGTTCGACGCCGAAGCCACCTGATCCGCGTCTGATCCGAGTCGTCGGCGCGCCGACCACCCGCCCCAGAGGCGTGCGAGCTCGGCAGCCTAGACGAGCGAGACCGGAAGCCTGCGACCGCTGAGGCCGCGCGGCTGAGCGAGCAGGGCGTCCGCCGCGCGCTGGAGCTCCTGGCCTGCAGGTTCCGTCGGCTCCGCCCGTAGGAGGGGAGTGCCGGCGTCGCCGGACTCGCGGAGCGTCTGGCTGACCGGCACCTCGGCGAGCAGGGCAACTGCGTCGCCCTCCGCGCTGAGGCGCTCCGCGACGGCCCGCCCTCCGCCCTCGCCGAAGAGTGCGACCTGGCCACCGTCCGGCGAGGCGAACGGCGACATCGTCTCGATGACACCGACGACCCGTTGCCCGGTCTTCCTGGCCAGCGCTCCGGAGCGCCAGGCGACGTCGGCGGCGGCGGCCTGCGGAGTCGTGACGACGACGACCTCGGCGTTCGGGAGCAGCTGGCCGAGCGAGATCGCGATGTCGCCGGTGCCAGGCGGCAGATCGAGCAGCAGCACGTCGAGGTCACCGAAGTAGACGTCCGTGAGGAACTGCTCGATCGTGCGATGCAGCATCGGGCCGCGCCACGCGACGACCTGTGCATCGTCGCCCAGGAACATGCCGATCGAGATGAGCTTCACGCCGTGCGACTCAGGGGGCACGATCATGTCCCCGATGCGCGTCGGCGCCACGTCGTGCCCCAGCCCGAAGAGGCCTGGGATGGAGTAGCCGTGGACGTCGGCGTCGATGAGGCCGACGCTGAGGCCGCGACGAGCGAAGGCAGCGGCGAGGTTCGCGGTGACCGTGGACTTGCCGACGCCGCCCTTGCCGCTTGTGACGGCGATGACGCGGGTCAGGGAATCGCGGCCGAAGGGATGCACGCGGCCGGCGCGGGAGCCTCGCAGCCGCTCCGTCAGGGCCGTCCGCTGCTCGCGCGTCATGACGCCGATCTCGAGCTCGTACCGGGCGACGTCGATGACCGACTCGATCGCGGCGCGCACCTCCCGCTCGATCTGACGCGCCGCCGGGCACCCGACGATCGTGAGCCGCAGCTCGACCTCGAAGGACCCGTCCGGGCGCTCGTCGACGCGCTCGATCATCCCGAGCTCCGTCAGCGGTCGGCGAAGCTCGGGGTCGATGACGCCAGCGAGCGCGCTCCAGATGCGGTCGGCGTTCGTCACGTCGCTCACACCGACTCTTCTGCCGACTTGGCTGCGCGCTTCCTGTCTCGGATCGCCTCGGCGCGGCGCCTCGCCGAGTCGCTCACCCGCTGCTGCTCGCGCGAGATGGTCTCCGAGCCATCTTCGTCTGGGTCGTCGAGGTCCTCGATGTCCTCCAGCAGGGCACGGAGCTCGGCGCGGATGAAGTCCTTCGAAGCGAGGTCCTTCGTGAGCACCCTGAGGGCCACGATCTCGCGCGCCAGGTACTCGAGATCGGCCGAGTTGCGCTCCGCTCGCTGCCGGTCCTGGGCGATCTGCACCCGGTCGCGGTCGTCCTGCCGGTTCTGCGCGAGCAGCAGCATGGGGGCAGCGTACGAGGCCTGCAGCGACAGCATGAGGGTCAAGGCGATGAAGCCGAGATCAGCGGAGTCGAAGCGCAGCTCGATGGGGGCCATCGAGTTCCACACCACCCAGAACACGACGAAGAGCGAGAGGCCGACGAGGAAGGCCGGCGTGCCCATGGCGCGCGCGAACGCCTCCATTCCCCGGCCGAATGCGTCGCTCCGGTCGTGGTCGCGGTTCTCCGAGTCATCCCCGCGCGAATCGCGCGGGTCGCGGGAGTCACGCCGCGGCTTCGGCCGTGGGCGTCGGAGATGGAGGCCCTTCACCTTGGGGCGCTCGAGATCGTCTTCACGACGTGCCATGAGTCCTCCGGGCGGCTGGAGAGTTGGCGGGGGCGGTGACGACACGCTTGGTGCCGACGCGCTGCGAGACGCGACTTGGGACGACCTCGCCCTCGGCGTCGACCTGACGCCAGTCCTCCGGCAGGAGGTGGTCGAGGACGTCGTCGATCGTCACGACGCCGACGAGGCGGTGCGCGTCGTCGATGACGGGAAGCGCGACGAGGTCGTAGCTCGCGAGGACACGCGCCACCTCGGCGTCGCGCATCGTCGTGGGCGCAGGCTCCATCTCGCGGTCCAGGATCGTGTCGAGTCGTTCGTGCGGCGGATATCTGAGGAGACGCTGGAAGTGGACGAGGCCCAGGTAGCGGCCCGTGGGCGGCTCGTAGGGGGAGAGGGTCACGAAGACGCTCGTCGCGAGAGCCGCGGGGAGGTCCTTGCGGCGGATGAGCACCAGCGCCTCGGCGACCGTCGCGTCGCCGGGCAGGATCACCGGGTCGGTGGTCATCAGTCCGCCGGCGGTGTCCGGGGCGAACTCGAGGAGCATGCGAACCTCTTCGGCCTCCTCCGGGTCCATGCGCTGCAGGAGCGCCTCGCTCTTGACCGCGTCGAGCTTCGCCACGAGGTCGGCGGCGTCGTCTGGCTGCATGCGGTCCAGCACGTCGGCCGCGTGCTCCTCGTCGAGCCACTCGATGATCGTGACCTGGTCGGACTCGCGCATCTCCTCGAGCACGTCCGCCAGCCGCTCGTCCGGCAGCATGCTGACGACCTCCTTGAGGCGGGCATCCGGCAGGTCGAGGAGCGCGGTGGCGAAGTCGCTCGGCTTCATATCCGAGTGCGCGGTCAGGAACTGCGTCGCGGCCTGCTGCTCGCCGATCGTGAGCTCGGGAGTGACCTCTCCCCAAGGCGCGAAACGGGTCGGCCCCGTCCCGAACAGCTGCTTGCTCTTGCGGGGCAGGCGCACGAAGAGCTGGCCGACGCTCCAGTTCCCCTGCGCGTCCTCCTCGATCTGCACGTCCTCGATGGTCCCGGATGCCGTGCCGTCGTTGAACGTGACGGCGCGGTCGGCGAGGTCCGCGAGGACACGCACCTCCTGCCCGTGCTGTACGAAGGGCCGAGAGTCGATCTCGCCGCTCACGACGATCTGACCGGACCCGATCGACTCCACCTGGCGGATTGGGATGAAGATCAGGCGCTTGCTCTTCGTCTCGACGACGAGCCCGTTGACGCGCGGAGAATGTGCCGCTCGGTACTCGACGATGACATCGCGGACCTTGCCGATCCGGTCGCCGTCTTCGTCGAAGACGGGGCACGCGGAAAGACGCGCTGTAAAGACCTTGGAGACGCTCACGGGCCAATGGTAGTCGCCGCGGGCGGCTCGCCAGCCAACAGCGAACATGTGACCGGTCCGCCGCCATTCCAAGGCACGTGCTGAGAGAATGGCGGCATGACAACCCCAGGCACGACGACACGTGGCGCCCGCAGCCGGTTCCCCAAGGTTCCCGAGGGAGACGTGATCGCCAGCCTCGACAGCTACGAGGCCGCTCGCGCCGTCGTGGACGGTCTCGCGAAGCAGGACTTCCCGGTCTCGACCGTCTCCATCCTGGGCAGCCATCTTCGCACCGTCGAGCGCGTCACGGGCCGCATGTCGTTCGGCAAGGCCGCGCTCGGCGCCGTCGGCACGGGCGTGATGCTCGGCCTCTTCGTCGGGCTCCTCGTGCTCATCATCACGCCGGGGGTCGGCTTCGAGACCCTCATCGCGATCCTCCCGGTCGCGATCGGCTTCTCCGTGATCTGGAGCGTCATCGGCTACGCGCTCAACCCGCAGCGCAGGCAGTTCACGTCGGTCATGCAGGTCGTCGCGACCCACTTCGACGTCGTCGTCCCCCGTGAGCACGCGGCGAAGGCGCGTGGCCTCGTCGGAACGCCGCAGGGGGCAGTCGGCGTCACGCCAGCCCAGCAGGCAGCAGCTGAGCACACCTCCGCCGCGCATCCGGCGCCGCTCGCCCCTGGGGCACCGCAGCAGGCCCCCGCCGCTCCGCACTCTTCGGGTGCCGAGCGGGCACCGGCCGGGCAGGACGCACCGGCTTCCGAGGCGCAGGAGCCGGCGGCACCCCGTCGCACGTACTCGGAGGCGCAGGCGGAGATGCGTCGCCTCGAGCGCGAGCGGCGCGCCAAGCAGGCCGCGGAAGACCGCTCCGGGCCGAGCGCGCAGTCCTGACCCGGGCGGTCCAGACCTGGGCTAGTCGGAGTTGCGACTCGCGAACCAGGCCTCGACCTCGTCGACGGTGCGCGGGATGTCGCGCGAGAGGTTCTCCGCTCCGTCGGCGGTCACGAGGATGTCGTCCTCGATGCGCACGCCGATGCCCCGCAGCTGCTCTGGCACGGTCAGGTCGTCGGGCTGCAGGTAGAGTCCCGGCTCGATCGTGAAGACCATGCCTGCCTCGAGCACGCCGTCCAGGTAGAGCTCGCGCCGCGCCTTCGCGCAGTCGTGCACGTCGATGCCGAGGTGGTGGCTCGTGCCGTGCACCATGTAGCGGCGGTAGAGCTGCTCGGCGGGGTCGATGCCCTCGACGCCCAGCGGCATCCCGAGCTCCTGCGTCCGCGCCGCGATGACCTCCATCGCCGTGTCGTGGATGGTGCGGAAGGTGATGCCGGGGCGGACGATCGCCAGTGCCGCGTCAGCGGCTTCGAGCACGATCTCGTACACCAGGCGCTGCTCTTCGGAGAAGCGGCCCGTGACGGGGATCGTGCGGGTGATGTCCGCGGTGAAGAGCGAGTCGACCTCGACACCTGCATCCACCAGGATCAGCTCGCCCGCGTTCACGGCTCCCGAGTTCTTCGTCCAGTGCAGGATGCACGCGTGGCTGCCAGAGGCGGCGATCGTGTCGTAGCCCACGTCGTTGCCCTCGAGCCGGGCTCTCGCCTGGAAGACGCCTTCGACGATGCGCTCGCCCCGCGGGTGCTGAGCCGCCCTCGCCAGGGAGCCGACGATGTCGTCGAAGCCGGCAGCGGTCGCGGCGACGGCCTCGCGCATCTGAGCGACCTCGTAGGAGTCCTTGACGAGCCGCAGCTCGCTGAGGTCCTGGGCGAGGAGCGCGTCCTCTGCGAGCAGGGCGTCGAACTCGGCGTCCGGCAGGGACATGGTGCGCCGAGCCTCGTCGACGCGCCCCGCCAGCTCCGGGTCCGCCTCTCGAAGCACCAGGGTGCGGGCATCCGTCACGAGACCGAGCTCGGAGAACTCGCTCAGATCGCGGGCGGCGACGTCGAGGTCGGCTGCGGTCTGCGCGAGCGACGGGCGCGGCCCGATCCAGAACTCGCCGATCTCGGAGTTCGCGTAGAACTCATCGCTGTCCCGACCTGCACGCTCCCGGAAGTACACCGTGGCCTCGTGGCCGTCGTCGATGGGATCGAGGACCAGGACGGCCCCGGGCTCGGCGTCGGAACCCCATCCGGTCAGCTGCGAGAAGGCCGAGTGGGCGCGGAACCGGTAGTCGGTGTCGTTGGAGCGCTGCTTGAGGCTTCCGGCAGGCACGACGAGTCGCGCCCCGCGGTGCCTGGCCGAGATCGCCTCGCGGTGGCCGGCAGCGGTCGGGACGGAGACCCGAGCCTCGGGGAGGGGCTCTTCGCGATCCGCCCAGCCGCGCATGATCTGCGCCCGGAAGGCGTCGCTCTTCGGAGTCGTGCTGCGGTTCTCGTTCTCGCTCACTGGCGCTTCGCCGGCCTTGACGCCTCCTGCGGTCTCGGCAGCCGCATCGGTCGCTGGAGCGACGGCGGGGGCGGCTTGGGCGGACAGGGTGCTGGCGCGGTCGGAAGTAGTCACCCCCACATTCTCGCGCGGAAAACTGGGTGGCGCGGTCAGCAGGACCGAACCGCGCGAGCGGACAGGTTCAGCCCGAGGCGGACGGTGTCAGCTGCGCGAAGACGGGACGGTGGTCGCTGCCCGCCATGTCGCGGGAGAGCAGGACCTCGAAGCCCGTGACGCTCCACTCGCCGGTCGCCATGACGCGGTCGATGTTCGCGCCCAGCAGCGGCGGGACGCCTGCCGTCCACGTGCCGACGGACCCATTGCCGGTCGCGAGCGCTGCGTCGGCGCAGGCACCGAGCTGGCTCGAATCGTCGACCCCGAGGCCGGAGAGGTGATCGAGGGTCGAGTTGAAGTCGCCCGCCATGATCGTGTTGCTCGAGCACTGCTGGGCGAGCCACTCGAGGTCGGCGTTCCACGCGCTCATGTTGCCGGGAGTCGGGGAGACCGGGTGCGCCGCGATGATCGTGGGCCCGTCGCCATCCACGGGCACCGCGATGACGGTCGGCAGCGTGCTCGTGTCGCCCCGATCGGTCACGACCTCGTAGTCGCCGAGGTCAGGGGAGATGAGCAGCGTCGTGGAGGTCGCCTTGTAGTCCTCGTCGACCGTGTGCGTGTGCACCCACATCGGGGAACCCGCCTCGGACATCTGGGCCGCGATCTCCACGCCGAGCTCCTCCGTCGTCTCTGGCAGCACCACGACGTCGGCGCCGACCTCGATTGCCAGCTCGGCGATCGAGGGAGACCCGGGCGCATCGCCGCGGGTGTTCCAGCTGAGGATGTCGATGCTCTCCGGCGAATCGCTCCCCGCGACGGGGGAACCGAGGCCCCGGTCGACAAGCACCGCCGCCGTCGACGCGACGAAGACCGCGATGACGAGGGTCGTCATCCCAAGCACCGCGCGTGCCTTGCGGGAAGCCAGGACCGGGATGAGGAGCAGCAGCATGATGGCTGTCGCGCCGATCGCCACGGGAAGCCGGAACGAGATCGCCTGGGCCACGAGCGGCGCCCGCTGCAGGTCCAGGAGCTGGGGCCACCCGAGCACGACCGCCGCTGCGAGCGCGATGAGCCCGAGGACGAGCCCCGCCGCCCGGTGACCGGCGAGGGAGGATCTTCTACGTGGTGGTGAGGTACTCGGCATGACCGCCCCAGCGTAGTCTCCGTCGACAGGTGAGCCTGGGAGGCGCATGGCGATTGCCCATCCGGGCCCTGTGCTTTGATCGGAGCATGACCACCTTCGACAAGCCAGGCATCGACCTCCACACCCACTCGGTGGTCTCCGACGGGACCGAGGCGCCCGGGGAGGTCATCCGGCAGGCGGCCAGAGCCGGCCTCGAGGCCGTCGCGCTCACCGACCACGACACGACGGCAGGCTGGGCACAGGCACGGGCCGCCGCGCTCGACGTGGGCATCACCTTCATCCCGGGCATCGAGTTCTCCTCGCAGCTCAACCACGCCAGCGTGCACGTGCTCGGGTACCTGATCGACCCTGCAGACGAGGTCATGCTCGCCGAGATGCAGCAGGTCCGCGAGTCGCGTGTCTCGCGAGCCGAGCGCATGGTGCAGATGATCGGCGGTGACCACGATCTCAGCTGGGACGACGTCCTCGCCGTCACGGAGCCCGGCGCGACGGTGGGCCGACCGCACATCGCCGACGCGCTGGTCGCGAAGGGCCTCGTCGAGAGCCGAGTCGCCGCCTTCGAGACCATCCTCCACTGGCGCGGCGGCTACTACGTGGCGCACTACGCCCCGAGCCCCTTCGACGCGGTCAAGCTCATTCGCCGCGCGGGTGGCGTGCCCGTCCTCGCGCATCCGGGATCGAGGGGGAGGCGCGGCATGGACACGGAGACCCTCGAGGGCCTGATCGAGGCGGGCCTCGGCGGGCTCGAGGTCGGGCACCGCGAGAACGACGCAGCCAGCAGGGCGATCCTCCTCGAGGTCGCCGCGCGCCACGATCTGATCGTCACCGGCTCCAGCGACTACCACGGCACCGGGAAGCCCAACGAGCTCGGCGAGAACACGACCGAGCTCGGGCAGCTGCGGCGCATCATCGAACAGGCCACGGGGAGTGAACCCGTGCACGGCGGGGGATTGCGGCTGTAGCCGCCGCCTCGCCTGCCGCTGTCAGGCTCCGACGACCCTTCGCGTGAGACGGCGCCGAGCGGATGCTCGGCGCCGTCTCGCGCTTCGTGCCTCGTACGCTACTCGCTGGCCTGCGATCCCTGGCGCGGGGCGCCGGACTCGCTGCCCGACCCGCCACGACGGCGGCGACGGCGGCGAGCCGGACGCTCTGCCCCGGCCTCGCCTGCAGGCTGCTCGGCGGCGGATGACTCGGTGCTCGGAGCGGCTACGGCCGGAGCCGCAGCTGCGTCGTCGCTGCGGCGACGCGAGCGCGAGCGAGCCGGACGATCGGCGGAGCCTCGTGAGCTGGAGCCGCGGTCGCTGCGTTCTCCGCCGCGTTCTCCGGTGTGACGGCTGCCGGGCGACTGCACCTCGCGCTTCGGCGCAGCGATGCGTCCCTTCGTGCCCTCGGGGATGCGCATGTCGGCGTAGAAGTGCGGCGAGGACGAGTACGTCTCGACGGGCTCCTCCGCACCGAGCTCGAGTGCCTTCGAGATGAGCGCCCACTTGTGCAGGTCGTCCCAGTCGATGAAGGTCACGGCGATGCCCGTGTTGCCGGCGCGCCCCGTTCGGCCGACCCGGTGGAGGTAGGCCTTCTCGTCTTCCGGGATGGTGTGGTTGATGACGTGCGAGACATCGTCGACATCGATGCCGCGGGCCGCGACGTCGGTCGCGATGAGCACGTCCTTCTTGCCGGCCTTGAACGCGGCCATGGCACGCTCGCGCTGCTCCTGGTTGAGGTCGCCGTGCACGGCCGCCGCCTTGAACCCACGATCGGTGAGCTCCTCCATGAGCTTCGCAGCTGCGCGCTTGGTGCGCGTGAAGATGACGGTCTTGCCGCGACCCTCGGCCTGCAGGATGCGGGCGATCATCTCGTCCTTGTCGAGCGGGTGAGCGCGGTAGATGACGTGCTCGATGTTCGCCTGCGTGATGCCCTCATCCGGGTCGGTCGCGCGGATGTGGATCGGCTTCGTCATGAAGCGACGGGCCAGCGCGACGATCGGGCCGGGCATCGTCGCCGAGAAGAGCATGGTGTGGCGGGTCGCCGGCGTCTGCGCGAAGAGGCGCTCGATGTCGGAGAGGAAGCCGAGGTCGAGCATCTTGTCGGCCTCGTCGAGCACCATCTCCCGCACGTTGGAGAGGTTGAGCATGCGCTGCTGCGCGAGGTCGAGGAGGCGGCCAGGCGTGCCGACGACGATCTGAGCGCCGGCCTTGAGCTGCTCGATCTGGCCCTCGTAGGCCTTGCCGCCGTAGATCGGGACGACGGTCGTGCTGCGCCCGGTGACGGCGATCTGCAGGTCTTCGTAGACCTGGACGGCGAGTTCGCGCGTTGGCACGACGACAAGCGCCTGGACGCCGTGAGCCGGGTCGAGGCCGAGTCGCTGGATGAGGGGGAGGCCGAAGCCGAAGGTCTTGCCAGTGCCCGTCTTGGCCTGGCCGATGATGTCCTGCCCGCTGAGCGCGAGAGGAATCGTCTGCTCCTGAATGGGGAACGGCTCGGTGATGCCGTGTCCCTCGAGCGCCGAGACGATGTCGGCATCGATGGAAAGGTCGGAGAACTTCACGAGTGAAACGCCCTGTCTGCAATTGTGGGATGCGCCCGGGAAGTCGAAGGGCGCCGAACGGCCGCGGTCGCGGCATCGCCACAGTCTAGCGAATACCTTGAATTCGGTCCTCAGCACGCCCGCGCATCCGCCGTTCGCCCGGAAACGGTCTGCACGGACCTGCGACGAAGGGAACTTCTCTGGCACATAGGATGAGCGTGTGAAGCCAGTATTCGGAAGGCGCGGCGGAGACCGATCTCAGGACGACGCAGCCCCAGCATCCGCGCCGAGGCCAGCGACGTCGCTCGGCGACCTGCTGGCTCCCGCCGACGTGCTCGTGGCGCGCGCAGCCTACCTCGAGCTGCTCCTCTTCCAAGAGCTTTCCGCCATCGTGAATGAAGCCCCCGCCCTTGCCAACAAGCAGCACATCGGCGCTGCGGCGAACGCGGCGCTCGAACGCCACAGGGCCCTGCTCGGTGGGGCGGAGGCCGCTGCGGCCCCCGACGCGATCGCGCGCATCGGCGATGCGAGCAAGCACTTCGCCGGCTATCCGGAGCGCGTCCTCGGCCACGACTGGGCGCAGCGGCTCCTCAGCTGCCACCTCTCGTCCGGCTTCTTCCGCGACTTCTTCGGCGAGGTCGCCGAGTACGGCGGCGAGAGCTACCGGGCGGCACTTGCGCCCGTGTTCCTCACCGACGAGGAGCGCGACCAGCTGGTGCCCGTCATCGAGGCAGCGATCCACTTCGAGGACGGGCTCGGCGACCGCCTGGCGATGTGGGGGCGGCGCATCGTCGGAGACACGGTGCTCGCGATCCGGCTCGCGCTCGACGTTCCCCTCGGCACGAGCGGAGACGCCATGGTCCCCGAGGGAGAAGCGCAGCTCGAGAAGCTGGCCTCGGTGCTCTACGCAGGCCACTCGCGCCGCATGAACACGCTCGGGCTCGCGGCCTAGGAACGCGTGGCGTCATCGCCGCGCGCCGAGCCGCACGACGAAGGCCCCCGTCCTCGACCGCTCAGATGTGCAGTCGTGTGGTGGGGGCCTTCGTCCTGTTCGAGCGCGTGCGCTCGCGTGGCTAGGCGCTCTGCGCGCGGCCGAGGTGGCTCAGCCGGTGCAGCAGATCGTCGTCGTCATGCTGGCGACGGCTGCTGAGCGACCATCCGACAGACACTGTGACGATCGCCGCAACCGCGAGGGTGATGACCCAGATCCAGCCGCCGTCGTAGGCAAGCCACGGGGCGGAGGCCTGGAGCCACGTCAGCGCCTGCCAGACGACGAGGGCGACGATGCCGCCGAGCGCCGGGAGCAGCACGGGGCCGCGCGTCGATCGGTGCGGTGCCGCGAACTGAGCGGCGATGCCGAGGAGGATCCCCGCGAGGCCCGCGAACATGAGTTCCATGGCCGAGGCTAGGCGATGAAGCCGACGCGACGGGCCTGGTCGCCGGAGAGCTCCACGTAGAGGATGCTCTGGGTGGAGACGAGGTACGAGCGTGACTTCGAGTCGTGCAGCTTCACGATCGCTGCGTCCTTCGCGACTGCCTCTTCGATGATGCGCTCGAAGTCATCCTTGGTGAGGTCGGTCTCGAACGAGAGCTCTCGTGGGGCGTGCTTGATGCCGATGCGAACTTCCACTTGGCGCCTTTCGAATGCGAACGGGTGTCTGGCAAGGCTACCGGCAGCCTGCCTGGTGCGCGCACATTGACGGCGTCTTTCGCCGTGGGCGCAACAGTGCGCCCATCGCGCCGTGACATCCCGTGCGCAACCGTCGATGTCGGTGGCCCGAGATACCGTGACTGCATGACTTCAAGCGCCGCATTCGACGCAGTGCCCCTCGACGCCGCACAGCGGGCTGTGCTCGAGGCCGCGACGCGCTCGCATGTCAGCGTCGTCGGTGCGCCGGGCTCCGGCAAGACGACGACGCTCGTCGAGCTGCTCGCGAAGCGAGTTCTGTCGGACGGGCTCTCCACCGCCGAGGTGCTCGCGCTGACGCCAGATCGCCGCAGTGCCGCGCGGCTCCGGGAGGTCATCGGCGAACGGCTCTCGGTCAGCACTCCCGGGGCGATGGCGCGCACGCCCGAGTCCGTCGCGTTCGAGATCGTGCGCGCGGACCGCGCCAGGCAGGGCCTGCAGGCGCCGCAGCTCTTCACGGGGGCCGATGAGGACACGATCCTCGCCGAGCTCATCCAGAGCGATCTCGAGGCGCGCTCCGCAACCGGCCACGAGCAGCTGCACGCGGCACCCATCGAGTGGGCGCCGCCCGTCAGCGTCGAGACCATCGGCCTCCGCGGCTTCCGAGCAGAGGTCCGCGACCTCCTGGCGGCGATGTCCGAGTACGACGTGATGCCCGAGCGGCTCGAGGAACTCGCGCACCTGAGGCCCGTGTGGTCGGGAGCATCGGCCTTGGCTCGCCAGTTCCGCGAGAGCATCGCGCAGGCGAAGCCGAATGCCTTCGACACGCCCGGCATCGTGCTCGAGGCGGTCAGCATCGTCCACGCGGCTGAGCGGCTCGACGCCTTCTCTGAACTCAAGCTGCTTCTCGTCGACGACGTCCAGGAGTTCACCGAGTCGGGCAGGCGGCTGCTCGCCGCCTTCGCGCTGCGCGGGGTGCGCGTCGTCGCCTTCGGCGACCCCGACATCACCACGGGAGGTTTCCGCGGCTCGCGCCCCGAACTGGCTGCCGACTGGCGGGGAGAGACGCGCGGGCCGCTCGAGGAGCCGCTGAGGCTCGTGCTCGGCACCGCCCATCGTGGCGGCGCCGAGCTCCGTGCCTTCGTGCGGGGTGTCACCGAGGGCATCGGCGTGCAGCGGGAGCTGCGGCACCGGGCCGCCGAAACACCTCGCGTCGGCGGGCCGCCGGAGTCCGCCCCTCCGGCGGTGGCTCGTCTCTCGGCCGCATCGTCCGCTGCCGAGTGCCGGGGCATCGCCGACTACCTCCGTGAACTGCACCTGCTGCACGGCGTGCCGTGGGACGAGATGGCCGTCATCACGCGTCGAGGCGGGAGCATCGAGTCGCTGCGTCGTCAGCTCGCGAAGCTCGAGGTGCCCACGAGCTCCTCTCAGGCGCTCCCTGCTGCGAGCGACCGCGCCGTCCAGGCCGTCGTCCGGCTCGCCGCCATCGCCAGCGGGGCCCAGGAGCTCACGGCGGAGGCGATCTCGGAGCTCGCGGCCTCGCCGGTCTTCGCGATCGACCCCGTACAGCTGCGGCGGGTCCGGCGCGCGCTGCGCCTCGACGAGATCGCGGCCGGCGGGAACCGGCCGGCTGACGACCTCCTCGTCGAAGCCGTTTCCCGCGTCGCAGGGCTGCGTCTCCTGAGCGACCCGGATGCCCCCGCCTCCGCGACGTTCGAGCGCCTGCTCGCGACTGGCGGTTCCGCAACCGGCCGCAGTGCCACGCGGGCCCTGCAGCAGCTCGGGACGCTCCTGCGCGCGGTGTCGGGTGAGATCGCTGCCGCGAACGAGCAGCAGCGCAGCATCGCAGCCGACGAGGTGCTCTTCGCCGTGTGGGAGCGTCTCGGCCTCGCCAAGTCCTGGCGCGAGCTTGCGCTCGGCTCCGGGCCCCGCGCCGAGCAGCTCAGCGCGCACCTCGATGCACTCGTCACGCTCTTCGACGTCGGCAAGCGATTCGTGGAGCGGCAACCTGACGCCAGTATCCGCGACTTCCTCGAGCAGTGGACGGGAAGCGAGGTCACGGCCGACTCGCTGGCAGGCCGCACGCACGGTGGCACGGTGACCGTCACCACGCCGGCGGCTGTGCTCGGGCGGGAGTTCAGGGTCGTCGTCGTCGCAGGCCTCTCCGACGGCGTCTGGCCCAACCTCCGTCTTCGCGATTCGCTCCTCGGCGCCGGACAGCTCGCGGAGCTCGAACGGGGCATCGACACGACCCGCGACCTCGTCGACCGTCGACTCGAGGTGCTGCACGACGAGCGACGGATGTTCGCGCAGGCCGTCTCTAGGTCCTCCGAGTGGCTCCTCCTGACGGCCGAGGAGAGCGAGGACAGCGCGCCTTCCCCGTTCTTCCTGCTCACACCCCGCACCTGGCCAGTAATCCCCGCGGCAGCCGAGACCGCCGCCGAGGGCGCGCTGACGCTCCGCGGGATCGTGGGTGAGCTGCGTCGCACGGCGATGCTGGAAGGCGTCGACCCGTCCGCGGCCGCTGGCCTCGCAACGCTCGCTCAGGAGGGGGTGCCCGGCGCGGCGCCCTCCGAGTGGTACGGCCTCGCGGGGTCCACCACGGGCAAGCCGCTGCACGACCCGAGCGACCCAGAGGCGAACATCCCCGTCTCCCCATCCAATATCGAGAGCTTCGAGGACTGCGGCGTCAACTGGTTCGTGAGCTCCCACGGTGGAGGGAGCACAAGCGAGAGCATGAACGTCGGCAACATCGTGCACGCTGCGGCCGAATTCGACTTCCCAGACCTCGAAGCCCGCACGGCATTCGCGCAGGCGAGGCTGCGGTCGAGCGATTTCGACGCCCCCTGGCAGGAGACCGCGGTTCGAGCCAAGGTCGACGAGCTCGTGCGGAACCTCTCCGCCTACCTGCACCGGGTCTCGCTCGGGGGAGGGACACTCCTCGGCGCCGAGCGAGCCTTCTCCGTCGAAGTCCGGGTTGAGGGCGAGGACACCGCCAAGATCACCCTGCGCGGCAAGATCGACCGCATCGAGAGCACGGCGGCTGGCTCGGTCGACGTCGTCGACTTCAAGACCGGCAGGTCCATGCCGTCGAACGACTCCATGTCGTCCAACGCGCAGCTCGCCGCCTACCAGATCGCGCTCACCTCGGGCGCCGTGAGCGACCCCGTCGAGCGTCCTGTCCAAGCCGTCGAACTCCCTCCGCGCAGCGACCGTGGAACGCAGATCCCGACGGCACCGGTGCACGAGGCCAAGCTCGTCTTCCTGGCAAAGCCCACGAAGAAGCTCGAGTGGAGCGAACGCACGCAGCAGCCGTTCGACGACGAGGCCACGGCCGAGTTCTTCGAACGAGTCCGCTCGGTCGCCCTCGGCATGATCGGCATCCCGGAGCCCCTCGGGTCCGGCTCCGGCTCTCACGAACTCGCAGACGCCCACTACCAGGCCCACCTCGAGTCGCACTGCCTCGGCTCGTTCGGTGGCGGACGAGCGTGCGCGCTGCACGCCGCATCGGAGGTCACCGAATGACGCACACCTGGCCCATGGGAGCCGTCACGCACGGCGACATCGCGTTGGCGCTCGCCGACAACGATCCGTCCCGCATGCTCGAGCCGACGCCCGAGCAGCGTCTCGTCATCGAGGCGCCCCCGGTTCCAAGCCTCGTCATGGCAGGTGCCGGAAGCGGCAAGACGCAGACCATGGTGCAGCGCATCGTCTGGCTCGTCGCTGCGCAGGGCGTGCATCCCACCGAGATCCTCGGCCTCACTTTCACTCGGAAGGCCGCAGGAGAACTCCGCGAACGCGTGCAGCTCGCCCTCGCCCGGCTCCGCAGCGAGGGGCTCGTCGGAGGAGACGAGTTCGCGTCCCCGGAGGTCTCGACCTACAACTCGTTCGCCAACCGGGTGTTCTCCGAGAACGCGCTGCTCATCGGGCAGGAGCCGGATGCCCGCATCGTCGACGAGATGACCGCCTTCGCGCTCATGCGCAGTGTCGTGCTGGCAAGCGACGACACCAGGCTCAGCTCGCTCGACCTGCAGCTCGGAGCCATCACGAGCCTCGCTCTGGGCGTCGCACGTGCGATGCGCGACAACCAGCTCTCCGCCGCAGCCTGCGAGTCCTTCGTCGAGGAATTCAGGAAAGTCGCCGAGCTTCCCGGTCGGGGCACGGCGAACACGCCGTTGAAGCCGGTAATCGACGCCGTGGCGATCCTGGACGAGCTGCCGATCTTCGTCGGCCTTGCCGAGCGCTACCAGCTCGAGAAGCGCAAGCGGGGGCTCATCGAGTTCTCCGACCAGGTCACCTTCGCGGCAGAGATCTGCTCGAGCACGCCGGCGGTCGTCGAGGAGCTTCGGGCCAGGCACCGCTTCGTCATCCTCGACGAGTACCAGGACACGAGCGTCGGCCAGACACGTCTGCTCGGCACGATCTTCGGCGACCATCCAGTGCTCGCCGTCGGCGACCCCAAGCAGTCCATCTACGGTTGGCGTGGAGCCAGCCCGGGCAACATGCGTCGATTCCATGGCGACTTCAGGTCTCGCATCGTGCCGCCCGATGAGGAACCCACCTTCCAGCTCTCGATCTCCTGGCGCAACGACGCCAGGATCCTCGACTCGGCGAACCAGGTCGCCTCACGGCTGCCGGAGGCCAGCGACACCGGTGTCACGCAGCTCGGCACCCGGCCAGGGGCAGGCGAGGGGCGGGTCTCGCTTGCCTTTCCCGAGACGCTCGACGACGAAGCGGCTGCCGTCGCGACCTGGATGCGCGAGCGGATCGTCGTCGACGGCGACGGCGACGCCGACGGCGATGCCAGACCGCCGTCCGGCGCAGTGCTCCTGCGTGCGCGAAAGCTGCTCCCGCTCTTCTCGGCGGCGCTGACGCGCGCGGGCGTGCCCAACCGGGTCATCGGCCTCGGCGGCCTGCTCTCGGCCCCGGAGGTCGTCGACCTCCGCTGCGCCATGCGCGTCGCGCACGACTCCACCGCAGGCAACGAGCTCATCCGCCTGCTCGTCGGTGCGAGATTCCAGTTCGGCCTCGCCGACGTCAAGGCGATCCACGACGTCTCGCGCAGCCTCGCCAACCGGGACGTCACCATGGCGTCTCTGGCGGACGAGGTGCGGGCGAGCAAACGCGAGCTCGCGACGGGCGACGACGAGGTGCCCCTGCAGGAGGCCCTCGACTTCCTCGCGTCCCGGATCGCCTCGGAAGAACGCCGAACCGAGCCCGACACCTGGCTGGCCAGTCTCAGCCCCGGTGCCCGACAGCGCATCCCTGCCGTCAGCGAGCTGATCGCCGAGCTCCGCCGGAACTCAGGACTCCCCATCACGAGCTTCGTCGATGCCACGATCGCGCTCATGGGCCTCGACCTCGAGGTCACCGCGAACCCCGGCAACATCGCAAGAGTCGGCAACCTCGACGCCTTCGCTGAAGCGGCGGCCGCATTCTCCTCCGCCGAACCGGATGCCGACCTCGGCGCGTTCCTCGACTGGGTGGAGATCGCCGCAGGCGACGACTCGCTCGCGCCGGTGCAGGAGCAGGCCGAGCCCGGCGTGGTCCAGCTGCTGAGCATTCACGGCTCCAAGGGGCTCGAATGGGACTTCGTCGCGGTTCCCCGCAGTGTGGAGGGGGAGATGCCGAGCACCTCGAGAGACGGACTCGGCTGGATCCGACGCGGTGTCATCCCCTACGAGCTCCTCCTCGACGCGCACGACCGTCCGGAGCTGCCGTGGCGAGACGCCGAGACGCAGAAGGAGCTCGCCGAGCTGATGGTCGACCTCAAGGAGCGCATCAAGGAGCGCAACGACGACGAGGAACGCCGACTCGCCTACGTCGCCTACACTCGCGCCCGGCACGAGCTGCTCATCTCCGGCTCCTACTGGAGCGCCATCCACAAGACCGCCCGCAAGGTCTCGGTGTTCGTCGACGAGCTGGCTGCAGCCGGCATCATCAACGCCCCACCGGAGAACACCCTCGACGATGCGCCGGCATCACTCGCCGCCGACAGCGTCGTCTGGCCTCATGCCCCGTTCAGCCCCGAGCGGCACGAGCGGGTGAGCGAGCTCGCACAGGCCGTCGCCCACGCCCGGTACACCCAGGCCGCACCGGGCGGAGCGCTCGCCAGGCGCATCGAGCTGCTGCTCCGCGAACGCGCTGAGCGCAGCACCGTGATGAGCGTCGAGCTCCCTGCGCGCTTCGCCGCCTCGAAGTTCAAGGACCTCGTCACCGACCCGGCGGAGATCGCGGCTCAGCTGCGCCGGCCGATGCCGCAGAAGCCCTTCAGGCAGACCCGCATCGGCACCATGTTCCACGCCTGGGTCGAGGCCCACTACGCGGCCCCCAACGCGGGAGGAGACCTCCTCGGCATGGCGGAGATCTTCGGCACGGAAGATAGCGCGCTGAGCAGCCTCGCCGACGCCTCGAACGCCGACTTCGCTGAGCTCGAACGCCTGCAGGAGGCGTTCCTCGAGACCCCATGGCCGCACCGGACCCCCGCCCTCGTGGAGCAGACGATCGAGTTCCGACTCGGCGACCGGACCGTCGTCTGCAAGATCGACGCGGTCTTCGAACACGAGGGACGCATCGAGGTCGTCGACTGGAAGACGGGCAGGGTTCCGAGCGGCGACAGCGCACGCTGGGAGCGCCAGCTGCAGCTCGCGCTCTACACGCTCGCCTACTCCGAGCACACGGGGGTGCCGCCCGAGCGCATCGACGCCGTGCTCGTCTACGTCCGAGAGGGCGAGGAGATCCGAGTCCCTGAGGTTACCGGGCGAGCAGAGCTCGAACGGCTGATGGCGGAAGCCGAGGCAGCCCTCAGCGCAGCGAGTCCGTCCGCATGAAGTCGTTCGGCGGAGTGTCGTCGTCGAGGTCATCCTCGGCGGCGTGATCCACGTCGACGTCCGGACTGTCATCGGGATGCACGCCCGACGGGGCACCGGACGACGACTCGTGCACCAGACCGGGGAGCACGCCGCTCCCGGTGTCGTGTGCGTCTGGCTGATGAGCAGGGCGCCTTCCGGCGGCCTCCTTGAGCAGCTCTTGCACTTCGGCGATGTCGAGCACGGGCAGCGTCTCGTGCACCAGCGGCTGGGCGGGGGCCCGGTGGATGCGATCGACCAGCGAGTCGAGCATCCCCTCGGCGTCCGAGATGATGTCCGCGTCACCGGCCTCGACCCCGTGCAGCAACCAGCGAGCCAGCTCCAGCTCAGCGTAGAGGAGGGCCCGCTGACGAAGCTGCCGGTCTACCGTTCCGGGTGCCTCGTCCGTGTACTCGTCGAGGATGCCCCTCGCGATCGCCCCGTCCAGCGACGAGATCCAGTGCAGGTCTCGAGCGGGGTCGCCGACGCGGAGATCGCTCCAGCCGAGCACCCCCCTCACCTGGTTGCCGTCGGTGATGATCGAGGACAGGCCGAGCGCCCCGTGGATGACCGTCGGCTGGAACTGCCAGAGCGAATCGTCGTCGATGGCCGCGCTCCAGCGGCGATCGAGGGTCACGGGGAGACGCCCGGTCTCCTTCGCTCGCGCGATCGTCTGCGCGGCGGCCTGCCTGGCCTCCGAGGCGGTGAGCGTCGGCATCCCTGCGGCCTCGACTGGCCCCTTGGGGAGGGAGTGGACGGACGCGATGGCGCGCCCGAGGCTCACGAGGAACAGCGTCCCGGGCTCGAGGGCCTCGCGGTCGGCGGGGATGCCTCGAAGGTACGTGTAGACCGCGACGCGCTCGCGCTTCTCGGCGAGATGGCCGAGGACTTCCGAGACCTGGAAGGGGAGCCTGCTGCGCATCCCAGGCGTCAGCACGGCGAGCGCACGGACGTCGGCGAGCTGCTCCTGTGCCGCGGCCGAGGAGGTCGGGCGGCGCGCGATGACGGTCTCGCCGTCGGCGAGGGTCAGCAGGGCGGCGTCGAAGTCACCGTGCGCCCCGAACGTGTGCTCGAGGGCCGCAGCCACATCGAGGTCGGGTACAGCGGCCACTGCAAGTGCCGCGAGTTCCAGCGAGAGCTCAGCCATGGCTCCAGGTTAGGAGGCACGGCGAAGCCTGAGTGAGTGCCACGCCCGCACGGCCTCGAGGCGACCTAGGATGAATCCGCCTATGAATCACTTCATGTCTCGTCTCCCTCTTGCCCAGCAGCAGACCGATCGCGACCACGAGCGCCGCAGCGAACCCGGTCTCGTGCAGTCGCTCTTCGCCGACGACGCAACCCGCGTGCTCGTCCTGAACGGCGGCAAAGCGCTCATGCGGTCGGCGGGTGACGGCCCGAAGCTCGAGCTGCTGTCGGCGACCAGCGAGCGCGCGATGCTCCTCGTGCCGGTCGTCGCCGACGCCGTGTACCTGGGCAGAACCCTCGCCGACGACGAGGACCTGCCTCGCGGCACCTCGGTCGTCTCGGTCAGCGTCGACGACGCACTCGCGGCGACGATCGAACCGGATGCACGGCTGTGGGCCGGACTCATGGAGACCGCCGCTCATCTCGGGGCGGTGCACTGCGGACTGTTCACCGAGGCTCTCGCCATCACCAACTGGCACGACTCGCATGCCTTCTCGCCACGCACGGGCTCGGCGACGAGCGCTGGCCTCGCCGGCTGGGTGAGGCAGGCCGAGGGCGAGAAGCACGTGAGCTTCCCCCGCACGGACGCCGCCATCATCGCCGCGGTGCTCGACCGCGACGATCGGATCCTGCTCGGCGCGAATGTCAGGTGGAACCCACGACGCTTCTCCCTCCTGGCGGGCTTCGTCGAACCGGGGGAGTCGTTCGAGGCCGCGGTCGCGCGGGAGATCTACGAGGAGGCGAGGGCGCACGTCGTCGAGCCGAGGTACTTGGGCTCGCAGCCCTGGCCGTTCCCCGCGAGCATCATGGTCGGCTTCACGGCGAAGCTCCACCCTGACCAGGATCCGGCGACCGTCGAGCCCGACAACGACGAGATCGTCGAGCTTGGATGGTTCACGCGGGACGAGGTCAGGGCCATCGAGGATCGCCTGCCTGGTCCCACCTCCATCGCCCGCGCGATCATCGACGCCTGGCTCAGTGGTCACCTCGACTGACGCGGACAGCCCCGCGCAGTCGTCGACGGCGGATGTGAGCCTGCTGGCCTCGCTCAACGACGCCCAGCGGGAGGCGGCGCTCGCTCTTGTCGGCCCCGTCTGCATCCTGGCAGGGGCCGGGACGGGCAAGACCCGGACGATCACCCACCGCATCGCCTACGGCATCCGCGCCGGGGTGTACGACCCCTCGCGGGTCCTTGCCCTGACCTTCACGGCGAAGGCGGCGGGGGAGCTGCGTGGACGCCTCCGAGATCTGGGAGCATCCGGCGTCGCGGCGCGCACCTTCCACGCGGCGGCGCTCAGCCAGCTCGGCTTCTTCTGGCCGCACACGGTCGGCGGCCCCGCCCCGGCGATCGTGAAGGGCAAGGGCAGGCTCATCGCCGAGTCCGCGGAGCGCATCGGCCTGCGTCTCGATCCTGCCGGCGTGCGCGACATGGCGACCGAGATCGAGTGGCGCAAGGTACGTGAGCTCTCCCTCGAGGAGTACGCCATCCAGCTGCGGTCGTCGCGATCGCTGCCGAAGGGGGTGAGCGACGACGCGGCACTCGGCCTGCTGCAGGCCTACGAGGACATCAAGGACGAGCGTCGTCAGATGGACTTCGAGGATGTGCTGCTGGCCACCGTCGGCATGCTCGAGCTCGAACCCTGGGTCACGCAGCGTGTGCGCGAGCAGTACCGTTTCTTCGTCGTGGACGAGTACCAGGACGTCTCGCCGCTGCAGCAGCGGCTGCTGCAGCTGTGGCTGGGGGCGCGTCGTGAGCTGTGCGTCGTCGGGGACGCGGCTCAGACGATCTACTCGTTCGCCGGCGCATCGAGTTCGTTCCTCACGGGGTTCCCTGAGCGGTATCCGGATGCGCGGGTCGTGCGGCTCGAGGACAACTACCGCTCCTCGTCCGCCATCATCGGCGTCGCGAACGAGGTCGCCAGGCACGTGCCGTACGCGCTCACGCTCGAGCCGGCCGCTGAGACGCCGAGGCGCGAGCCTCTGCCCGAGGTGCTGCAGTTCCACGACGACGACGACGAGGCTCGCGGCGTCGTCCACCGGATCGGCGAGGATCTGCGAGGCGGCATCCCCATCGAGAGCATCGCCGTGCTCTACCGGACGAACGTGCAGGCGGCCGCCATCGAGCGGGCTCTCCAGGACTCGGGCATCGCCTACTCGGCCATCGGCCAGCGACGCTTCTTCGACCAGCCCGAGGTGCGCCAGGCGCTCAGCGCCTTGCGCGCCGCCGTCATGCAGGAGACCACGGGGCCGCTGTTCCAGGCGGTGAGCGACGTGCTCCGCGACCTGGGCTGGACACATGAGCCGCCCGCCGATTCCGGCGCCCTGCGCGACCGCTGGAACTCCTGGGATGCGCTGCTCCGCCTTGCAGACGCCCAGCCGCACGGCACGAAGCTGGCGGAGTTCTCGGCGGAGCTGCAGCAGCGCGCGAAGATGCAGTACGAGCCGGAGCTGCGAGCCGTGACCCTCTCGAGCATCCACGCCGCGAAGGGCCTCGAATGGGACAGCGTGACCATCGTCGGCGTCAGCGAGGGGCTGCTGCCGATCTGGTACGCGGAGACGCAGGACGAGCTCGATGAGGAGCGCAGGCTCCTCTACGTCGCCGTCACGCGTGCGCGGAAGCGTCTGCGTCTGACGCACGCGCAGTACGGCGGTCGGCGCGACGCCGAGCGGCCGGCCTCTCGCTTCCTGGCAGAGCTCGGCACCCGCATTCGTCGTGGAACGAACGGTGCGTTCGGCGGACCTCGCCGGTGATCGAGTCGATCGTCAGGACTTCCGGGCGGCAGTAGCGCGAGGCGGTTCCGTCGCGAAGCCACGACGAGACCGCGTCGACGGCCAGGCTGCGAACGACCTCCCTCGTGAGGCGCGGGAGCTGGGCACGCGTCGCGAGCGCGAGCTGGGTGGCGATGGCAGCCCAGGCATGATCGGCGTCGAGTCGGTTCAGGTCCTCGCAGCGTTGGCAGGGGGTGCGGCCGGGCACGACGAATGGTCCGATGCTCGCGTCGAGGTCGCCCGCGACGACGGCGAGATGCGGCACATCCGAGGCCATGAGCGGCGTGTACCGCCGATGCGGGAGGACGTAGTCTCCGCAGTCGACGACGAGGCCGATCTCGGCAGGTCGCGGGGGCTGGTAATCGCCGCGCGCGCTTCGTACCGTGCAGCCGAGCTCCGCGATGGGCCCGGCGAGGTCGTCACCGGCGATCGTGCCGCGCACGAGGATGACGGGTGGTCGCGCCTTGCCGCGAGGTGCGGCTGCCCCGGACCTCCGGCGCGGCGAGACCGGTACCGGTTCGAGGAGCGCCCGCACGCGCCCGAGCAACGCCTCGACCTCGTCGCCGTTCAGTCCGAGTCGTGCGCCCCGCTCGTGGAACTGCGCGAGCGTGCCGCCGCTCCGCAGCGACTCGATGAGCCGCTCGGTGGCCGCGCTCGGCTCGCGGATGACCGCACGAGCGTTCACGCCGCCCAGTTGCAGCTCGGCGGGGGAGCGCCACACGAGGGGCACGCCAGGTGGCAATCGCAGTTCCATGCAGAGATCCTGCTGGAACGCTCGAAGCCCCGCAGGAGTTCTCCACAGCCCAGGTCGGACGGGGGCCGAGCCAGAACCGGGACCACAGCCATGACCGATGGCTGTGGTCCGCCGGAGGCGAGGGGTCAGCTCGTTGGCGTGTCGCCGCCCTCAGGTGCGTCGCCGAACGCCGAGGGGTCGTCGAGGAACTTCGTCAGCGCCTCGTCGTACTCGTCGGCGGGGAGCTCGCCGAAGCCCAGCCTCGTGACGAGTGCCTCGGGGTGGTCGATGTCCTCGCTCGTCGGGAGAGCGTCGAAGTGGGCCCAGAGCTCGTCGCGGGCTGCCGCTCCGTGCGCTTCCGAGACTGCGCGCCACATGGCGGCGGCCTCGCGGAGGCGGCGTGGACGGAGCTCGAGCCCGACGAGCGAGGCGAAGGCGCGCTCGGCGGGGCCGCCGACGGCGCGCCGGCGCCGCACGGTCTCCGCGAGTGCGACCGACTTCGGCAGTCTCGCTGTCGCGTCTTCCGTGACGACGTCGACCCACCCCTCGATGAGGGCGAGCATGGTCTCGAGTCGGGCGAGTGCCGCCTCCTGCTGCTCCGTGCGGGGCGGGATGAAGGCCCCCTCGGAGAGCGCGGCCCTGATCCCATCCGGGTCGCTCGGGTCGAGCGTCTGCGCGAGCTCCTCCATGCGGGAGACGTCGATGCTCACGCCTCTCGCGAACTCCGTGATCGAGGAGATGAGGTGCAGGCGCAGCCACTTGGCGTGCTGGAAGAGCCTCGCGTGGGCCGTCTCACGGACGGCGAGGTACAGCTCGATCTGCTCGCGGTCGACGTCGAGGCCCTCGGCGAAGTCGTCGATGTTCTGCGGCAGGAGCGAGGGGCGGCTGTGGTCGAGCACCGGAACGCCGATGTCGCCTCCGGCAACGACCTCCTCCGCGAGGTTGCCGACGACCTGGCCGAGCTGCACGGCGAACATCGCGCCGCCGATGCCGCGCATCATCGAGGATGACTGGCCGAGGAGCTGCGCCATCTCCGGCGGGGTCTGCTCGGTGAGCACGTTCATGAGGGCGTCGGCGATGCTCGTCGCGACGGGTTCGGAGAGCGAGGTCCAGAACTGGATGGAACCGGTGATCCACTCGAGTCGGGTGAGCGTCGCGGGAGACTCGCTGAGCTCCCCGAGCTGGGTCGCCTCGCTGAGCCACAGCTGCGCGACGCGGAAGGCCTGGTCGAATCGCCCGGCCTCCTCGGAGCTGATCTCGCGGTTCTTGGGCTGCGCGACCCGACGGGCCTGATCGCGTGCGACCTGCCAGTCCAGCCCGTTGCCCGGGTTCGCGACGGCCGCCTGCAGCTGCGACAGCAGTGCCTGCACCGCGGCAGGGTCGTTCGGGAGCCCAGCGACTCCCGCCAGCTTGGCGGGGTCGAAGCCTCCCTGCCCGCTCAGCAGCTCGCGGAGCAGCTTGCGCAGCTCGTCTTCGGATCCGTCGTCGGGAATCGGTCCCTGTGCATCACTCATTCCGCACCTCCCAGCGCTTGGATCTACGCTAGCTCGTGGCCCCTCCAAGGAAGGGTCGCCGTGACTGCGTATGCGCCGAGTGCCTTGCGCCACGGGCGAACAATAGCCGCAGGACATCGAAACGAGCGCAGTGACCTTCTTCTCCGAACCCTCCTCAGAGGGGGATGCCCGAGTTCGCGAGCAGTCAGAGGCGTTTGCCAGGGCGCACGAGGTGAACCGCCGCCGCAGCGAGGAGGGCTCGAGGCGGGCGCGCGTCGGACTCGTCTTCCTCTCCATCGGGATGCTCCTGCTCGTCGCGCTCGGCTTCAGTCCGGCGCCGTACGTCGTGCGCTCTCCCGGCCCGGTCTTCGACGCGCTCGGCACGGTGCAGGCCTCGCAGGAGGACACGACGCAGGTCGAAGTGATCACGATCGGCGGCGCGGAGACGTTCGAGCCGTCTGACGGGCAGCTCGACGTCATGACCGTCAACGTCGGGGGCCGGCCGGAGAACCTGCCCAACTGGTTCGAGGTCTTCCTCGCTCTTGTCACTCCATCCAACGATGTCCTTCCCGTCGAGGCGTACTACGCCGACGCGGAGACCGGCGAGCAGCGCGATGCGCAGAACGCCGCGCTCATGCAGGGCTCTGAGGCCGACGCGATCGCCGCAGCCCTCATCAACGAGGGGTACGACGTCGGCACAGCGCTTGCGATCGTCTCGGTCGGCGACGACGGTGCGGCGGCCGGCATGCTCGAGCCCGGGGACATCGTGAAATCGGTCAGCGGGATCCCGGTCGACTCGACAGAGGGCCTGCCCGCGGCCGTGGCCGAGGCCTCCGGGGGCAACCTCGACAGCCTCGGACCGGTCGACGTGGTCGTCGATCGGGCCGGCGAGAGCAAGACGTTCTCGATCACGCCACGCCCGGGACTCGTCGAGGGGGAGGAGCGGCCGCTGCTCGGAGTCACGGTCGCCACCCAGCATGAG
The DNA here is from genome assembly GCF_002931515.1 of Pseudoclavibacter sp. RFBG4. NCBI lineage: Bacteria > Bacillati > Actinomycetota > Actinomycetes > Micrococcales > Microbacteriaceae > Pseudoclavibacter > Pseudoclavibacter sp. RFBG4. The sequence continues at coordinate 3,425 of NZ_PSYC01000027.1, read as the reverse complement.
TTCCCGATCGATGTCGACATCGAACTCGGCAACGTCGGCGGGCCGAGCGCGGGGCTCATCTTCGCGCTCGCCGTCTCCGACAAGCTCGTCGACGGCGACCTGACGCAGGGACTGCACATCGCCGGAACCGGCACGATGTCGCCCGATGGCACGGTGGGCAGCATCGGCGGCATCACGCAGAAGCTCTACGCGGCCGTGGAGGTCGGCGCCGACCTCTTCCTCGCTCCCGCCGACAACTGCCAGGACGTCCTGGACGGGGGCATCCCCGGTGACATCCCGGTCTACGCGGTGTCCTCGCTGAACGAGGCGGAGCAGGTCATCCAGACGGTCGGCGAGGGCGGAGACACCGGCGCGCTCCGCACCTGCGAATCAGTTCTCGGCTCATGACCCACGCCAGTCTCAGTTTTGCCAGGCACTTGCCAGATAAACTCCTCTAGTTCCCCTTTCTCGGAAAACAAACGGCCCCTCCAGGCAATGACAGGTACGACGTGACAAGCACTGCAGCTCAACAGCCCCAGAGTCCGAAACCCGCCAGCCGACGTCGGATGGGACCGCTCACGATCACATTGCTGATCGTCGTGGCGCTCCTCGTCGTCTTCTTCTGGTTCGCTGGCCGATACGCGGACGTGCTCTGGTACGACCAGCTCGGCGTCCTCGAGGTCCTCCTCACCGAGTGGGGTGCCGGAGCGATCATGTTCGCCATCGGCCTCGTCGGCATGGGCGTCCCCCTCTACGCGAACCTGCAGATCGCCTACCGTGCGCGTCCTGTCTACGCCAAGCTCAACGAGCAGCTCGACCGCTACCAGCAGGTCATCGAGCCGATCCGTCGTGGTGCGATGATCTTCGTCCCCGCGATCTTCGGCCTCTTCGCCGGCGTCGCGCTCATCGCCTCCTGGCAGACCGTGCTGATGTGGATGAACTCCACTCCGTTCGGTGAGACCGACCCGGTCTTCAACCTGGACGTCTCCTTCTACATCTTCCAGCTGCCGTTCTTCCGAGGCGTCGTCGCCTTCGTGAGCGCAGTCGTGCTCCTCTCGCTGATCCTGACCGCGGCAACGCTCTACCTGTACGGCGGGATCCGCGTGACCGGTCGCGAGGTCGTCATCTCGAAGAGCGCCCGCACGCACATCGCGATCCTCGCGGGTCTCTACATGCTCGTGCAGGCCGTCAGCTTCTGGCTCGACCGCTACGCCGCGCTCAACACGCTCTCCGGTCGCTGGACGGGTGTGCTCTACACCGAGGCGAACGCGACCATCCCCGGTCAGGGCATCCTGGCCGGAGCCGCGATCGTCGTGGCCGTCCTCTTCTTCATCGCAGCGGCCATCGGTCGCTGGCGTCTGCCGCTCGTCGGCACGGCCCTGCTTGTCATCGTCGGCCTCGTCGTCGGCATGGTCTACCCGTGGATCGTCCAGCAGTTCCAGGTCGGACCGAGCGAGCAGGCACTCGAGACCCCGTACATCCAGAACAACATCGATGCGACGAGAACCGCCTACGGTCTCGATCAGATCGAGGAGATCAACTACGCGGCCGAGACGACGGTCAGCCAGGGGCAGCTGCGCGACGACGCAGACACCACGGCGAACATCCGCATCCTCGACCCCTCGCTCGTCTCGCCCACCTTCGCGCAGTTCGAGCAGGAGCGTGCGTACTACCAGTTCCCTGACCGCCTCCACGTCGACCGCTACGAGATCGACGGCCAGGTCCAGGACGCGGTGGGCTCCGTCCGCGACATCAACATCGCCGGCCTCGGCGCCGACGCGCAGTCGTGGGTCAATAACACGATCGTCTACACGCACGGCTACGGGCTCGTCACGGCCTACGGCAACCAGCGTGGACCGGACGGTCAGCCGCTCTTCATCGAGGGCGGCATGCCCAGCGAAGGTGCGCTCGGCGACTTCGAGCCGCGCGTGTACTTCGGCCAGTCATCGCCCGAGTACTCCATCGTCGGCGCTCCAGAGGGCTCGCAGCCCGCTGAATTCGACCACGTCTCCGGCGCTGACGGCGCGACGCAGACCTACAACACGTTCACCGGTGAAGGCGGACCCGACCTCGGGAACTTCTTCAACCGCCTCGTGTACGCGATCAAGTTCCAGTCCGAGCAGATCCTGCTCTCCGAGTACGTCAACGACGAGTCGCAGATCCTCTACGACCGCGACCCCGCCGAGCGCGTGCAGGCCGCTGCCCCGTACCTGACGATCGACTCCGACCCGTACCCCTCGGTCGTGGACGGACGCCTCACCTGGATCGTGGACGGCTACACGACGAGCAACAAGTACCCGTACTCCGAGCTGGCTGGTCTTCAGAACCTGCTCGAGGACGCGGATACGCCCGCCAGCTCGCTGCCGCCCGAGGTCATCAACTACATGCGCAACTCGGTGAAGGCGACCGTGGACGCGTATGACGGCAGCGTCACGCTCTACGCGTTCGACGAGACCGACCCGATCCTGCAGACCTGGCAGAAGGTCTTCCCGTCGACGCTGAAGAACGTGTCGGAGATGTCGGGTGAGCTGCTGAGCCACATCCGCTACCCCACGGACATGTTCAAGGTGCAGCGCGAGATGTTCGCCAGGTACCACGTGACCGACGCGAGCACGTTCTACAACCAGACGAACGCCTGGCAGCTGCCGCAGAACCCCACCGGGGGAGAGGCATCGCAGCCGCCGTACTACCTGACGATGCAGATGCCCGGCCAGGAGTCGGCGTTCTCGATCTACTCCACCTACATTCCATTGACGAACGCGAACGCGCAGTCGAGGAACGTGCTGAGGGGGTATCTCGCCGCCAACTCCAACGCGGGATCCACTGATGGCACCGTCGCGGATACGTATGGGAAGATCACGCTGCTGCGAGTCGAGAACGACAACGTCAACGGCCCCGGCCAGGTGCAGAACATCTTCAACTCGAACGAGACGGTCGCCAACCAGCTGAACCTGCTCGAGCGAGGCGGCCAGACTGCGGTGCTGCGAGGAAACCTCCTCACGGTGCCGGTCGGCGAAGGGTTCCTGTATGTCCAGCCCGTCTACGTCGAGTCGACCGGTGAGACCAGCTACCCGCTGCTGAGGCGCGTGCTCGTCGCGTTCGGCGACAAGATCGCGTTCCAGCCGACGCTCGACGAGGCGCTCGACGAGCTCTTCGGCGGCGACGCCGGTGCTGACGCCGGTGACGGTGGCGTCGAGGTCACCGACGACGACGTGCCTGTCGACTCGGTCCCTGACGACACGACCGCGACGCCTGCACCGACCGCGACGACTCCGCCCGCGGGTGGAGGCACGGGAACTCCTCAGGAGCAGCTCTCGACCGCGCTGGCGGACGCTGAGAAGGCCCTTGAGGACCGCACGGCCGCGTACGCGAACAACGACCTCGTTGCGGCTGCCGAGGCCGACCAGCGGCTCACCGAGGCACTGAACCGTGCCCGTGACGCGGAC
>NZ_PSYC01000008.1:0-107878 GCF_002931515.1 Pseudoclavibacter sp. RFBG4 | reverse complement strand
GTCGCACACGACCTGCCCCTTGAGATGGTTCGAGATCGTCCACACCTTCAGACCATTGCGCTCGAGGATGTCGAGCCGCCCCTGGACGTACTCGGCGTCGTCCCACCGCCACGGATCCAGATGATCGCCCCAACAGGCGATCTCCAAACCGTCATACCCCCACTCCCCCGCAAGGCGCGCGACCTCCTCGAACGGCAGATCGGCCCACTGACCGGTGAACAACGTGACAGGACGAGACATGTACTAGCTCCTCTGGAGTTCTGGTTCGACTGAGGCGTGCGGGGCATCGCTCGGCACGGGGATCGAGACCCACGAGCTGCCGTGTGCCGAGCTCTCCTCGACGGCGGCGAGCACCCGCTGGACGGCGAGGCCGTCGGCGAACGAGGGCGCCGGAGCTCGGTGAGCCGCGATGTCCTCGACCAGCTCGACCGCCTGGTGCGTGAAGGCGTGCTCGTAGCCGAGCCCGTGGCCGGCCGGCCACCACGCCTTGATGAATGGATGGTGCTCTGGCTCGGTGACGATGATGCGCGTGTACCCGGCCGTGGTGGGATCGCCGCTCGCATCGAAGTACTCGAGCACGTTCATGTCCTCGAAGTCGAAGGCGATCGATCCCGTCGTTCCGTTGATCTCGAGCCTGATCGCGTTCTTCCGGCCGTAGGCGAATCGTGTCGCCTCGAAGACGGCGATGGCGCCGCCCTGCAGGCGACCGAAGAAGACTGCGGCATCGTCGACCGTGACGGGGCCGCGCTCTGTGCCGCCGGTTCCGGAGAGCCCCGCGAAATCCTCGGCGACGGGTCGCTCCTTCACGAACGTCTCCACGAGACCGGAGACTCCGCTCAGCTGCTGGCCGGTGATGAAGTGGGTGAGGTCGACGATGTGCGCCCCGATGTCGCCGAGCGCGCCCGAGCCGGCCTTCTCCTTGTCGAGACGCCAGGAGAGCGGCGCGTTCTCGTCGGCGAGCCAGTCCTGCAGGTACTGGGCTCGCACCTGACGGATGTCGCCGATGCGACCCTCCGCGACGAGCTGCTGCGCGAGTCGGATCGCCGGCACTCGCCGATACGTGAAGCCGACCATGGCGCGCACGCCGTGAGCCTCGGCGGCGATCGCCGCCGCGTTCATCCGCTCGGCCTCCTCGACCGTGTTGGCGAGCGGCTTCTCGCAGAGCACATGCTTGCCCGCCTCGAGCGCCGCGATGGCGATCTCGGCGTGTGTGTCGCCCGGTGAGCAGATGTCGATGAGCTGCACGTCGTCGCGAGTCAGCAGCTCACGCCAATCGGAGGTGCTCGATGCCCAGCCGAGCTTGTCAGCGGCCTGCGCCGCCTTCGCGGCGTTCCGGCCGGCCACGACGCGCATCTTGGGCGCGAGCGGCAGGTCGAAGAAGCGGGGAGCGTTCCGCCACGCCTGCGAGTGCGCGGCCCCCATGAAGGCGTAGCCGACCATGCCGATGCCCAGGTCCGGCTGTGCGTCTTGACTCATTGTTCACTCTTTCGTTCAGGAGGCCGACGCGGGGCGGAGTCAGAGAGGAGGAGAGCCCCGCCCCGCGCGGACAGTGTGAGCAGCTGGTTACGACTCGAACGCCGCGTCGATGTAGTCGCCGACGTTCTCGCTCGTCACGACGGGAGCGTAGAGCTGCACAAGGCGGGGGACGCTCTGCGACGTGAGGTCGCCGAGCGAGCGGTCGTGCGCGATGAGGCGGGCCAGCTTGATGCCATCGGCCGCCTGCGTCGACGGGTAGACGACGGTCGCCTTGACGACGCTGTCGCCCTCCTGGATCTCGCGCATCACGTTCGCCGAGCCCGCGCCGCCGACGAGGAAGAACTCGTCACGGTTGGCGTTCTCGATGGCAGAGAGGACACCGACACCCTGGTCGTCGTCGTGGTTCCACATCGCGTCGATCTGCGGAGCGGCCTGCAGGAGGTTCGTGGCCGCCTGCTCACCGCCCTGCACCGTGAAGTCGGCAGCGACACGGTTCGAGACCTCGAGACCGCAGTCGCCGAGCGCATCCGCGAAGCCCTGGCTGCGCTCCTGGGTGAGCGGCAGGGAGTCGATGCCGGCGATCTCGGCGACAACGGCATCAGGCTTGTCCGCGAGCTGCTCGCACATGTACGTGCCGGCGCTGACGCCCATGCCGTAGTTGTCACCGAGCACCGTCGTGCGGGCGGCGAAGGGGCTCGTGAACTCGCGGTCGACGTTGATGACCGGGATGCCCGCCTCCATCGCCTTCGTTGCGACCTCGGTGAGGGCTGCGCCGTCGAAGGGCAGCAGCACGATGGCGTCGACGCCGTCGTTGATGAAGCCCTCGATCTGGCTGATCTGGAGGTTCACGTCATTCGTGCCCTCTGCGACGCGAAGCTCGACGTCCTCGTACTTCGCGGCCTCAGCCTCGGCGGCGGACGTGATTGCGCCCATCCAGCCGTGGTCGGCCGCCGGGGCCGAGAAGCCGATGACCAGCGGCTCGCCGGCCGCGTCGTTGTCGGACGCCGTGGCGTTGCCGCCTGCTGGCGCCTCGCCCTCCGCCGCCGGCGGGGTGTTCGAGAGGCAGCCGGTGAGCAGCAGCAGCGCCGAAGCGGCCGTTGCGCCTGCTGCGAGGATCCGGCGCTTTCGGGAAGCTGTCTTCCTGAAGGAACTCGTGGACATGGGGATCTCCTTTGATGCTGCCATGGTGATGGGGTTTGGGTCTGGTGGGTTCGGTGGGTCTGGTGAGGATCGGCCTGGGGGGTGGGCCGGCTTGCGCCCCGTCCCGCGGCTAGGACGTCTTGGCCCTCGACGAGAAGCGCTGCTGGAGGAGGACGGCGATCACGATGATCGCGCCCTTCGCGATGGCCTGCACGGAGCTGTCGAGGTTCGCCTGGATGAAGATGTTCGTGAGGGTGGCGAAGATGAGGACACCGAGGACGGTGCCGACGATCGTGCCGCGACCGCCGACGAGCAGGGTGCCGCCGACGACGACCGCCGCGATCGCATCCAGCTCGTAGAGCATGCCGTTGGTGGACGAGCCCGCTGTCGTGCGGGCGAGCATCATGATGGACGCGATGCCGGCGGTCAGACCGACCAGCGCGTAGAGGTACATCGTGTGGCGCTTCACCTTGATGCCGGCGAGGCGCGCGGCCTCCGGGTTGCCGCCGACGGCGACCGTGCGGCGCCCGAAGGTGGTGCGGTTCAGGAGGAACCAGCCGCCGATCGCGACGAGCACGAAGATCCACACGATGACCGGGATACCGAGGAGGTCGCCGCGGAACGTCTCGAGGAACGAGTCGACGTTGACGATCTGCGTGCGACGACCTGCGATGAGCTCCGCGAAGCCACGGGCGGCGACCATCATGGCGAGCGTCGCGATGAACGCCACGACCTTGCCGTAGGCGATGAGGACGCCGTTGACGACACCGGCGCCGAGCCCGACGAGCAGCGAGGTGAGCACGATGACCCACCATCCCCACGCTTCCGCGTAGGCCTGCGTGGAGAGCGTCGTCGCCCAGACCGAGGCGAGCCCGAGCACGGAGCCGACGGACAGGTCGATGCCGCCCGCCGTGATGACGAACGTCATGCCGATCGAGAGGACGCCGATGATGGACGCCTGGCTCAGCACCACCATGAGGTTGTCGACGCTCGCGAAGCGCTCTCCTGCCGACACCGTGCCTGCGATGCAGAGCACGACGAGCGCCAGGATGAGGCCGAAGTTGCGGGCAGAGCTGCCACGGAAGAAGCCGCCGCGCTTGGCGTTGTCGCTGGCGACCTCGTGCTCCACGCGGGAGCTCTCGTCGGCGGCGGGGGCGGTGATCGTGCCGTCCTGGGATGGCGAGCCGCCGTTCGGGGCGGAGGACTGGGGAGTCTGAGTGCTCATGCTGCGCTGCTTTCCATAACCATGTCGAGTACGGCGTGCTCATCGAGAGCGGATGCTGGGCCTTGGTGGACGACTCGTCCTTCGGAGACGACGAGCACCCGGTCGGCGAGGCCGAGGACCTCTGGGATCTCGCTGGAGACGACGACGACCGCAGCGCCTTCGTCGGCGAGCTTGCGGATGAGGGCGTAGATCTCGGCCCGCGCGCCGACATCGACACCTCGGGTCGGCTCGTCGAGCAGCAGCACTCGGCAGCCGTGCACGAGCCAGCGGGCGAGCATCGCCTTCTGCTGGTTTCCACCCGAGAGCGTGCGGATGTCGCGGTCGACGCCAGCCGGCCGCAGGTCGAGGTACTCCGCCTGCTCCTTCGCGGCGCGGCGCTCATCGCCTTCCTTCAGCCACGAGAACGAGGCGAAGCGCTGGAACGTGGACAGCGTGATGTTCCGGTAGACGGGCTCGTCGAGCAGGAGCCCCTGGCTCTTGCGCTCTTCCGGGGCGAGGCCGATGCCCGCGTTCACGGCGGCCGTGACCGAACCGCGCGCGAGCGTCTTGCCCTCGACCGTGACCGTGCCGCCCGTCGCCTTGCGCGCGCCGTAGATGGTCTCCATGATCTCGCTTCGGCCGGCGCCGACGAGCCCCGCGAATCCGACGATCTCACCCGCTGAGACGGTGAAGGAGACGTCCGAGAACGTGTCCGCGAGCGCGAGGTCCTGCACGTCGAGCAGCACGGGGGCATCCGATGGGAGCTCAGGGGATTCGGGGAACAGGTACTCGACCTTGCGGCCGGTCATGAGCGTGATGAGCTCCGAGGTCGGAGTCTCGCTGACCGGCAGGTTCTGGGCGACCGTGCGGCCGTCCTTGAGCACCGTGATGCGATCGCCGATCGTGCGGATCTCCTCGAGCCGATGCGAGATGTAGATGATCGCGACGCCCGCCTTCGTGAGCTCCTCGACTACGCGGAAGAGGTTCGCGACCTCCTCTGAGTCGAGCACCGCGGAGGGCTCGTCCATGACGATGATGCGGGCCTCGTGCGATAGCGCCCGTGCCATCGACACGATCTGCTTGCCAGCGGCGGAGAGCTCGCCGACCTCGGTCGTCGGTGAGATCTCGGAGTGCCCGAGCCGCGCCAGGATCTCCTTCGTCCGCTGCTTCGCCTCGGCACGCCTGGAGACTCCCGCGGTGTCGAGTTCGTGCCCGAGGTACACGTTCTCCGCGACGGTCAGGCCGTCGACGACGTCGAGCTCCTGGTACATCGTGGCGATGCCGAGCCCGAGGGCAGCGACCGGGTTGGGGATGGTGATGGGCTCGCCGCCCAGGAGCAGCTGGCCCTCGGTGGGCTGGTGTGCGCCTGCAAGCACCTTGATGAGCGTCGACTTGCCTGCGCCGTTCTGGCCGAGCAGGCAGTGGACTTCGCCGGGGAGGACGTCGAGGTCGACGCCGTCGAGCGCCCGAGCACCTGGGAACTGCTTGACGATGCCGCGCATCTGCAGGAGGGGGGAGGGACCCGATGTGGGGTCTTCGTTGACCATGTGTCGAAAGCTACCGCCACTTTTGTCGACGGTCAAGCAAAAGTGTCTTGCCTGTTGCACAATTGAGATACGCAACCACACAGAAGCGTCGCAGTCACCGAAGACGGGCAGAGCGGTAACGTGGCGAAGTCGGATCCCGCCGACCACCGATTCGAGAGAGAAGACGCGCATGGTCATCGAGCAGCTGCCGAAGCCGGCGTCGCGCCAGCCTGGCCCCGGAGAGCTCTTCCAGATGCTCCGCGACGGCGCCCCCCGAACGCGCGCTGAACTCGCATCCGTCACCGGCCAGGCCCGCTCCACGGTCGCGACCCGCATCGACATGCTCATGACGGCTGGCCTCATCGTGACCGTCGGCGAAGCGCACTCGACGGGCGGCAGGCCCCCCGCCGTCTTCGCCTTCTCCCCCGAGAGCAGGGTTGTCCTCGCCGTCGACCTCGGCGCGACCCACGCGAGAATGGCCCTCACCGACCTCGCCTCGAACATCATCGCCGACTCGGAGGACAAGCTGCCCATCGACCTCGGGCCGGACGCGGTGCTGGCCTGGGTGTGCAAGAAGGGCGACGAGATGCTCGCCGCGTCGAACCGCGGGCGCCGCGAGCTCGTGAGCGTCGGCGTCGGCCTCCCCGGCCCCGTCGAGTTCAGCTCCGGCCGCCCCATCAACCCGCCCATCATGCCCGGCTGGGACGACGCCGACGTCGCCGGCAGGCTCGGCGCCCACTTCGACGCTCCTGTGCTGGTCGACAACGACGTCAACATCATGGCCCTCGGCGAGCACCGGAGCGAGTGGCCCGAGGTCTCCGACCTGCTCTTCGTCAAGGTCGCGACCGGCATCGGCTCCGGCATCATCGCGGACGGCTCGCTGCGACGCGGCGCCAGAGGCGCCGCAGGCGACATCGGGCACATCGCCGTGCCCGGCGCCGAGAGCATCCCCTGCAGGTGCGGCAACCTCGGCTGCCTCGAAGCCGTCGCCGGGAGCGACGCAATAGCCAGAAGACTCCGCGAGGAGGGCATCGAGGTGTCGGGCAGCGGGCAGATCGTGGCGCTCGTGCGCTCGGGAGACCTGAGCGCAGCCCGGGCCCTCCGTCAGGCCGGCCGCGACGTCGGCACCGTGCTCGCCGCCTGCGTCAGCATGCTCAACCCGTCGATGATCGTCATCGGCGGGAGCATCGCGGAGGCGGGCGAGCAGCTCATGGCCGGCATCCGCGAAGTCGTCTACTCGCGCTCCCTGCCGCTCGCGACCCAGCACCTCCGGGTCGTGGCGTCGCGGGCGCGAGGCGACGCCGCGATCCTCGGCGCCAGCGCCCTCGCCATCGACCACGTGCTCTCGGCCGACGCCATCGACGCCGCCCTCGCCTAGCTGCTCGCGCTGCGTTGCCCAAGAGTCCATCGAGCGACACAGATCGTCGACTCTCGGACAGCCGGACGCGGTGCAGCAGGCAGCAACGCACCGCGGACTACGCTGGACCGGTGCCAGAATCGCCGCAGGAGAGTCCCCTCCTGCAGCAGACAGCACCGCATCTCCCCCGGGCGGGGAGCCAGGACATCACGGGGAGCGGATGAACGACCGGCAGCCACGGGCAGCGCACGCGATCGCCTGCGATCCGAGCACACCGCTGCAGGTGCTCGTCGATCTCGCCGCCCAGCGCTGGGACCTCCATGGGCTCATCGCCGCGAACCCAGCCGCTTCCCCTGAGCTCATCCGCTGGATCCGAGGCGTCAACCCGACGCTGTCGACCGGACGAGCGCCCGGTCGCCAACCAGCCGCGTCAGCAGCAGGTCCAGCACTCGCACCGGCGACAGCACCGCACGTGCCTCGCCGAAGCCGCGGAGTCGGCGGCTGGCTCGCCGGGTGCGGATGCCTGGCCGTCGTGGCCATCGTGGCCGTCATCGTCTTCGCCGGTTTCGGCGCGCTGCTCTTTTCCGGGGGTGATGAGACAGGCGGCCCCTCCGGCGTGGCGACACCCGATGCCGCCCCCACGGCAGATTCCGAGATCGACACCCAGCGTGCGCTCTATGCGGACGAACGCGCCAAGATCGACGAGCTCTCCCTCGAGTTCGAAGAGTCGCCCGTCGCCTGGCTCGTCGCTGACTTCGAATGGTTGTTCCGGCAGGACGAGAAGATGGCTGATCCGAACCTGCTCGAGTACACCGCGCAGACGCTCGCAGCGCAGGCGAAGACCTTCCGCGAGGGCCTCGAGGTCAGCGTCGCGGAGGCTCAAGCCCGGCGCGTGAACGCCAGCGGCCTGGTCACGGAGAGCATCGTGGACACGGCAGGCAAAGGGTTCGTCGACGTTCAGTGGGATGCGGCAACCGCGTGCACGGCCGACGATCGGGAGGACTGGCGCACGACAGGGTGCATCACGAAGGAAGACTCGCTCACCGTGCATCTGCTCCCGGAGAGCGAGCTCGGCGAGTGGTCGAGCAAGTTCACCGTCGTGCACGAGCTGGCCCACGTCTACCAGCGTGCCGACAACGCCAGCGTCTTCGAGTATCGCGGCGAGTACAACGAGCTGCTCGCGCAGGGCCTCTTCCAGGGCAGTGCCGAAGTCATGGCCGACTGCTACGCGTTGACCTACTACGGTGAGTGGTCGCTCACGAACGGCGACACGACGACCGGCTACGGGTACGTGTGCGACGAGAACGAGCGCTCAGCGATACGAACCTGGGCGTCGAACCTGAACGCGCCCATGCAGTAGCGCGCCTAGGGAACCAGCCGCTCGCTTGCCCAGGAGTCGACTCCTCGTGTGTGGCGGCAGCGGATGTGCTCAGCGCCGGAGAGGTCGACTGCGTCGATCGCGTCGACCGTGACCCGGACCCACGCGAAGCGCTCGAACGCAGCCCCATCGCCCGTCCCCAGCCCGTCGGAGACCCCATCGGCCAGCCGAGTCCCGGGCACCTCAGGCGTGTCGTAGAGCCGCTTCGACCCCGCCGCGAGCCCTTCCCAGATCTCGCGTCGGACGACAGTGTCGGTGACGATCTCCGCGCGGCCGTCCAGGCGCAGCTGCACGTCGCGATCCGGATCGTAGAACGTGAGGGCCGCTCGCGCGTCCAGGCTCAGCTCCCCGATCTTCGCCGTCCGACTGTCCGTCGCGAACGCCACGACGCCGCGCCGCTCATCCACGGCTCTCAGGATCACGGCACGGACGCGGGGCTCGCCGCTCGACGCCACGGTGCCGAGGTAGCCGAGCGTGAACGGCGTGCGCTCCGTCGTGGCTGCGACGAGCGACGTCCACACCTCACCGACGTCGCCGACGTCGAGGCTGTGCTCAACGCTCACGGCAGGATCGAATCGACGTAGCCGCCGTCGACGCGCAGGGCGCCTCCGGTCGTCGCCGAGGCCAGCGGCGATGCCAGGTAGGTGACCAGGTGCGCGATCTCCTCCGGCTCGATGAGACGCTCGATGAGCGACTGCGGCCGGTGCCGTCGCATGAACTCCCGCTGCGCGTCATCCCAGGCGAGGTCGTCGCCCACGAGCTCGGCCACGAACGCCTCGACCCCGCCGGTATGCGTCGGCCCCGCGATGACGGCGTTGACGGTGACCCCTGTGCCCTTGACCGCCTTCGCGTAGCCGCGCGAGACCGCGAGCAGCGCCGTCTTGGTCATTCCGTAGTGGATCATCTCCTCGGGAATCACGACGGCTGAGTCGCTCGCGATGGAGATGACCCGCCCCCAGCCCCGCGACGTCATGCCCGGGAGGTACTCGCGCATGAGACGGGCGGCCGACAGCACGTTCACCTCGAAGTAGCGCAGCCACTCCTCGTCGCTGATCTCGAAAGCGGGCGTGCTGCCGTAGATGCCGAGGTTGTTGGCGAGGATGTCGAGGTCAGGGAACGCTGAGCGGACGACGGCCGCGCCCTCCGCCGTCGCGAGGTCAGCGGGCACCCCCTCGATCGTCGTTCCTGGCAGGCGCCCGCGCAGCTCGGCGACGGCCGACTCCACGCTGGCGGCTCCGCGCCCGTTCACGATGACGTGCGCGCCCGCGGCGGCGAGATCCGCGGCGATGGCAAGGCCGATGCCCTGCGTGGAACCCGTGACGAGGGCCGTTCGGCCCGAGAGATCGATGTGCATGCGCCGATCCTGGCACCACCGCCTGACCGGGCCGTGCAGATCTCGCCGGCCGGTCAGGCCAGGTCGTCGAGGGCGTCGCGGGCTACTCGCAGCGCGTCGTTCTGGCGGGCGCGAATGCGGGCCCGGAGCTCCCCGAGCACGGCGGCAGCATCGCGGTCCGCTGCACCCGTCTCTCCGCGCTCTTCCTCCTGCGCAGACAGCCCGAGCTGCTCGCCCAGCACGCCGAGCTCCTCGTCGAGCATCGACGAGTCCTGCAGCTCGCCGAAGGCCTGCGCGAGGCGCTTCCACTCCTTGCGCTGCTTCTTCGCCGTCGCGTCCGGCAGCTCGTCGATGGCCTCGTAGCCGTAGCGGACCGACTTCGCGGCCTTGCGCACGTCGTGCCAGCGTTCGAGCTTCTTCGGCTTCTTGCGGGCGCGTTCCGTCCGCTTCTCGACCGTGGCGATCGCTGTGCGGGTCAGGCTCCGCATGGTGCCGAGGGCGCGCCCGGCGGCGAGCCCGGCGAACGGGGGCGCGGTGACGAACGAGACGAGGCTGTCGTGCAGCGCGTCCCAGCGCTCCCCATCGAGTTCCGTCCGGAAGGACGCGAGGGCGGCTGCGTGCCGGTCGGCGATGAGCGCCTCGATGCGTGCTCTGGCGATGTCGACGGCCTCCTCGCCCGCCTCGAGGTGTCCCACCGAGTCGAGTTCGGCGAGCACGAGCTCGCGGAGGACCTCCGCGTCGCGGGGAGCCCCGAGCACGCCCCCAGCCCACCTGAGCTCCCCAGCGAGGGACGCGACCGCATCGGCCTCGAACAGGGTGCCGAAGACCTTGAGGAGGCTCCGCAGCCTGCGCAGCGCGACCCTCGCCTGGTGCACCGCGTCCGGCGCATCCACGCGGGCCGCGGCCTCCTGCTCCTGGAACTCCCCGAACCGGGATGCGATCGCGAAGATGACCGCGTCGCCAGCCGACCCCTGCCCCGTCGGCGCCTGCGCGGGCTGGACGCCCTCGAGACTGCGAACGAGCTTGGAGCGGTGGATGGACGGGGTGAGGCCGGCGTCGAAGAGCACCGCCTCGATCTCGTCGAAGACCCGGGTCGATGCGCCGTCCGCCAGCTCGACCTCGAACTCCCGCCATTCGAGCGTGCGCTCCTCGCCGATGCGAACGACCCTGGCGTGCACGACGTCGTCGCAGATGAGCGCGGCGAGCGCGTCGTCGTCATCCCGCGCCCCGCCGGCCGACCACGCGCCGCCACCACGCACCTCAGTGGTCGTGCGCGTCGTCGTGAGCTCCACGAGCGGAAGCACGGGGCGGTCGCCGATGATCTCCGCGAACTCGGCGCGCAGCTCCGGTGGGATCCGCCGCGGGGCACCCACGGGAGCGTGGACCTCGATGCGCTCGTCGCCGCTGCGCGGACGCTTCAGATGCCACCCCTCGTCGTCGCCACCCGTGCGGCGACGCAGCACGCAGCGGGCGTCGAGGATCGCCAGCTCGGGAGTGTCGACATACTCGGCGACGAGGGTCTCCGTGACCGGCTCCCCTGCCCGGAGCCCCGCGCCGAGCTTCGAGAACTCGGGCTCCCCCGCCCCCTCGGGAATGTCGTACTTCCGCTCGATCTCCCGCTGCTCGGAGGTCGTCCGAACCTGATCGTCCTTCGACTCGATGCTCATTCGGAAAGGCTAGCTCCCGGAGCCCAGCGCGGCCCTCATGAGCGGGAGCTGCAGCGGCAGGCGAGCAACGGAGACGACAAACGCGACGACCGACGAGGCGGTGCGCTTCCGCCACGCCCGGCGGCCCAGGTCGACGCTCATCTGGGCGTTGGCGGGCCAGACCGCGAGCAGCACGGCCGCGCTCGCGAGCCCCGAGATCGACCGTGTCGACGGGCGCACGAGCCCCGCCGCGCACGCCAGCTCGGCGACGCCGGACGCGACCACCAGCTCGCGGCTGCGCCCCCGCAGCGGTTTGGGGATGATCGGCTCGAAGACGGCGGGCTTCACGAGGTGGATGACCCCGGAGACGGCGAAGGGGACGACGACGATCCACGGGATGGCCCCGCCGTGTCCGCGAGAGTGGCGTTCGAATGTTCTGGACGACATGGAAGCATCTTGCCCGGCGCTCCCGAACGCCACCCAGTCGCCACCCACCGGGATCCGCTAGCCCTGCTGGCCTTCCTCGGCGAGGAAGGCCAGCGCTGCGGCACGGAAGTCACGCGAGCCCGGAGCGTTGAAATGGTGGCGGTCCGGGATCTCGAAGAAGCGGGCCTTGGGCGTCGCCGCGGAGAGCGCCTTGGACCCCTCGATGATGCCGTCGCGGGATCCGGTCGCGAAGAGCACCGGCTGCTGCGGCACACGACCGAGGTCGGGGTCGGCCTTGCCGGATGCGCGCATCCCTTCCGCGATCGCGAGCAGTGCCCGCAGGTCGTTGCCTCCGACGCGCTCCGTGAGGGCGAGGTAGTTCTGCGTCACCGGGTCCTGCACCGGGGTGCCGTGGTCGATGAGCTCGCGCACCTGATCGATGTCGAGGCGCCCGAGCGGCACGCCGTCCGGGACTCCCCCGAGCACGACCCGCGGGATGCGGTCCGCGAAGTCCTGTGCGACCTCCCAGCCGACGCGCGCGCCGAGCGAGTAGCCGACGTACAGCGCGGTGTCGACGAGGTAGGCGTCGAGCACGGCCTCGACGTCGGAGGCCAGCGTGCGGATGTCGTAGTCGCGACCCTCGTAGGGCTTGTCGCTCTGCCCGTGCCCGCGCTGGTCGAGGCCGAGCACGCGGTAGCCGGCGCGCAGCAGGTCGCGCACCCAGCCCGTCGCCACCCAGTTGTCCTTCGTGCTCGACGCGAAGCCGTGCACGACGATCACCGTCGTCGCGTCCACATCTCCCCACGTGTACGTGGCGATGCGGTGACCATCGCCGACCATCACGAACTGGGGGTCTGGGAGGACGGTCAGGGCTGCGGGGGCGCTATTCACGTCGTCGATTGTCTCAGGCGTTGAGCGCTTGCCCGCACACCTGCCCGGCGGCGAGGCCCGCGGTCAGTCGATGAGGTCGTGGATCTGGATGATCTCGTCACGCTTCGGACCGACGCCGATCGCGGAGATGCGGGCACCGGAGAGGCGCTCGAGCGCCTGCACGTAGAGCTGCGCGTTCTCGGGCAGCTCCTCGAAGGTGCGGCATCCGGAGAGGTCCTCGGTCCAGCCGTCGAAGTACTCGTAGATGGGCTTCGCGTGGTGGATGTCCGACTGCGAGACGGGCATCTCGTCGAAGCGGACGCCGTCGACGTCGTAGGCGACGCAGACGGGGATGCGCTCGATGCCGCTGAGCACGTCGAGCTTCGTCATGACGAAGTCGGTGACCCCGTTGATGCGGGCCGTGTAGCGGGCGACGGGAACGTCGTACCAGCCGGTGCGGCGCGGGCGTCCGGTGGTGGTGCCGAACTCGCCGCCGCGAGTGCGGAGCAGCTCACCCCACTCGTCGAACAGCTCGGTCGGGAAGGGGCCGGCTCCGACGCGCGTGATGTAGGCCTTGACGATGCCGATGATGCGGTTGATCTGGGTCGGGCCGACACCGGCGCCCGTGGATGCGCCTCCCGCGGTCGAGGACGAGGAGGTCACGTACGGGTAGGTGCCGTGGTCGACGTCGAGCATGGTCGCCTGGCCGCCCTCGAAGACGACGTTGCGGCCCGCGTTGAGGGCGTCGTAGAGCTCGAGCGAGGTGTCGCCGACCATGGGACGGAGGCGCTCGGCGTGGAGGAGGAGCGCGTCGACGATCTCGTTGACCGTGATCGCGCGGCGGTTGTAGACCTTCACAAGGAGGTGGTTCTTGCCGAAGAGCGCTGCTTCGACCTTCTGGCGCAGGATGTTCTCGTCGAAGAGGTCCTGCACGCGGATGCCGATGCGGTTGATCTTGTCGGCGTAGGCGGGGCCGATGCCGCGCCCCGTGGTGCCGATCTGGCGCTTGCCGAGGAACCGCTCGGTGACCTTGTCGAGCGTGGTGTGGTACCCGGTGATGAGGTGAGCGTTCGCGGAGACGCGCAGCTTCGAGGTGTCGACGCCGCGCGCCTCGAGGTGGTCGATCTCGTGGAAGAGCACATCGAGGTCGATGACGACACCGTTGCCGATGACGGGGGTCACGCCTGGGGTGAGGATCCCGGAGGGCAGCAGGTGCAGCGCGTACTTCTCGTTGCCGATCACGACCGTGTGGCCGGCGTTGTTGCCGCCGTTGAACTTCACGACGTAGTCGATACGGTCGCCGAGGAGGTCGGTTGCCTTGCCCTTGCCTTCGTCGCCCCACTGGCCGCCGATGATTGCTACGCCTGGCATGTGTCGCCCCTGTTCTGTCGGATCGGCGCAGCTCGCGCCTGTCGTGTGCGTGGCGTGAGCCGCGCGGTCGGCGGACCGACTCGGCGGCCCTGCCTTGTTTCCTGCTTGTCTGCTGGTGCGGGTGCGCCGCTAGCTCGCCGCGTGCATCCGCTCGATCTCGGTGATCGCCTGCGGGTCGGCGTCGTGGAGCAGGCTGGCGAGGCGCTCGGGCTCGCCCTCCTCGCCGATCTCTGCTGCGCTTCGTCGGAGCGCGTAGAACGCGCGCAGGACTCCCTTGTTGGGGTCGTGCGACCACGGCACGGGGCCCTGGCCTCGCCACCCGGCCTTGCGAAGGGCGTCGAGCCCCCGGTGGTAGCCGACGCGTGCGTAGGCGTACGCGCCGATCGTGTTGCCGTCGGCGTGCGCGGCGTCTGCGAGGGTCGCCCACGCCAGCGATGAGGCCGGGTGCTTCTCGACGATGGCCGCAAGCGCCGCCTGGTCGTGGGGCAGGTTGGACAGGTCGTCGACGACCTCTGGCTCAGCCGCAAGGCGCGTCTCGGGGATGCCGAGGAGATTCGTTCCGGTCACGGGAGCCGATTCTATCCTGTGCTCGTTTCGGGGCGCGATCGAGATGCGAAGCTGTGGAGAAGCGCGACCCAGGAGACCGGGTCAGCGCGCTGGGAAGATCGCGCACGTGCTGGTCGCCGTGGCGAGGAGCACGTCGGCGGAGTCCCTGAGCTCGGCTTCGACGAACGCCGCCCTCGCCCCTGACTTCACGACGCGACCGCGCACCCGGACGGGGCCCGTCTCCACGGTCATCGGGCGCAGGAAGCTGACCTTGATCTCGAGGGACGTGTAGGCCTGCCCCGGCCGGAGCGTCGTGTGCACTGCCGTGCCGCACGCCGAGTCGAGGAGCGTGGCCGCGAACCCGCCGTGCACGGTCCCGATGGGGTTGTAGTGCGACCGGTCGGGCACACCCTCGAAGATCACCTCGCCCTCGGCGAAGCTCACGACGGTCATGCCGAAGTGCTGCGCGATCGGAGCGATCTCCGCGCCGTTCGCGAGGTGAGCCCTCAGCTGCTCGAGGCCGGTCATCGAAGTGGGGTCGCTCATGTCGCTCCTCTGCGCCACGGCATCCGGAGATGGATGCGCACCGAAGAGCCTCGCACCCATCGGCTGACACTTCGAGGGCATTGTGGCGACCATGCAGGTGGCCGCTCGCGCTACCAGGGAAGGAAGGCGAAGAACGAGACCGCGATTCCGATCGAGATGGTGGCACCCACGAAGCAGAGGGCAAGAAGCTCCCCCGGCATGATGGTGCGCTGGTAGACGTCCCAGTAGCGATCTTCTGCCCGTCGTCGAGCGGCCGCTACTGCATTGCGGTTGAGCCTGCGTCGTTGTTTGAGCACATATGTAGCTTATTTAACTAAATAAAGTGAAAGTCGGGGGTTGACTCTCGAGGAGGCACCCACTAGTGCTGCGAAGTGCCCTGCGGCTCGGCTGCCTCAACCGACCCGACCATGCCAGAGAGGAACTTCGCCACCCCGTCGAGCTCCTCGGTCGTCAGCGAGTCGACGACCGCGATCATGCGCTGGTGCATGAGGCCGAGCGTCTCCCGCACCTCACGGTCGGACTCCGCAGTCGACGCGATGATCGAGGCCCGCCGATCGGTGGGGTGCGGCCGCCGCTCGACGTGGCCGCTCTTCACGAGGCGATCGACGAGGCCGGTCACGGACGCGGAGGAGATCTTGAGCCGCTCCCCCAGGTCCTTCTGCACGACGACCTTGCCCTGACGCTGCTGCTGGAGCAGAAAGCGAAGCGCGAGCAGGTCGTTCTCGTTCATGCGCATCGACGAGCGCGTCCGCGCTCGCATCTTCGCCTCCGCTTCGCGGTAGTCACGCAGAAGGTTGAGCACGTCGACCGAGGTCGCATGCTCTCCGCCGGTCGGGTACCAGTACCCGGACGAGCGCTCAGCGGGCTTGTGCGCCATGGTCCTCCTCGTGGTGGCGCCGTCGACGCCATGAAACTAGTTCAACAAACTAGCAAAAATGGATGCGCCCCGGTGCGGAAACAACAGACATCGCCACCGCTCGCAATTTTTTTCTGAGATTTCCGCTCGTGACGCCCGCGGAAGTCCCGCGACCGCGGAGAGCACGCGGATGTCGGTGGGTGGTGAGACTGTTCCTGAACGGAAACGAAATGGGGCTGAACGTGACCACACTCACCGCCGACGACCGCTGGGGCATCCAGCAGACCCTCGCGCTCTACGGGCACTTCGTCGACAACGGCGAATGGGCCCTGCTCGACTCGGTCTTCACTCCGGATGCGCGCATCGAGAGCCCTGCTGGCGAGTTCACTGGCGCATCAGGAGCGCGAGCCTTCGAGGAGCAGCTCGCGGCCTCGCTCGGCGGGCACCTGCCCTCCCACCACACCATCAACACGGTCATCCGGGCTGGCGAGACCGCCGGGTCGGCCGTCGCCTGGAGTCGCTACGTGCTCGTGACCTACGACGCGTCCGCCGCAGGCGGCGACTACCTCGACACCCTCGAGCAACGCGACGGCACGTGGGTCATCGCGAGCCGCCGCATCACGGAGCGAAACCGCGAGCGCCCGAGCGGGCAGTACTCGGCCGAGGGCGCAGAGTCCTTCGCGAGCTTCGAGTCGGCGCGATGACAGCGCAGAGCCCGAGCGCCGTGGCAGCGCAAGTGCCTGCCGCCGACGCCGCCGAGGTCCTCGACGTGCTCGCCCGCTACGGGCAGCTCATCGACAACCGCGACTGGGATCACCTGCGGAAGGTGTTCACGGAGGACTTCTCCTTCGGCGCGGGCCCGAACGCGGTGCGCGGTGACGAGGCGCTCGCCCGCGTCATCAACACCGTGCAGCCGTACCACCCGCACTACACCACCGACACCATCCTCCATCGGGTCGACGCCGACACCATCAAGTCCTGGTCGAAGTTCCTCCTCGTCCGAACGGACGGCACGACGGCGAGCGGCGACTACATCGACACCTTCGTCCGCACAGCAGACGGCTGGCGCATCAGGCTGCGCGACTTCAGCCGCGGCTCACGCCCGCCGAGCGACCCGGGCGGCGCTTCGACCCGCACCTTCTCGTCGGAGCGCTGGCTGGCAGTCGTCAACTGAGCACCTCCCCGTCGCCGCTCGAGGGTTCCTCCTCGGTCGCCGAGGCACCTGCACCAGGCGGGTAGACCGCGTCCGAGGCCGGCACGTACGCAGTCCAGCCGGAGACATGCGCCCCGCCAAGCGGGACGTAGGACCCGGAGTACCGGACCGGACCGGTGCCCGATGACAGCGGAGGCTGCCCGTCATAGGCCGTGACGTCCTGCCGGAGGCCCTCGCCGTCCTCAGGCTCCGACTCCGTGCCTTCGCCGAGGAGGCGCCTCGTGAGCGCGGACTGCGCGGACATCAGCTCGTCGAGCTCGGACAGCAGGATCTCATCGTCCGGCTCGACGCCATGCCGTGCCGCCGCGAGCACCGCACGGCGGATGAGCTCCTTGGCGAACGAACCGGTGGTCTGCTCGGCACGACCCGACGCCTCCATGAGCGCTTCGTCGCTGAACGGCAGGCCCGCGGCGTACTTCTCGAGCAGACGGTAGCGCTCCGGCCCGCCTGGCAGCGCGATCTCCACGGCCAGGTCGACTCGGCCGGGACGTGAGACGAGGGCGCGCTCGAGCACCTGCACCCGGTTGGTGGTCATGATGAAGGCGACGTCGGCATCGCCGTCGAGACCATCAAGCGCGTCGAGCACCTCGAAGAGCAGCGGCTGCGGGGACGCGTGGCGTTCCATGGCAACGAGGTCTATGTCCTCGAGCACCACGATCGACGGCTGCAGGGTGCGGGCCAGCTCGGCGGCCGCGCTGATGTGCTGGATGCTCGACCCGGTCAGCAGCACGGCCGTCACCCCCTCCGTCCGACTCAGGAGATGCCTGACCGTGAGCGTCTTCCCGGTCCCAGGTGGGCCGTAGAGCAGCACGCCCCGCTTCAGATGCTGGCCTGCGGCGAGCAGGACCTCACGCTGCCGCCCGATCTCGATCACGTGCGCCACCACTGATTCGAGGACGCCGTACGGCAGGATCACGTCGGTCTCGGCGACGTTCGGGCGCTCCAGGAAGGACGCGCCAGCGTCCATCCTGTAGTCGCTGTTCTCGAACGCGAGCACCTTGCCGCGCAGCACGCTGCGCTCGATCATGAGGGCACGAACCTCGCCGAGGAGATCTGAGACGAGCGAGGGGTCTGCGGCGGTGAGCACCTCGAGCTGCCCCTGAGGTCGGCCCATGTCGGGGCGGGATGCGCGCTGCATGACGACAACTCGGGCGCCACGGTAGGTGAAGAGTCGTGCACCGAAGCTCACGACCTGTCGTGTTGCCTTGGGCCCCGTCGCCTTCTCGGTGAACTCGGCGGGCCCCGACCTGAACGGCATGTGCGGGCTCGAGATGAGCTCCGCGAGGCCGGCGTGCGCGTGAGCGGAGCCACCGGCGACACCGACGAGCCTCGCTTCGTCGCGGCCTGCGATCTCCTCGAGCGCGATATCCGCGTCGACGATCCGGTAGCTCGCGAACTCCTCGACGACAACCGGGAGCGCCTCGGCGTCGGCGCCGAGGAAATCGCTCAGCTCGCCACCGAAGGGCGTGCGCACGATTTGGACCTCGGCCGGCGTCTCGTTGACGCGTTCGAGGAACCGCTTGAACGCACGGAAGAACTGGACATCGTCGTATGACTGCTCGCTCATGCCATCCCCTGCCTGCGGGCGAATCCCGCCGCTCCAGAGCCTAGAGCCGCATCGCCGGAGAGGCACCTTGTAAATAAACGATATTCAGTTAAATCGGCCCGAACCCTGGGTTTCCAAGGCCCCATCTCCTAGGCTTCACCCAATCGCGCGATGCTGCGCGCACGCATCCAATGTCTGGAGTGAGTTTGAGCACCTACGTAGTCGTGAACCCAGCCACCGGCGAGCAGGGACAGGAATTCCCGCTCGTCACATCCGAGGGCATCGAGACCGCCCTGCAGAGCCTCGACGGTGCCTACCGGACCTGGTCGAAGCCGAGCACCGTCGCAGAGCGCGCCGCCCTCATGAGTCGCGCGGCCGAGCTGCACCGCGAGCGCCGCGAGGCCCTCGCCGAGATCATCACGAGGGAGATGGGCAAGCCCATCGAGCAGTCCTACGGCGAGGTCGACTTCAGCGCCGACATCCTGCAGTACTACGCCGACAACGCGGAGAACTTCCTGAAGGACGCTCCGATCGAGCTGCTCGGAGGCGAAGGCACCGCCCTCATCCGCCGCTCGGCGATCGGGCCCCTCCTCGGCATCATGCCCTGGAACTTCCCGTTCTACCAGGTCGCTCGCTTCGCCGGCCCGAACCTCGTGCTCGGCAACCCGATCCTGCTGAAGCACGCCGGCCAGTGCCCCGAGTCGGCGACAGCGCTCCAGCAGATCTTCGCCGACGCCGGGTTCCCCGAGGGCGCCTACGTCAACATCTTCGCCACCAACGAGCAGATCGCCGACATCATCGCCGACGACCGCATCCACGGCGTCTCGCTGACCGGCTCGGAGCGCGCGGGCGCAGCGGTCGCCGAGATCGCCGGCCGCCACCTCAAGAAGGTCGTCCTCGAGCTCGGCGGGTCCGACCCGTTCATCCTGCTCAGCACCGACAGCGTCGACGAGGCCGTCGAAGCCGCGGTCGCCGCGCGCCTCGACAACTCCGGGCAGGCCTGCAACGGCGCGAAGCGCATGATCGTCATCGACTCGCTCTACGACGAGTTCGCGGAGAAGTTCACGGCCGCGATGACCTCGGTCGCTCCCGTCGACCCGACGAAGGACGACTCGGAGCTCGGCCCGCTCTCCTCTGCCCCGGCCACGAAGAACCTCGCCGAGCAGGTCGAGCGGGCTGTCGCCCAGGGCGCGCAGCTCCTCGCAGGCGGTGGCCACGACGGCAACTTCTTCGAGTCGACCGTGCTCGCCGGCGTCACCCCCGACAACGACGCCTACACGGAAGAGTTCTTCGGCCCCGTCGCCGCCCTCTACAAGGTCGGCAGCGAAGAGGAGGCCATCGAGCTCGCGAACGCGACGCCCTTCGGTCTGGGCTCGTACCTCTTCACGACCGACCAGGCGCAGGCGCAGCGCGTCGCCGACGCCATCGAAGCCGGCATGGTCTACATCAATGGCGTCGGGCTCGACAGCCCCGAGCTGCCCTTCGGCGGAGTGAAGCGCTCCGGCTTCGGCCGCGAGCTCGGCTCGCTCGGCATCGAGGAGTTCGTGAACAAGAAGCTCATCCGCCAGGTCAAGTAGACGGCCAGCGCGCAGCGGACAAGCGCGGCACTGCCTCTCCGGAGGCGGTGCCGCGCTTGCTGCATGTGCAGGGCGCGACTGCACGCTCCAGCGGCGATGTCGGAGGCACCCCCTAGCGTGTGAGCATGCTTGAACTCCTCGCCATCGAGAACTACCGGTCCATCAAGAGCGTCACGCTCGGGCTCGAGCGCTTGAACGTCATCACGGGGGCGAACGGCAGCGGCAAGTCCAACCTCTACCGAGCGCTGCGGCTGCTGCACGACATCATCCGCGAGGGGGCCCTCTCGTCGCTCGCGATGGAGGGCGGTCTCCGGGCGGTCATCCACGCCGGCAAGCGATCCCGCGGCGAGCCCGTCACCCTCAAGCTCGGCCTGCGCACCTCCGGGGTGTCCTTCGCGACCGACCTCGGTATGCCCTCGCCGGAGCAGGTCCAGAACTTCGCGATCGACCTCGGCATCCCGATCATCTCCGATTTCCCCTTCGACCCGGTGGTCAAGAGCGAGCTCGTCTGGGCGAGCGAGCTGCTGCGCCCCTCGACGACACTCGTCGAACGCCGCGCCAACTCGGTGCGCGTGAGAGACGCCGACTTCAAGCTCGTGCAGGCCGAGTGGAGCGTGCGCGAGGCCGAGTCGATGCTCGCAACACTCGCCGACCCCTCAACAGCACCCGAGCTATACGCGCTGCGCGAGTCGGCCCGCGGTTGGCGCTTTCTCGACTACCTCCGCACCGACGGGGCGGCTCCCGCTCGGCTGCCGAGCCCTGCCACGTTCACCCCGGTGCTCCCCGACGACGGCTCGCGTCTTCCAGCCGCGCTCGCGACGGTGCAGCGAATCGGCCAGGCGGGGGCCTTCAACGATGCCATCGGTGCTGCTTTCCCGGGGTCACGAGTGAGCGTCGAGGAAGACGAGTCTGGCATGGCGAAGATCGTCATGTCGCAGCCGGGCCTTGCGAGACCATTGGATGCCCGGGAGCTGTCCGACGGCACGCTGCGGATGATCCTCCTCGCGACGGCGCTCCTCTCGCCGCGCATGCCAGAGCTGCTGGTCCTGAACGAGCCGGAGGCGAGCCTCCACCCCAGCCTCCTGCCCACGCTTGCGGGCCTCATCCGGCGAGCCTCGGAGCAGACGCAGGTGATCGTCGTCACCCACTCGCAGCCCCTCGTCGACGGCTTGCGCGACGACGCGAACGTCGTCGAGCTCGAGAAGGAGGCGGGGGCGACGAGCATCCGCGGCAAGCTGCAGTTCGACGGGCCGCTCTGGGTCTGGCCGAAGCGCTGAGCGCACGCGAGCAGCCGGCGTTGCCCGAGTCGCTGAGTCGCCGAAGCCGCACCTACTTCGCTTCGCCGTAGCTGTCCACGACGTGGGCGACGACGGGGAACGTGACCTGGCTGCCGGCGAAAAGGAAGCGCCCTGCCTCTGCGGCGGCCGCGATGACCTCCGCGGCGGCGCGCTCCGCGTGCTCGGCTGGCGCGTGCACGACCACCTCGTCGTGCAGGAAGTAGGCGAGGTGCGCCGTGCGCTCGAGCGGCGCACCCGCGACCGAGCCGGTGCCCCGCGCGTCGCCCGAACCCGAGCCGAGGGCGGCGAGACGCTGCCGGATACCCGCCATCCACGTGAGCGCCCATTCGGCTGCCGTGCCCTGCACGATGAAGTTCCGCGTGAAGCGGCCGAAGTCGCGAGGCGAGAACTCAGCGGGCGGCCACGGAGACGTGCGA
Source organism: Pseudoclavibacter sp. RFBG4 (assembly GCF_002931515.1). Classification (NCBI taxonomy): domain Bacteria; kingdom Bacillati; phylum Actinomycetota; class Actinomycetes; order Micrococcales; family Microbacteriaceae; genus Pseudoclavibacter; species Pseudoclavibacter sp. RFBG4. The sequence continues at coordinate 86,153 of NZ_PSYC01000008.1, read as the reverse complement.
CCGAGCCAGGTCTGCACCTGCTGCCCCCGCTCACCGGAACGCGCCGCAGAGGCGACAAACCCCATGGCGTGCGGGAACGCCCGCTCGAGACCCGGCAGGAGGACGGCGCTCTGGCCCGTCGTCGCGCCGTACATGGCCCCGAGCATCGCGACCTTGGCGCTATCTCGGTCCGGCACGACGCCGCGGTCGACGAATGCCGCGTACATGTCGCGCTGCGCGCCCGCCCGCGCCATGGCCTCGTCCCCCGACATAGCCGCGAGGATCCTCGGTTCGAGCTGGGCCGCGTCCGCGACGACGAGCTTCCAGCCGGGGTCGGCGACCACGGCGCTGCGGATCTCCTTCGGGAGCTGCATCGCCCCGCCGCCGCTCGTCGCCCAGCGCCCGGTCACCACGCCGCCCGGCACGTAGTCGGGGCGGAACCGGCCACCGTGGATCCACTCCTCGCGCCACGCCCAGCCGTTGGCCGTGAAGAGCCGATGCAGACGCTTGTAGTGCAGAAGCGCGTCGACGACCGGATGCGACCTGCCGACGAGTTCCCACTTGCTGGTGCTGGCCACATCGAGCCCCGCCCGTCGCAGCGCAGCGAGGAGGTCTTTTGGCGAGTCGACGTTGAGCGTCGCCTCGCCGAGCGCAGCTCGAACGGCTGAGGCCGCCGCCTCGAGCTTCGCCGGTCGGCCGCCCGTGCCCCTCGCCCCGAGCGCCTCGACGAGCACGTCCTCGTGGCGTTCGACACTGAACGGCATGCCGGCCGCCCGGAGCTCGGCCGCGACAAGCGCCCCGGCGCTCTCGACGCCGACGAGGAACGCGAGGGCGCCCTTCCGATCGGCCTCCTGATCCGAGGCCTCCAGCCCGGCGAGCTGCGCGTCGAAGAGCCGCCGCGTCGCCTCGGGCGTTCCCGGGTTCTCGGCGTCGAGGTCGAAGAGTCCCTCGCCGGGGTGCGAGCCCCCACGGGCATCCGCGACGTCGAATCGAGCGTCGAGGTAGCCGGCCGTGATGAGGATGCGCCCGGCAAGGCGCAGATCGTGGCAGCGCCCCACCCGCACACCGTGGGCGAGGAGTCGCGGCACGATGTCCTGACTGTTCCACACCCACCGGATGGGATCGGATGGCGGCGCAGACCGCTCACGTTCGGACACGAGCTGCGCGAGGGCGATCGCGTCGGGAACGGTGACGGGTGCCGACACCTCGTCGCGATCGGCGGGACCTCGCCGATCTTCGAGCGCGAAGCCGCGCGCGAGCGACGTGACGAGGATGTGCATCCGTTCATTGTGGGGCAGGGCACCGACATTCCAGGACGCCGATACCCGGGTCGCCCCGGGTCTGCGCGATTCCACAACATCCGCGGGCACGCTGGTCGCATGGAAACGAAACCGGTGTCCCCCGCCGGAGCGTCGACCGACAGCCTCGAGAACGTCACGCGGAGCGTTGCGCGGGATGGCACGAGCCACATGGTGACGCTCGAGCGCGACTTCGCGAATCCACCAGAGACCATCTGGGGCCTGTGCACGACTCTGGAGGGCCTGGCCCGCTGGTTCGAGCCCGCCGAAGGCGAGCTCCGGCAGGGCGGCAGGTACCGGCTGACCGACAGCGGCACCTCCGGAACCATCGAGCGCTGCGAGGCGAACACCCTGATGCATCTGACGTGGGAGTACGACGGCGACGTCAGCCGCGTCAGCCTCGCCCTCGAGCCAGCGGGGCAAGGGACGCGCCTCACGCTCCGCCACGTCGTGGCGGACAACGAGCACTGGGCCCAGTACGGGCCAGCTGCCACCGGCATCGGCTGGGACGGAGCTCTCCTCGCCCTGGCCATCGCCCTCGCCGACGAGGACGCGAACGTCCACGCGACCATGTCGGCCTTCAACGACTCCGACGGCGGCAGGCGATTCGTCGCCTCCGCGGCCGACCGCTGGTGCATCGCGCATCTGAGTGCGGGCGCCGACCCCGACGACGCCCACGAGTCGGCCACGCGCACCGCGGCTTTCTACACGGGCGACGAGTAGACGAGGAGCGGTGCGGGAGGTCAGGCACGGTCGACGAGACACCTCCGACCCGCCGGGAACACCTGACGCCTCTCGGCGGTTGCATCCAAGGTGACTGTTCCTCTCTCAATCCTCGACCTCGCTCCCATCGCCCCTGGCCAGACCGTCAGGGAGAGCTTCCAGGCGAGCGTCGAGCTCGCCCAGGCCGCCGAGCGCTCAGGCTACCGTCGCGTCTGGTACGCCGAGCACCACAACATGCCGACGATCGCGTCGAGCGCGACGAGCGTGCTCATCGGGCACATCGCCTCGCAGACCTCCACGATCCGGCTGGGCGCGGGTGGCGTCATGCTCCCGAACCACTCCCCGCTGGTCATCGCGGAGCAGTTCGGCACCCTCGCGACGCTCTACCCGGACCGCATCGACCTGGGCCTCGGGCGCGCGCCAGGGAGCGACCAGGCGACGTTCCGAGCGCTGCGGCGCTCCCCGGCATCCGCCAATGAATTCCCGCAGGATGTGCTGGAGCTGCAGGCGTTCCTGCGCGGCCAGTCGACCATCCCCGGCGTGCAGGCGGTGCCGGGCGGTGGCACCGAGGTGCCCCTCTACATCCTCGGCTCGAGCCTCTTCGGCGCGCAGCTCGCCGCGCAGCTCGGCCTGCCGTACGCGTTCGCGTCGCACTTCGCCCCGGACCAGCTGTTCCAGGCCGTCGCCCTGTACCGCGAGCAGTTCCAGCCCTCCGAGCAGCTCGCGGCGCCCCACCTCATCGTGGGCGTCAACGTCGTCGCGGCCCTCGACTCGGCGGATGCGCAGGAGCAGTTCACCCGCTCCCGGCGCTCCAGGCTTCGCAGCATCCTGCTCCGCGGGCCGAACTCGGACTTCAGCGATGAGCAGATGGACCAGATCATCGCGAGCCCGCAGGGGCAGCAGATCGCGAACATGATGCGGTACACGGCGGTGGGAACCGGCCAGGAGGTGCGCGACTACCTCACCGAGTTCGCTGAGGCGACAGGCGCCGACGAGCTCATCATCGGGCACGGCTCGCTGGAGAGCGCCGATCGCGTCCGTTCTCTGGAGATCACGGCGGAGGCGATGCGCACCCGGGAGCTCAGCGGTTCCGTGTGAGCCGCGGCGATTTCCCCGGCATTCGCCGGGGAACTATCGTCGGGGGATGGACCTCATCGGGCACGCCTTCACGACCACCGACTGGGCGGCAGTAGCGCCGACGCAGCACTCCGGCGAGACCGGCGGCGCCACCTGGAGAACGCAGCAGATCGGTGACACGCGCATCCGTCAGGTCGAGTACTCGCCGGGCTATCTCGCCGACCACTGGTGCTCCCGCGGGCACGTGCTCCTCGTGCTCGAGGGGAGCCTCGAGACCGAGCTCGACGACGGCCGCCGCGTCACGCTGGAGGCCGGCCAGAGCTACCAGGTCGGCACCGGCATGGAAGCGCACCGCTCCAGCACCGCGACCGGCGCCAAGCTCTTCGTCATCGACTGATCCCCAGCCCGCAGTGCGCCTAGGGTGCGCGCCGAGCTCCACCAGTGCCGCCGGTCCCGTCATCGTCGGGGTCCGTCGGCAGCGTCCCGTCGGCGGTCGAGGCTGCGGCTGAGGCGTCCGAGAGCTTCCCGAACGCGAACACGTTGGCCAGCTTGCCGACCGCGCCGAGCAGGTCACCCTTCTCGCCAGCCGTCTCGGCACCGGATTTCTCTTCGCCGGCGCTCAGCTCGTCCGGGTCTCCAACGGGGTCCCCAGCGGCCGAGCTTCCGAGGCGCGCGTCGCTGTGTCGGTTGTCTTCCATGGTGGCTCCCGCCTGTTCGCTTGCGGAGTTCTCGCAGCCCAGGCAAGCACGCGATCCTCCGCGAACCTGGGGAGCGGGGTTCAGGAGCAAAGCCGGGACGGTCAGTCGGGCCGCTTCGCCTCGATGAGGTGTCGAGTGGAGTGCGCGACGAACGCCCCCTCACGCTGGATGGAGTCGTGCAGCTCTCGCAGGCGGGCCCGGTAGACGTCGACGCTGAAGCCGGGAACCCACCAGATGACCTTCCGCAGCAGGTAGACGACTGCCCCGACATCCCTGATCTCGATGCGGAGCCGCTCTTCGCGGAGGTCGACGATGTCGAGTCCGGCGGCGACCGCCGCCCTCGCCTCATCGTCAGCGCGCCGTTCGAGGCGAGCCTCCGGCTGAGGGCCGAGGAAGTACTCGATGAGCTCGAAGACGCTGGCGGGGCCGACGTGCTGCGCGAGGTAGGTGCCGCCGGGGCGCAGCACGCGTGCGATCTCCTCCCACCAGACCGTCGCAGGGTGGCGGCTCGTCACGAGATCGAAGGCGCAGCTTGCGAACGGCAGCGGCGGCTCGTCGAGGTCGGCGACGACGGCAACGCCCCTCGGATGCAGCAGCCGGGTCGCCTTCGCGACGTTCGGCGGAAAGGACTCCGTCGCGACGGCCAGCGGCGGCATGACGGGCGACAGCGCCAGGACCTCACCCCCGCCCGTCTGAATGTCGAGGGACGCCTGCGCAGTCCCCATCCGCTCGCCGAGGAGGCGCGCGTAGCCCCAGCTGGGCCGTTCCTCGCTGGCCCGCCCCTCGAGCCAGGAGAAGTCCCAGCCGTCGACGCTGGCGGCCTCGGCCTCTGCGATGAGTTCCTCGAATGCGCTGTCCATCACCCCATCATGTCGAACCTCGCGGACGCCTCTCGGGAATGCGCATGTCACGATGGGGCATGCCCGTCGTCGAGTCCCGCTGCATCGTCCATGTCGACCCGGCGACGGCGTTCGCCGTGTCGCAGACCACCGGCGAGGTGCGGATGCGCTGGGACCCGTTCATCCGGCGCCAGCACTTCCTCGACGGGGCGACACTCCCCGCGAAGGGGGTGCGCACCGCCACCGTGCAGCGGCTCGGCTTTCGGATGATCAGCGAGTACGTCTCCTACGCCCCACCGACGAATGTGGGCATGAAGATGACGAAGGGCTCCTGGTTCTTCGAGCGCCTCGGCGGGGGCTGGCGGTTCACACCCGCCCCGGACGCCGAGGGCGACGGTGAGGCACGGACCCTCGCGGTATGGCGCTACAACTTCGCCTGCAAGCCGAAGTGGCTCGCCCCGGTCGCGGAGCGAATCGGGAAGTTCGTGCTGCAGCGTGACATCGACCGCCGCATCCGCGGATTCGCACGCGGATGCGAAGACCCCGTCGTGCTCGCCGCGGTCGCCGCGGCGGCTTAGGCACGCCCAGCAGCCGCACCCATGTACACATCCATACCGTTGCCGGTATGCTTGTGTACATGACAGAAGAGAGCGTTGCCGAGTTTGCCAAGCGCGAGGGGGTGTCCCCTCGTCGCGTGCGCGCGCTCATCGAGCAAGGCACCATCCCGGCCCGCCAGGTGGGTAGGCAGTGGCTCATCGACCAGCCCTTCGCACACCGCCCCGCACCCTCTCGCCCGCTGGGAAACCGGATGCGCGCGAACCTCCTCGCGATTCTCTCCGGAGATGCCCCTGAAGGGCTCTCGGCATCCGAACGCGCACGACTCCGCCGCTACCGCAACGAACTCATGCACAGCCCCGATCCGGACCGCGTCCTCGGCGCTTGGATCCGCGAAGAGGCTCCCCTGAAGCTCCAGGTGGCTGCCAGCGACCTCGCCGATCTCGCCGCCGACGAACGGATCGTCAAATCCGGATTCAGTGATCCGCGCGCCGAGATCACCGCCGCGGGCCAGCTCGAAGCCCGGGTCGCCAAAGATGATGCCGCCGCGATCCGCCGCGAGTACCTGCTCCGGCCATCCGAAAGGCCCAATGTCCTCTTGCACCTCGCCGACGAGAAACCACCGTCACCCCTGCCTCTCGGGCTGCTCCTCGTAGACCTCGCACACCATGACGGCGTCCGCGAGCGATCCCGCGTCGCCGAACTCCTCCGAAAGGTCGACGCTTGACCATCACCGCCCCAGCCATGACTCCCTCCCAGGCCGAGGCATGGCACGCGCTCTTCGAGGTCTACAAGGCGCACCCAGATGGCTGGGCGCTCGTCGGCGGGGTTTGGGATGGGAGAACCTGTGCCTTGCCTAGGCGGCACCTTGCTGCGACCTCCTAGGGCCGTGCGATGAACGCACGGTGACGAGAGGTGGATGCCGAGAAGGCCCCGGCCGGTGCATTTGACACCTGCCGAGGCCTGCTCAGTTCAGTTCAGTCGCAGCCGCGCGGGCTCAGACCTCGTGCGAGTTGCGTCGACGCAGGCTGGCGATCAGCAGCGCGCCGCCGGCGATGAGCACGGCGAGCCCCCCGATGAGCCAGGGACCCGCATCCTGGGCACCGGTGGTCGCCAGGTCAGGCGAGCCGGTAGCTCCGGGCTTCACGGGAATGACTGCGGGGGCTGTCGTCGTCGGCGTGACCGATGCTGTTGTCGTCGGGGTGACTGATGCTGTCGGCGTGACCGTCACGGTCGGCGTAGCCGTCGTCGTCTCCGTCGGCGTGGTCGTCGCCGTCGGCGTCGCGGTCGTGGTTGGCGTCGTCGTCTCCGTCGGCGTCGTCGTCTCCGTCGGCGTCGTCGTCTCCGTCGGCGTCGTCGTCTCCGTCGGCGTGGTCGTCTCCGTCGGCGTCACGGTCGTGGTTGGCGTCGTCGTCTCCGTCGGCGTGACCGTCACGGTCGGCGTCGTCGTCTCCGTCGGCGTGGTCGTCTCCGTCGGCGTCACCGTCGTGGTTGGCGTTACCGTCGTGGTTGGAGTCGTGGTCTCCGTCGGCGTCGTCGTCTCGGTCGGCGTCGTCGTCTCGGTCGGCGTCGTCGTCTCGGTCGGCGTCGTCGTCTCGGTCGGCGTCGTCGTCTCGGTCGGCGTCGTCGTCTCCGTCGGCGTCGTCGTCTCCGTCGGCGTCGTCGTCTCCGTCGGCGTCACGGTCTCCGTCGGCGTCACGGTCTCCGTCGGCGTCACGGTCTCCGTCGGCGTGACGGTGCTTCCGGTGGTGCACTCACTCGTGGTGAAGGTGTTCGTGTCGAGGGTGACCGAGCCGTTCCTCGCGAGCGCACGTCCGTCGACGGTCGACCCCTCGTTCACGGTGATCGAGGTGAGAGCGAGGATCGAGCCGACGAAGGTCGTGTCGGTGTCCAGCGTGGCGGAGCTGCCGATCTGCCAGAAGACGTTGCACGCCTGTGCGCCGTTGAGGAGCGCGACGGTGCTGTCGGGTGCGGTGGTCAGCGCGGAGCCGATCTGGAAGATGAAGACCGCGTCGGGGTCGCCTTCCGCGTCGAGAGAGAGCGTTCCGGTGATGCCCGCGGTGCTCGAAGCCTCGTACACGCCGGCCGTGAGCGTCTGTCCGCCGAGGTCGGCGCTGATGGGCGCGTCGGCGGCCTGACCTTCGAGCGCGTTGTACGCGGTGGTCACATCGGCCTGGGCCTGCAGCGAGTTCGCGTCTGTGGCGTGCACGTCGCCGAGCACGATGCCGGGCGGGAACCCGCTGATCGCAGTCCCGGGGTTCACTCCGAGGTCGCCATCGAGCACGCTTGGGCCCGTGTTCGACACGGACTGCCCGCCGAGCACCGAGTAGCTCTCGGCGGTGCCGAGACCGGGCGCCGTGCCGATGGCCTGGGCCGACTGGGATCCGAGAAGGACCGGGAAGAGACCCGCGACGGCGACCGTCGAACCCGCAAGGAGGAGGAGCTGCTTGCGTCGAAATCTGAGAGGAGGAGTGGTGCGAACGGATGTGCTTCCCATGGGGACCTTCCTGGTGCCGCGGATGCGGGCGCGCGCGAGAATGCGAGCCCGGCTGAGACTAGATGAACACCGAGAAACTTATTGGGGGTTGCACTCTGCTCGGCGAGAGCGCACTGTTGGTAGCCGTTCCCGGTCAGAGGCTGCGCGCGGCGGCGGCGAAGACCGCCGACGCGGTCCTGCCGAGGGCTTCCGTGTGGAGCTGCCATTGCTGCCAGAACAAGGGCACCGAGATCGACGCGCCAGGGTCGATCGCGACGAGCGAGGCGTCGTCGCCTCCCTGGAGATCCGGAACCAGGCCCCACCCGAAGCCGAGGCGAATGGCCCGCACGAAGTCTGCCGAGGACGGCACGAAATGGCAGGGCGGGCCTGCCGGGTCGACGCCGATCCCCCGCAGGTAGCGCTCCTGGAGCCTGTCGGCTCGGTCGAAGACCACAACCGGCGCGTGCGCGAGCACCCCTCCCGAGCGCCGAGCGCTCCCCGTGAACCAGCGTTCCACGAAGTCCTGCGATGCCATCGGCGTGTAGCGCATCGCTCCGAGCAGCGCGGAGGTGCAGCCCTGCACGGGGACCGGGTCGGCGGTGATCGCGGCGGTCACGGCGCCCCGCCTGAGGAGGTCCGTGGTGTGCGCCTCGTCGGCTCGGTGCAGGTCGAAGGCGATCTCCCCGGCCAAAGGTGCGAGGGCGGGGAGCAGCCAGGTCGCCAGGGAGTCGGCGTTGACGGCGATCGGCAGCCGCTCGAGCGAGGGCGGCGCCTCGGCCGCTCCAGAAGTGGCGCCGGATGCTCCGCCCACTCGCCCGAGGACGTTCGACGCCTCCCTGCCGAGCGCATCCACCTGCCGCGCGAGGCGGAGGAGGACCTCGCCCGATTCGGTCGGCACGACCGGCTTGCTGCGTTGGAGCAGCACGCGCCCGGTCTCGCTTTCCAGGGACTTGATGCGCTGGCTGATCGCCGAGGGCGTGACGCGCAGCTCCCGGGCGGCCGCCTCGAACGTGCCCGTCTCGACGGCGGATCGAAGCGCAGCGAGGCGCTGAGGGTCGAACGCGTGCGGGGAATCAGGCATGAAGCAATGCTAATGATTCACAAGAAACATGACCTGGACCATCGCCGTTGACCCAAATACGGTCACACCATGACCCCGGACCTGCTCCCCCTGCTCGCTGGCTTCGGCTTCGGCCTGTCGCTCATCGTCGCGATCGGCGCACAGAACGCGTTCGTGCTGCGCCAGGGACTGCTCCGCACACATGTGCTCGCCGTAGTCGCCGTGTGCGCCCTCTCCGACGCGATCCTCATCCTGCTCGGCATCGGGGGCGCCGGCATCGTCTTCACCGCGCTCCCCTGGCTGACGACCGTGGTCCGCATCGGGGGCGCCGCGTTCCTCCTCGGCTACGCGGTGCTCGCGGCCCGTCGCGCCCTCAGGCCGAAGGCACTGGATGCAGACGAACCACGCGCCTCGGCCGGCCTGCTCCCGACGCTGCTCACGGCGCTCGCACTCACCTGGCTGAACCCGCACGTCTACCTGGACACGGTGGTCCTGCTCGGGTCCGTCGCGAACACCCACGGCGATGCGCGCTGGCTCTTCGGCGCGGGGGCGGCTCTCGGCAGCATCGTCTGGTTCACAGCCCTGGGCTATGGGGCCAGGCTCCTGCAGCCGGTCTTCGCGCGCCCCGCCGCGTGGCGCATCCTCGACGCCATCATCGCCGTGGTGATGGCCGGCATCGCCGCCTCCTTGCTGCTCGGGCTCTGACCCAGGCAAACCGCCGACGCCTCCAACCTCAGCACTTGTACCGCCGAGCAGGTACAAAATCTTGTACCCTGGAAGAGTAACAAGAGGTTGACGACTGCCAAAGGAGGCGCAGATGAGCCCGCTGTTCTTGATCCTGATGTTCGACCTGGTCACCTTCGTGCCGGCGGCAGTGCTCGCCCTCGGACTGTGCTTCGCCCCGTGGGTGCGCTCTCGAGTGCGCGTCCCGGCAGCGAGCCCGGGTCTGCTGCGCTCACGCCCGGATGCGCTGGCCAGCCTGACCCTCGGCGTCGCCGCCCTGTTGGCCGTTCTCGTCGCGTTTGCACCCTTCGTCGAGGGCATGCTGCCCGGCTGGCTCACGCTCAACTCGGACCCGTTCGACTTCCGCTGGCACGACTTCTCTCGGGAGCTCATCGTCGGCAGCCTCACCCTCATCGTGGTCGCTCTGATCCTCACGCTGTTTCGCAGCACGCCTCGCGCTGCGGTTCCGCCTTCCGGGCCGCGCGGGTTGCGGACCTACGCCCCGGGTCGCGGGCTCGCGACCCTTGCCGCGGCTCTCGCTGCGCTCCTCCTCCTGACGGTGTTCGCGGGCTCGATCTCGAGCGCGGACGAGGACGGCCGCCACACGCTGTTCGTCATCGAGACGGGTGGGCAGTTCTCCGCTGCATCGGGTCGCTTCTACGGGTGGGCGTATGGCGTTCCGGCAGCGATCGCGGCGGTCGCCCTCGTCGCGGCAACCGTGTTCGCGCTGCACGCCAATGCGACGCGCACCTTCCTCGAGCCGCAGAGCGTCGAGTGGGAGAGCCGAGCGCGTCGGGCGCTCGCAACGCGCATCCTCTGGTTCTCGATCGGGATCCTCGTCTTCGTGCTCGGCAGCTGCGCGCTCCGGATGGGAGGCGCGGCCGGAGCGCAGCTGACCGCGCCCGACTACTCCTGGGGCACGAGCATGGCCGCCTTCGAGCCGGTGCTGACGTGGGGCGGCCGCCTGCTCCGCGGCGTCGGCCTCACGCTGCTCCTGCTTGTCGGCTTCACGCACCGGACCGGTCGGGGACGACGATGAGCGAGGGAACGTCGGAGCAGGTCGCGGCCCACTTCCGGGGGCTGATCCTGGCGGGACGGATCGGTGCGGGCGAACGGCTGCCGACCGTTCGCCAGACCGCCAGGGACTTCGGCGTCGCCCTCGGCACCGCGGCGCGGGCCTACCGGCTGCTCGAGGCTGAGGGCACGATCGTGACGCGCGGAGCCGCGGGCACCCGGGTCGCGGACCAGCCCTCGACACTGCCCGGTGCCGTCACCGCGAAGCTGCGGGCCGCCGTCGAGGAAGCACGGCGCTCAGGCACGTCGCAGACGGAGATCATGAACGCGCTGACGGCGATCTGGGACTCCGAGTAGCAGCCACCGCTCCCCGACGTCACCCCGCCGCGTCACGTCCCGCAAACTCCCCAGCCGCGAGCGCTATCGTCGGCCCAGTCAAGGAAGATCCCGACCGGAAGGCCAACGATGAGCGACCAGAAGATTTCCCACGACGCCGACGGCGAAGAGAAGCCGAACGGCCTCGGCGAAGACGGAACGATTCCCGACTCCGACGACGGAGTCGCCGTCGGCTACGACCCGGACGCCTCCACCTTCGAGCCCGAAGAGGACTGATACCGGCCACCCAGCCGGTTGATGCTGTGGCCCGCGACGCTCCGGCGACGCGGGCCATCTGCGTCGAGACTCACGGGCTCCACGCATCCGGACCCCCGCGGCTTCCCAGGACGAGCCCACAGGCTCGCGAGATGAGCCACCAGATGCACGATCACGAAGACAGCCTCTCCACGGACGAGCAGCTCGAGAAGGACACCGCCTACTCCCCCGGAAGCGAGAGCGAGACGCAGGCGAAGCAAGAGACCGGCACCGCACGGGTCGACGAGGTCGACGGGCGCCTCGACGGCGACATCGACACCGACAAGGTGAATGTGCGGCCGGGCACGGGTGGGCCAGACGATGTCGGTGATATCGACGCGGAGGGCATCGAGTTCCCCAGCGCTGAGGAGGCGAGCCGAGCGGCCCCCTCGGACAGCTAGCCCTTCTCGGACAGCGAGGCCGAGGGGCCGTCCGGCCGCAGCACCAGCCGATACCCCATGCCGGCCTCGGTGAGGAGGTGGCGAGGCTCGGACGGCACCGGCTCGAGCTTCTTGCGCAGCTGCGACATGTACAGCCGGAGATATCCAGTGTCGGTGACATGCTCGGAGCCCCAGATGCTCGTGAGCAGCATCTGCCTCGTCACGAGCCTCCCCGCGTGGCGCACGAGCAGCTCGAGCACCTGCCACTCCGTCGGGGTGAGGCGCACGTGCGCCGCCTCGCCCCCTCCCGTGCGCACGACGCTCTTCGCGGCGAGGTCGACGGACACGTCGCCAAACGCGACGACGGGTTCGGCGTCGCCCTGCGGCACCCGACGGGACAGGGCACGGATGCGCGCGAGCAGCTCGTCGACGGAGAACGGCTTCGTGACGTAGTCGTCGGCGCCGGCATCGAGCGCATCCACCTTGTCGCCAGCCCCGCTGCGCCCGGAGACGACGAGGATCGGCGCGTCCGACCAGCCGCGGACGGCTTGGATCACTTCGAGCCCGTCGAGCTCGGGCATCCCGAGGTCGAGGAGGTACAGGTCCGGGCGGCGCTCGGCCGCGATCGAGACGGCCTCCGTTCCGTTGCGGGCGACGAGCACCTCGTACCCCTTGGCGGTGAGGGTGATGCGCAGTGCGCGCAGCAGCTGCGGGTCGTCGTCGGCGATCAGGATCTTCATGCGCGATCTCCCTGGATCTGCTCGGGCGGGTTGCCGGCGACCGGCAGCGTCACGACCATCGTGAGCCCTCCGCCCGGGGTGTCCTCCGGCACCAGTGTGCCGTGCATCCCCTCCACGAATCCCTTCGAGATGGCGAGGCCGAGCCCGAGGCCCGTCGAGTTGTCGGTGTCGCCGAGGCGCTGGAAGGGCACGAACACGTCGTCGCGGCGTTCGGCTGGGATTCCAGGCCCCCGGTCGATGACCCTGATCTGCACGCTCCCGCCGAACTCGCTCGTCGCGAGCCGCACGCGGCGGTTCGGTGGCGAGTGCCGGACCGCGTTGGCGAGGAGGTTCACGAGGACCCGCTGCAGGAGCGCCGGATCGGCGGCGACGGATGCGGCGCTCGAGTCGAGCGCCAGCTCCACGTCGTCAGGGCCGAGCTGCAGCTCGTCGAGCGCGGGCACGATCACGTCGGCGGGGTCGGTCGGCATGATCGACACCGCGAGCCCCCCGGACTGCAGTCGACTCACGTCGAGGAGGTCGGTGACGAGAGCGGCGAGCGTGCCGAGGCTCTCGTCCGCGGTCTCGAGGAGCTCGTCACGGTCGGCTGCCGCGAGTTCCTCGCCCGCCGAACGCAGGCCGCTGACGGCCGCCGTCGCCGAGGCGAGGGGCCGCCTCAGGTCGTGGCTGAGGGCGGACAGGAGCGCCCGCCTGACCTTGTCGGAGGCGGCGAGCGGGGCCACCTCGTCTGCCGCGTCCCGCAGGTCGCTGTGCTCCAGAGCCGCACCGAGCTGGGCGACGATGACCGTCAGGAGGCGACGCTCAGAGGCATCGAGCTCGCGCCCGTGCAGCTCGAGTCGCGCGCCAGCCCCGTCCGACGTCCCGGCAATCACTGGGATGACCGCGTGGCGGTTCCCGCGCACCGGCTCTCCGCAGCTCGCGAGCACAAGCGGGTCAGCCGCGCTGGCATCGCCTCGCGCATCCACGAGTCGCACGCCCGCGAGCCCGAACGCCTCCCGGGTCCGCTCGACCAGCGCCTGCAGGGCGCTCTGCCCGCGCAGCACGCTGCCGGCGACCGTCTGCAGCAGCTGCGACTCCGCGGCGGCCCTCCTGGCCTCGCGCGCCCTCCTGGCTGCCCGGTCGACGACGAGGCTCACGAGCGTCGCGATGACGATGTAGAGGACGATCGCGACGAGGTGGCTCGGCTCGGTGATGAGGACCGTGCCGAACGGGGCGACGAAGAAGAAGTCGAGCGTGACCCCCGAGAGCACGGCAGCGAAGAGCGCGGGCCACAGCCCACCGATGAGGGCGACCGTGACGACGAGGAGCTGGTAGCTGAGCGCGTGCGTCGTGAACGAGTCGACGCTGCCGAGCGACGCCAGGAGCCAGGTGAGCAGTGGTCCAGCCACCAGCGCGAGCGCGAGCCCCGCGATGCGGCGACGCATCGTGAGCGCACCGCCGAGCCGCGGCAGCCTCACCCCGCCGCCGGCTCGCGCGTGGTTCACGATGTGCACGTCGATGCTGCCCGCCTCGCGGGTCACCGCGCTCCCGACGCTCGGCCCCGTGAGCAGCGCAGCCAGACGATTCCGGCGGCTCACGCCGATGACCAGCTGGGTCGCGTTGACCGAGCGCGCGAACTCGATGAGCGCCGCCGGGACATCCTCGCCGACGACCTGGTGATACGTTCCGCCGAGCTCTTCGACGAGCGCCCGCTGGCGCGCGAGGTGCGCTGGGTCACCGGCGCGAAGACCGTCCTGGCTCGTGACATGCAGCGCAAGCAGCTCCCCGCTGCCCGACCTCGCGGCGATGCGGGCGCCGCGGCGCAGCAGCGTCTCGCCCTCCGCGCCGCCGGTGATCGTCACGACGACTCGCTCGCGGGCCTCCCACGTGGTGTCGATGCCCTGCTCTGCGCGGTAGTTCTGCAGGGACTGGTCGACCTCGTCGGCGAGCCACAGCAGCGCCAGCTCCCGCAGCGCCGTGAGGTTGCCGAGGCGGAAGTAGTTGGAGAGCGCGGCGTCGACACGCTCCGCCGGGTAGACGAGGCCAGCCGCGAGCCGATCCCGCAGCGCCTGGGGCGAGAGGTCCACCACCTGCACCTGGTCGGCGCGACGCAGCACCTGGTCGGGGATCGTCTCCCGCTGCGGTGCGCCCGTGATCTGCTCGACCACGTCGCCCAGCGACTCGACGTGCTGGATGTTCACCGTCGAGAGCACGTCGATGCCGGCCTCGAGGAGCTCCTCGACGTCCTCCCAGCGCTTGGTGTTGCGCGAACTCGGGGCGTTCGTGTGGGCGAGCTCGTCGACGAGGGCGATCTCGGGGTTGCGCTCGAGCACGGCGTCCACGTCCATCTCCGAGAGCGTCACGCCGCGGTGGAGGGACTCCGCACGCTGCAGCACCTCGAGCCCGTCTGCTGCGGCAGCCGTCGCGGCCCGGCCGTGGGTCTCGACGACCGCGACGACGACGTCCTGTCCAGCTTCGCGCATCCGCCTGCCCTCGTTGAGCATCGCGAACGTCTTGCCCACGCCAGGTGCGGCGCCGAGCAGCACCCGCAGCCGTCCGCGCTTCGCCATGCCTCAGCGCTCCTTCGTATCCATGGTCGTGGCCTGCAGCTCGACCAGGGCCTGGTTGAGTTCGAGCACGTTGACGCTCGCCTCCCCGAGGAAGCCGAGGAAGGGGCTGGTCGTGTGCGCTGCGACCAGAGTACGGACGTCCGCCTCCGCGAGCCCGCGAGCTTCGGCGACGCGTGCCACCTGCAGGGCGGCGTACTCGGGGCTGATGTGCGGATCGAGGCCGGACGCGGACGCCGTGACGGCATCCACGGGCACCTCCGCGAGCGAGACGCCGTTGAGCTCGGCGACTTCACGGCGCCGCTCGTCGATGGCTGCGACGAGCTCCGGGTTCTCGGGCCCCAGGTTCGAGCCGGAGGAGGCGCCCGAGTCGTAGCCGTCGCCCGCGGCCGACGGGCGCGACTGGAAGAACGCGGGAAGCGGGGCGCCCTCGGCGTCCGTGAAGGACTGCCCGATGAGGCTGGACCCGATGCTCGTGCCGTCGGCGTCGTGCAGCTGGGAGCCGTTCGCCTGGGCTCCGAACGCGAGCTGCCCGATGCCCGTGATGACCATGGTGTAGCCGACGCCGAGCACGAGCGTGAAGAGGAGCATCGCCCGCACGGCGACCCAGGTGGTGCGCGCCGTGGCGCGAGTTGAGGAGTTCAAGGTGGAGTCCTGTCAGATCAGTCGGGGCGGTTGTTGGCGGGGTCAGAAGCCTGGGATGAGGCGAACGACGAGGTCGATGAGCCAGATCCCGACGAACGGCGCGACGATGCCGCCTGCCCCGTAAACGAGGAGGTTCCGGCCGAGCGTGCTCGCGGCGTTCGCCGGCCGGTATTTCACGCCCCGAAGCGCGAGCGGCACGAGCGCCACGATCACGATGGCGTTGAAGACGATGGCCGAGAGCACGGCCGAGGCGGGCGAGTGGAGACCCATGATGTTGAGGACCCCGAGACCGGGGTACACGCCCATGAACATGGCCGGGATGATCGCGAAGTACTTGGCGATGTCGTTCGAGATGGAGAACGTGGTGAGCGCGCCGCGCGTGATGAGGAGCTGCTTGCCGATGCGCACCACGTCGATGAGCTTCGTCGGGTCGGAGTCGAGGTCGACCATGTTGCCAGCCTCCTTCGCCGCCGACGTGCCCGTGTTCATCGCGACGCCCACGTCGGCCTGCGCGAGCGCCGGCGCATCGTTGGTGCCGTCCCCCGTCATCGCGACGAGGTTGCCGCCGTCCTGCTCGCGGCGGATGTAGGCGAGCTTCTGCTCCGGCGTGGCCTCGGCGAGGAAGTCGTCGACTCCGGCCTCCTTGGCGATGGCGGCCGCCGTGAGCGGGTTGTCGCCCGTCACCATGACGGTGCGGATGCCCATCGACCGCAGCTCCGCGAAGCGCTCGCTGAGGCCCTCCTTGACGATGTCCTTGAGGTGGACGACGCCGAGCACGCGCCCCGCGGCCGCGCCGGTACCTCTAACCAAGCCGGGGCCGGGCGCATCCATCACGGCGACGACGAGCGGCGTGCCTCCGCTCTGCGAGATGCGGTTCGTGGCGTCCTGGAGCTCCTCGAGCCGTGAGGCCTCGAGTGGCGCGCCCTCGTCGGCGAGCCAGGCGGTCACCGCGGACCCGGCGCCCTTGCGGATGCGCGCGCCGTCAGGCAGGTCGAGTCCCGACATACGGGTCTGCGCTGTGAACGCGACGACCTCGCCCTGCGCCGCACCCGGTTCGGCGGCGAGATCGACGCCCTCCTGGCGGGCGAGCTCGACGATGGAGACCCCCTCGGGGGTCGGGTCGGCGAGCGAGGACAGGGCAGCGGCGCGGACCAGTTCCTGCTCGCCCGTGGCGGGCATCCGCACGAACTCGGACGCGCGCCGGTTGCCGTAGGTGATGGTGCCGGTCTTGTCGAGCAGCAGCGTCGTCACGTCGCCGGCGGCCTCGACGGCCCGCCCGGACATCGCGAGCACGTTGCGCTGCACGAGCCGGTCCATGCCCGCGATGCCGATCGCCGACAGCAGCGCTCCGATGGTGGTCGGAATGAGGCACACGAGCAGGGCGATGAGGACCGTGATGCTGACGGGCTTCGCCGCGTACGAGGCGATCGGGTTGAGCGTCAGCGCGACGACCACGAACACGATCGAGAGGGACGCGAGGAGGATGGAGAGCGCGATCTCGTTGGGCGTCTTCTGCCGGGAGGCACCCTCGACGAGGGCGATCATCCGGTCGACGAAGGTCTCGCCCGGCTTCGAGGTGATGCGAACCACGATGCGGTCGGAGAGCACGCGGGTGCCCCCGGTCACGGCGCTGCGGTCGCCGCCGGACTCGCGGATGACGGGGGCTGACTCACCCGTGATGGCCGACTCGTCCACGGAGGCGATCCCCCAGATGATGTCGCCGTCGCCCGGGATCAGCTCGCCCGCGGAGACGACGACGACGTCGCCGAGGGTGAGGTCGGCCGAGGAGACCTCCACGGTGCTCCCGCGCTCCGCTCCCGGGTCGCCGGCCGGGTCGTAGCCGCCCACCCGGTGAGCCGCGGTGCTGGTCCTGGTCTGCCGGAGGGTCTCGGCCTGCGCTTTGCCCCGCCCCTCGGCGACCGACTCGGCGAGGTTCGCGAAGAGCACCGTCAGCCACAGCCAGACGGCGATGGCGATGGTGAACGAGGCGGGGATCTGCGTGCCGCCGGAGTCGGCCGGGCCGCCCAGGAAGGGCTCGGCGATCGCGAGCGCCGTCGTGAACGCCGCTCCGACCCACACGATGAACATGACCGGGTTGCGCCATTGCGCGCGCGGGTCGAGCTTGCGGAACGCGCCGGGCAGCGACGCCATGATGGGGATGCTCTGCATGGTCAGGAGAGTCCTTCTGCGAGGGGGCCCAGCGCGAGCACTGGGAAGTAGGTGAGGGCCGTGATGAGGACGCTCACGCCGGTGAGCAGCCCGATGAACTGCGGGCGGTGCGTCGGCAGGGTGCCGACGGTGGCCGGCACCTTGTCCTGCGCGGCGAGCGAGCCGGCGAGCGCCAGCACGAACACGATGGGCACGAAGCGGCCGAGCAGCATGACGGTGCCGAGGGCCGTGTTGAGCCATGGCGTGTTCGCGGTCAGGCCGGCGAACGCCGATCCGTTGTTGTTGGCGGCGGAGGTGAAGGCGTAGAGCACCTCGGAGAGGCCGTGCACGCCCGGGTTCCAGATGGACGTCGACTGCACGTCCTCGCGGATGCCCGGGATGGCGAAGCTCAGGGCGACTCCCGTCAGCACGAGGACGGGCGTGACCAGGATGTAGAGGCTCGCGAGCTTGATCTCTCGCGGGCCGATCCGCTTGCCGAGGTACTCCGGGGTGCGCCCGATGAGGAGGCCGGCGATGAAGACCGCGATGATCGCCAGCACCAGCATGGCGTACAGGCCGGAGCCGACGCCGCCTGGCGCGATCTCGCCGAGCATCATGTTCAGCATCGGGAGGAGGCCGCCGAAGGCCGTGTAGGAGTCGTGCATGGAGTTGACGGCACCGGTCGACGTGCCAGTGCTCGTGGTGGCGAAGAGCGTCGAGCCGATGATGCCGAAGCGCTGCTCCTTGCCCTCCATCGCTCCCCCTGCGGCCTCGGGCGCGGCACCGAAGCCCGCGCTCTCGACGGCGGTGAGCACGGCGAACGACACGGTGAAGAGCGTGGCCATGACGGCGAGCACGGCGAGCCCCTGGCGGCGGTCGCCGACCATCCGCCCGAACGTCCGAGGCAGCGAGAACGGGATGGCGAGCATGAGGACGATCTGCAGCAGGTTCGTCACCGCGCTCGGGTTCTCGAACGGATGCGCCGAGTTCGTGTTGAAGAAGCCGCCGCCGTTCGTGCCGACGAGCTTGATCGCCTCCTGGGACGCGACGGGGCCGCCCGGGATGGACTGCGTTGCCCCGGCGAGCGTCGCGACGTCGGTGAACCCGCTGAAGTTCTGGATGACGCCGCCCGCGAGCAGTGCGAGCGCGGCGATGGTCGACATGGGCAGCAGGACTCGGACGGTTCCGCGCACGAGGTCGACCCAGAAGTTGCCGAGCGTGCCGCTGCGCGTGGCGGCGAGACCGCGCACGAGGGCGATCGCGACGGCCAGGCCGACCGCGGCGGAGACGAAGTTCTGCACCGTGAGCGCCGACAGCTGGACGGTGTAGCCGAGCGTGAGCTCCGGCGAGTACGACTGCCAGTTCGTGTTCGTGACGAACGAGACGGCCGTGTTGAAGGAGAGGGGCTCAGACGGCGCAGGCAGCCCGAGCGAGTAGGGCAGCCACTGCTGGGTGCGCTGCAGCAGGTAGACGAGGAGCACACCGACCGCGGAGAAGGTGAGCACTCCGCGGAGGTATGACTGCCAGGTCTGCGGGGAGGCGGGGTCGACGCCCACGAGCCGGTACGCGGCCCGCTCGAGACGCCAGTCCTTCTCTGAGGTGTAGACCCAGGCGAGGTAGTCGCCGAGGGGGCGGTGGAGTGCCGCGAGGATGAGCGCGAGAGTCAGGAACGCGAGGGATGCCATGAGCACAGGAGATCCATCCATCAGAAGCGCTCCGGTTTCAGGAGTGCCACGACGAGGTAGACGATGGCGGCGATGCCGAGAGCGACCGCGACGATGTCGAAGACGATCACAGCTTCTCCATCGCCTTGCCGAGCAGGCCGATGGTGGCGAAGAGGGCGAGCACGCCCGCGACGAAGACGACGTCAAGCACTTGGGCTCCGTTCGGAGGTCAGCGGCCGAGCCGAGGCGGCTGGGCTGCACGCCGTGAGGCGCAGTGCTCGATACAACTCCTCTCAGAGCGCCAGGAGGGTCGTCCTAACGGAACCCATACGAGGTGGATGCCCTTCCTTACAGAACGCCGATGCCGCCTCGCAGCTTGCACCGCCATGATGAGGGTCGGCACCCGACGCGGTGCCGAGGAGGCAGGGCTTCGACCGATGAACGTACTGGTGATGGGCGCGACGGGATACATCGGCAGCCGAGTGATACCGGTCCTGCTCGACGCGGGCATGGAGGTCACGGCCGGCGCCCGCAAGCCGGGCGACCTCGACGCGTTCTGGTGGGCCGAGCGGGTGCGCCGGGTCGAGCTCGACGTGCTCGACGAGGCCTCCGTCGCGGCAGCGGTGACGGCCGACGTCGACGCAATCCTCTACCTCGTGCACGGCATGGCGAGCGACGACTTCCGCGAGGCGGATCTCGAGGCGGCGCGGCTCGTGCGCGCGGCCGCTGACCGCTCTGGGGTGCGACGCATCGTGTACGTCTCCGGCATCATCCCGCCCGTTGCGGAGGAGGAGCTCTCGGAGCACCTCACTTCGCGCCTCGAGGTCGAGCGCGAGCTCCACGAGGCGGACGCGGTGGTCGTCACCCTGCGAGCCGCCATGGTCCTCGGCGCGAGCTCCACGAGCTTCGAGCTCATGTCGCAGCTCGCCGCGCGGCTGCCCGTGACCGTGGTGCCTGCGTGGATGCAGAGCGACGTCGAGCCCATCGCGGTGGTCGACCTCGCCAGGGCCGTGAGCGGCGCGCTGACCGCCGACGTCTCGACGCGCGCCTACTCCGTCGGCGGCGGCGAGCGACTCCCCTACCCGAGACTCATCGACCGCTACGCCGACACCGTCGAGAAGCGCCGACCGCAGGTCATCCTGCCTGGACTGCCGGAGCCCCTGGTCGCGAGGCTCGCCACCCTGATCACCGACGTGCCGTCCTCGACCGTGACGTCGCTCATGGAGAGCCTGCGCGAGGACATGGTCGCCGACGACGACACGTGGATCGCCGAGCTCCTCCCGGAGGACGCCGAGCGCCCGCTGTCCATCGACGAGGCGCTTCGTCGCTCCGTCGCGCAGCCCGACCCCACCGTGCCCGCGTCGCAGCGAGACCCGATGGGGCGGCTCCCCGGCGACCCGTCCTGGGCCGCGGCTGCCGCTACCGCCTGAGCAGCTTCCAGGTCGACGGCAGGAGCGCGCTGACGGCCGCGATCTTGATGGCGTCGCCGATGAGGAAGGGCACGACCCCGAGCGCGAGGGCGGTGCCGAGGTCGACGCCGAGCGAGACCGCGAGCCACGGCACGCCGGCCGCGTAGACGAGGAGCGTGCCGAGCACCGTGGCGCCCACTGTGGACGCGACGTGGCGGTCGGCGCGGCGACGGGCGAGCGCACCGACGGCGACCGCGGCCAGCACGTAGCCGATGATGTAGCCGAACGACGGGAACAGCACACCGGAGGCCCCGTCGGCGAAGATGGGCGCGCCGAGAGCTCCGAGCGCGAGGTACAGGCCGGCGCTCGCCGCGGCCCGTGCTGGCCCGAGGGATGCGCCGGTCAGCAGCACGGCGAAGGTCGCGAGCGAGACGGGCACGGGCGTGAACGGCAGCGGGATGACGATGAAGCCGGCCGCGATGAGGAACAGCGTGCCGCCGAGCACGAGCGCGACGTTGAGGAGCTGAACCCCGGTGCGTGAACCGGCCCCGGCCACGAGATCGGCGAGAACGCGGGGCACGGCGCCATTGGCGGGACGCCTGGCGGCGTCGATCGATTCGGTGCTCATAGGGAGTGGGACCTTTCTCTCGAATCTCCTGAACGGTGTTCAGTGAACAGTGTTCAGTAGATTAGCGCCATGACACCCCGTGGTCCAGCCGAAGGCGCCTCGCGTGACGCCGCACGCACCCCTGCGAGCAGCCACGAGAAGCTCAGCCGCACCGAGATCGTCACCACAGCGCTCGAGGTGCTGGACGAGCACGGCCTGCCGAACCTCTCGATGCGGCGCATCAGCGACTACCTCGAGGTGCAGCCGAGCGCGCTCTACTGGCACTTCCCCAACAAGCAGTCGCTGCTGGCGGCCGTGAGCGACCGCATCCTGCGCCCCCTCACCGCCGAGACCTGGCTCCTCCCGGGTGCAGGGACCGAGCCCGGAACACAGCAGACCCGCACCCTCGCGCTGCAGCTTCACACCGCGCTCCGCTCCCGCAGGGACGGCGCCGAGCTCGTCTCGAGCTCGTTCGCCCTCGGCCTGCTGACCGTCGATCTGGTGCGGATGACCTCAGGCGCGGCCCGCAGCGACTTCGCCCTCGATGGCTGGGGCGGTCGCACGTGCGCCGAGGCGGTCGTGCACTACACGATCGGGCAGGCCTTCCACGAGCAGCAGCAGACCCACGCCGCGGAGGTCGGCACCCTCCAGGCCCGCGACCAGGACCCACTCGAGCCACAGGATCCCACCGAGCGCTTCACGGCTGGCCTCGACCTGATCCTCGCCGGAGCCGCTGCGCTCGCGAGGGGCACGGAGCGCGCGGCCGACTCAGCGAAGGACGAGACGACCACCGCCCCTTAGGCGAAGTCGACGTGCTGCAGCACCCACGTGTGCATCGCGACGGCCGCCGCCGCCGACGCGTTGATCGAGCGAGTCGAGCCGAACTGCGAGATCTCCAGCACAGCATCCGACACCTCGACGGCCTCCGCCGACACCCCTGGGCCCTCCTGCCCGAACAGCAGCACGCACCGCTCCGGCAGCTCGTAGGTCTCGATGGGCACGCAGCCGGGCACGTTGTCGATGGCGAGCACGGGCATGTCCTCGCTCCTCGCCCAGGCGATGAACGCCTCGACCGTCTCGTGGTGCACGACGTGCTGGTACCGATCGGTGACCATGGCGCCCCGCTTGTTCCAGCGGCGCCTGCCGACGATATGCACCGTGTCGGCGGCGAACGCGTTCGCGCTGCGCACGATCGAGCCGATGTTCATGTCGTGCTGCCAGTTCTCGATCGCGACGTGGAACGCGTGACGCTTCGTGTCGAGGTCGGCGACGATCGCATCCATCGACCAGTACCGATAGCGGTCGATCACGTTCCTGCGGTCGCCGTGCTCGAGCAGCTCCGCGTCGAACCAGGGCCCCTCTGGCCAGTCCTCGCGACCGCCGGGCCAGGGGCCGACCCCGTGCGGGGCGTCGTCTTCGCTGCCGAACTGCTGCTGTTCACTCACCGCCACAGCCTAGGCGCGCCGGGCCGCGAGCGTGGCGTACACTCCACTTAGAGTCGAAGTGACTTTAAGTACCCGCCGCCTCGGCGACACCACCAGCAGAGAAGAGAGCAGCGGATGACCGCCACCAACGCGACCCTCGCCGTCTCCACGGTGATCTTCGCGCTGCGCCCGTCCCCGCCCTCGTCGCACCGGGCGCCAGCGCCCACGATCTGGGTGCCGCTCGTGCGCCGTCAGCGCCAGCCGTTCATCGACCTCCTCGCCCTCCCAGGCGGACCGCTCGGCGACGAAGACCTCGGCGCCGCCGCCTCGCGCACCCTCTTCGAGACGATGCGCCTCGCGCCCAAGTACCTCGAGCAGCTCTACGCCTTCGGCGACGCCGACCGCGTCTTCGGCAACGACCCCCGCGTCGTCTCGGTCGTCTACTGGGCGCTCGTGGGCGGCGAGGAGGCGAGCTCCGCCCGCCTCGGAGACAACGTGCGCTGGCACCCCGTCGACGACCTCCCGCCCCTCGCCTTCGACCACCGGCGCATCATCGACTACGCCCTCTGGCGGCTCAGGAACAAGGTCGAGTACAGCTCGATCGCGCACAGCTTCCTCGGTGCATCCTTCACCCTCGCCCAGCTGCGGGAGGTCTACGAGGCAGTGCTCGGCAGACCGCTCGACGCCGCCAACTTCCGCCGCGACATGCTCGCCTCGAAGTCCCTCACCGAGACCGGGGAGACCCTCGCCGGCACCCGACACCGCCCCCCGAAGCTCTACCGGTACCTCCCCCAGAAAGACGCAAGCCATGACCACGACCGCCTCAGTGCACACCACGATCACGCGCATCCAGAACGGCAAGCAGGCGGGCGAGAGCTGCTCGCCGGAGCTCGTGAAATCCCCGTGGGTGTTCGACCTGCAAGTGCCGTCCTACGGGCCTGGGGCGTCAATGGCCGACCGGCTTCCGCCCGCGGCGCCCAGGCAGGAGCTCCTGCCGGAGGAGTACCGGACCGCGAGTGACGAGGAGATCCACGACCGCATCCTCGCCGCCAAGGCCACGCTCGGCGACCGAGTCGTGACCCTCGGCCACTTCTACCAGCGAGACGAGGTCGTGCAGTACGCCGACTTCATCGGCGACTCCTTCCAGCTCGCGAACGCCGCCAAGGCCAAGCCGGAGGCAGAAGCCATCGTGTTCTGCGGCGTGCACTTCATGGCGGAGACCGCCGACATCGTGTCTGCACCGGAGCAGGCCGTCATCCTCCCCAACCTCGCGGCCGGCTGCTCCATGGCCGACATGGCCGACAGCGACTCCGTCGAAGAATGCTGGGAGCAGCTCGCGGAGCTCTACGGCACGGAGCCGGACGCCAGCGGCCGCGTGCCCGTCATCCCCGTCACCTACATGAACTCCTCCGCCGAGCTCAAAGCGTTCTGCGGCCGCAACGGCGGCATCGTCTGCACCTCCTCCAACGCCGAGACGGTGCTGACGTGGGCCTTCGAGCGCGGCCAGCGGGTGCTCTTCTTCCCCGACCAGCACCTCGGCCGCAACACCGCGAAGGCCATGGGCGTGCCCACCACGGAGATGCCGCTCTGGAACTCGCGCCGCCCCCTCGGCGGGCAGACCCCTGAGTCGCTCGACGCCGCCAAGGTGATCCTCTGGAACGGCTTCTGCTCCGTCCACAAGCGCTTCACCGTCGCGCAGATCGAGAAGGCCCGCGCCGAGTACCCCGAGGTGCGCGTCATCGTGCACCCCGAGTGCCCCATGGCGATCGTCGACGCCGCCGACGAGTACGGCTCCACCGACTACATCACGAAGGCCATCGCGGCCGCCCCGGCCGGATCGGTATTCGCGATCGGCACCGAGATCAACCTCGTGCAGCGCCTCGCCGCCGAGTACCCCCAGCACACCATCTTCTGCCTCGACCCCGTCGTGTGCCCCTGCTCGACGATGTACCGCATCCACCCCAGCTACATCGCCTGGGTGCTCGAGGGGCTCGTCGCAGGCGAGGTGCGCAACCAGATCAGCGTCCCCGCCCACATCGCCGAGCCCGCCAGGGTCGCCGTCGAGCGGATGCTCGCGGCAAGGCCAGACACCACGATGGCGTCCTGACATGGCCCAGGAAGCCGGGCCCCTGCGGGTCCTCGTCATTGGGAGCGGCATCGCCGGCCTGACCGCCGCCCTCGCCGCCTGCGCAGACGGCCACGACGTCAGCGTCGTCACGAAGACGACACTCGATGACACCGCCACGTCCCGCGCCCAGGGCGGCATCGCGGCGGTGCTCGGGACCGGCACCGAGCGTGGCGGCGACGACAGCGTCGAGTCGCACGTCCGCGACACCGTCGCCGCCGGTGCCGGCCTCGGCGACCGGCGCGCCATCGAGGTGCTCTGCGGCTCGGCGGAGGCGCGCATCCACGAGCTGATCGCTCTCGGCACCCGCTTCGACCGGGAAACGGGGGGCGCGCTCGCCCGGGGCCTGGAGGCCGCGCATTCGCACGCCCGCATCCTGCACGCGTTCGGGGATGCCACGGGGCGCGAGATCCAGCGCGCGCTCAGCGCAGCAGTCCGATCGGTGGCCGCGCACGGCGAGCTCCGGCTGCTCGAGCACACGTTCCTCGCCGACGTCGCGGTGCGCGGCGGGCGTGCCGTCGGCGCGTGGCTCCTCAGCCCCCAGGCGCCGACGCCCCGCTTGCACTCCGCCGACGCTGTCGTCCTCGCGACGGGCGGCACCGGCCAGCTCTTCGCCCACACGAGCAACCCCGCTGTCGCGACCGGCGACGGCATCGCCGCCGCAGCCAGGGCAGGCGCGCAGCTCGCCGACCTGGAGTTCGTGCAGTTCCACCCGACGGTGCTCGCCGGTTCCGGTGGCGCGCTCATCTCGGAGGCCGTGCGCGGGGAGGGAGCCGTGCTGCTGAACGAGGCGGGCGAGCGGTTCCTCCTCGGAGTGCATCCCAACGCGGAGCTCGCCCCACGCGACGTCGTGGCGCGGGGCATCGCCGACGAGATGGCGAAGCAGGACGGCCGCCCCATCCGCCTCGACGCGAGGCACCTCGGGCGGGAGTTCCTCGAGCGCCGGTTCCCCAGCATCACCGCGCACATCGACGAGAGCGGGCTCGACTGGTCGCGGGAGACCGTGCCCGTGACGCCGGCCGCCCACTACCTCATGGGCGGGGTCGTGACCGACCTCTCCGGGCGCACGAGCATGCCCGGCCTGTTCGCCGCCGGGGAGACCGCCAGCACCGGCGTGCACGGCGCCAACCGGCTCGCGTCGAACTCGCTCCTCGAGGGTGCCGTGTTCGGGCGCCGCGTCGCGGAGGCCATCGACCACGACGCCGCCGCGCGATCCCTCGCCCCGGCTGCTGCTGCCCCCGTTGCCGCCGCCGCTGACCCCGTTGCCGCCGCCGCTGACCAACTTCAGTGCGAATCTGCCCCAGCAGAGCCGTTTCAGCCGCATTCTCGCCAGAATCGCACTCATGTTGGACAGGCGACGTCGCGCGACGAAGCGCCGGCCTTCTCGCGCGCGGCGCTGCAGGAGCTCATGTGGGCGCACGCGGGCCTGCACCGCAGCGGTCCGGCACTCGAAGACGCCAAGCGCACGCTCGACGCGTGGGCCGAGGCACGGCCAGCAGACGGGGCTTCCTCCAGCGTCCGCGACCGCGAGGACACGAACCTGCTCCTCCTCGCCCGCCTCACGGTGGCCTCGGCGCTCGCACGCACCGAGTCGGTGGGCGCGCACTTCCGATCCGACGAGCATCCGGCGGCAGGGGCGGCGTCCCAGCCCGCGTCCCCGCACGCGCTCCCCCGCTCGCTCCCCCTCCGACAGAAGGCGATGGCGCACTGATGCTGACTCCTGCCCACATCGCGACCGCCGTGAGCGCGGCGCTCGCCGAAGACGCCCCGTGGGGTGACATCACGGTGCACGCGCTCATCCCCGTCGAGGCGACCGCGAGCGCGACGCTCGTCACCCGCGAGGCGGGGGTGCTCTCGGGCATCGACGTGTTCGCGGCGGCGTTCCGGCTGACGGATGCCGAGGTCCTCGTCGATCTGCACGCTGACGATGGCGAGGCGTTCGCGGCCGGGGATGTGCTGGCGACGGTGACGGGCCCCGCCGGGTCGGTGCTGACGGCCGAGCGGGTCGCGTTGAACTTCACGCAGCGGATGAGCGGCATCGCGAGCCTGACCCGGAGCTACGTCGACGCCGTCGCGCACACCTCGGCTCGCATCACGGACACCCGCAAGACGACGCCAGGGCTCAGGGCCTTCGAGCGGCACGCCGTCGCGAGCGGGGGCGGCCGGAACCACCGCTTCTCGCTGTCCGATGCGGTCATGGCGAAGGACAACCACCTGGCGGTGCTGCTCCAGCAGTCCGGTCTCGGGGTCACGGATGCGCTCCTCGCGGCGCGCGCGAGGCTGGGCCACACGACGCACGTCGAGGTGGAGGTCGATCGGCTCGACCAGATCCCGGCGGTGCTCGACGCGGGCGTGGACACGATCATGCTCGACAACTTCTCGCTTGCCGAGCTGCGCGAGGGTGTCGCCCTCATCGCTGGCCGGGCGGTCGTGGAGGCGAGCGGCGGGGTGAGCCTCGACACGGTCGCGGCGATCGCGGAGACCGGTGTCGACGTCATCTCCGTCGGCGCGCTCACCCACAGCGCGCACGCCATCGACCTGGGTCTCGACATGTCGCTCGAGGTCGGGCCCGAGTCCGACACCGATGGCTGACACCGATGACTGAGGCGGGTGCCTGACGTGCTGCACCTCGACGCCGCGGCGACCTCGCCGGTTCGCGAGGAGGCGCTCGCCGCCGCCTGGCCGTTCCTGACGGCGTCGTTCGGCAACCCGTCGAGCACGCATGGGCTCGGCGAGGAGGCGGCTGCAGCACTGGGCGACGCCAGGAAGAGCGTCGCGGCCGTGCTCGGCTGCCGCGCCACCGAGGTGGTGTTCACCTCGGGCGGCACCGAGGCGAACAATCTGGCGGTCAAGGGCATCGCGCTCGGCGACCCGCGCGGTCGGCACGTCGTGACGAGTCGCCTCGAGCACGAATCGGTGCTCGCCTCCGTCGACGCGCTGGTGCGGCTGCACGGCTTCGAGGTGTCGTTCGTCGACGTGGATGCCCGCGGCACGGTCAGCGCGGAGTCGCTCGCCGCTGCCCTCCACGACGACACGACGCTCGTATCGCTCTCGACGGCGAACAACGAGGTCGGCACGGTGCAGGACATCGCCGCTCTCACCGACGTTGCCCATGCGCGCGGTGTGCCGTTCCACACGGACGCCATCCAGGCGGCGGGCTCCCTCGACATCTCGATGTCGTCGACCGGCGTGGATGCGCTCAGCGTGTCCGGCCACAAGCTCGGGGCACCGAAGGGGGTCGGGGTGCTCGCGGTGCGGTCGAGGCTGCCGCTGGAGCCGCTCATGCACGGTGGCGGCCAGGAGCGAGGGCGTCGCTCGGGCACAGAGAACGTGGCCTTCGCGGTGGCGTTCGCGGTCGCGCTGCGGCTCGCCGACGAGGAGCGGCGCGCGGGCCAGCTCGACGCCGTCAGTGCCAGGGACGCCTTCGTCGCCGCGGTGCTGGGGTCGGTCCCGGGCGCGCGGCTCACGGGCCACGCATCCGCTCGCCTCCCCCGTCACGCGTCGCTCGTCATCCCCGGCATCAACGGCGAGACGGTGCTGCTCGAGCTCGAGCAGCACGGCGTGCTCGCCTCGGCTGGCGCGGCCTGCGCCGCAGGCCACGACGAGCCGTCGCACGTGCTGCTCGCCCTCGGCATCGCGGAGGACGACGCGCGGACCGCCCTGCGATTCACGTGGGGAGCGTCCACGACCGCAGAGGAGCTCGGTGGGGTCGCGGACGCCCTCCTCGAGTCGGTCGCGCGGGTCTCGAGGGGCTAGCGCTTGCGCTTCGGGGCGCCCGAGAGGAGCCTCGAGCCGTCCTTCGTGAGCTTGCGGTACTCGACCCCCTCTGGGCCGAGACGCCTCCGCATGGTGCGCAGTGCATCCACCGACACGTCGACCGTCACGACCCTGCGTCCGCACTCGCGCGCCACGGAAGCCGTCGTGCCGGAGCCGCCGAAGAAGTCGGCGACCCAGTCGCCCTCCCGGCTGGATGCGCGGATCATGCGCCGCAGCAGCCCCGCCGGCTTCTGCGTCGCGTAACCGGTGCGCTCCTTCCCGGTCGGGGAGACGATCGTGTGCCACCAGACGTCCGTCGGCAGCTTTCCGCGCTCCCGCTTCGCCTCGGTGACCAGGCCGGGCGCCATGTACGGCTCACGGTCGACCTCGGCGGCATCGAAGTGGTACTTCTTCGGGTCCTTCACGTAGACGAGGATCGTGTCGTGCTTCGCCGGCCACCGCTTCGACGTGCGCGCCCCGTAGTCGTACGCCCAGATGATCTCGTTGAGGAACTTGTCGCGCCCCACGAGCGCGTCGAGGACCACCTTCGCGTAGTGCGATTCCCGGTAGTCGAGGTGCAGGTACAGGGTGCCCGTCTCGTCGAGCAGCCGCCAGGCCTCCACGAGGCGCGGCTCGAGGAAGCCCCAGTAGTCGGCGAACTCGTCGTTGAACGCCGAGAGCTCCCCGAGGGTGTGCTCGTAGCTGCGTCCCTGGAACCCCGTGCGGGTGAGCGGCGTGGATGCTGGGGCCGCCGCCTCCGACTCGGCGGGCGCGGCGTCGTGCGCGAGCGCCTCCCCGAGCTCGGCGGCTTCGACCGACTCTTCCACGGGCGACTGCCGTTTCACCTTCACCGACTGCCGCTTCTGCTGCTTGCCGGTGTTGAAGGGCGGGTCGAGGTAGATCACCTGGAAGGCGCCGTCCGGGAGGCGGCTCATGGCGTCGAGGTTGTCGCCGTGCACGACGAGGTCGGGTCCGGCGGCGTTCCACAACGAGGTCACCCGTCGAGATTAACGCGCCGAGCGCGTCGGAACGTGCACACTCGGCCGTATCCGGGCGCAGGCTAGGGTTCTGCCATGACGGTGAACTTCGACGACGGTCGCACCATGAAGCAGCGGATGCTGGCCGGCGAGCTGTACCACGCGGACGACCCGGAGCTGCTGGCGGGGGCGGAGCGCGCGGTTCGGCTGCAGGCCGAGTACAACGCCGCGTTCCCCGTCGACACGGAGCGCGCGTCCGGGATCCTCGCCGAGCTCGTCGGCGGTCTGGGGGCGAACGTCACCGTGAAGGCGCCGCTGTACGTCGACTACGGCTCCAACATCACGATCGGCGACGGCACCTTCGTCAACGTGGGTCTCGTGGCGCTCGACGTCACTCCCATCACGATCGGTGCGAGCTGCCAGATCGGGCCGAACGTCCAGCTGCTGACGCCGACGCATCCACTCGACCCCGAGCCCCGCCGCGCCGGCTACGAGGCGGGCGCGCCCATCACGCTCGGCGACAACGTGTGGCTTGGCGGCGGCGTCATCGTCTGCCCCGGCGTCACGATCGGCGAGAACACGGTCGTGGGCGCTGGCGCCGTCGTCACGAAGGACCTGCCCGCGAACGTCGTCGCCGTGGGCAACCCGGCACGCGTCATCCGATCCCTCGACTGACCGGACCTCACGGAGACGGAGCATCCATCATGGCTTCACGCAGCTACGCACGCGGAACCACGGAGTTCGACCGTGGGCTGACGTTCTTCGACGCGGTCTACGCGGTCGCCATCACCCTGCTTGTCGTCGACATCGTGCCGCCAACGGCAGACCATTGGGCGAGCTGGGATGCGCTCGCCGGCTCCGGCGTGCTCGACCAGCTCCTCGCCTTCGCGATCAGCTTCTTCGTCATCGCGAACTTCTGGAAGGTCAACCACCGCCTCATGGGCGACGTGTCGGCGCTCGATGGCGCACTGCTCAACACGAACATCGTGGCGATGTTCTTCATCGTGCTGCTGCCGTTCAGCACCGCGTCGATGAGCGAGGCGACCCTCGACGCGCAGCCCCTGCCCGTCGTGCTCTACGCCGTCAACATCATCTGCGCGTCGCTCGCGCAGCACGTCATCTGGGTCGTGGCCGTGCACCGCGGGCTCACGGAGCCGTCGCGGGCGGCGCGCCGCCGGTCGGCGTTCACGTTCGTCGTGCCGGCCGTGTTCGCCCTGTCGATCCCGGTCGCGTTCCTCCTCGGCCCGGACCCTGCGCGCTACACCTGGCTGCTGCTGCTCCTCACGGGCCCCGTCACGTCGGCCATCCAGAAGCGGATGGCCGCGCGCGACGGGGAGGAGCCGGGAGGACGCTAGCTCTGCGGCACGTACGCGTTCGTGAACGCGTCGCCGTCCAGCGGCTTCTCGAGCAGGTCCTGATCGCTCATGAACGTCGCCATCGTGGCCCACACGTCGGCGTCGTTCGTGAAGAGCGGCTGCCCCTCCTGCGCGGACAGGAACGGGATGGTCGCCTCGAGCGTCGCGAGCGCGTCGCTCTTCGCCTCGTCCGTGTAGAGGGTCGGGATGTACTCGGCGGCGATGTCGATCGACTCCTCCGGGTTGTCGATCACGTCCTGCGTGGCCAGTGCGAGGGCCTCGAGCACGGGGGTGATCGTCGCATCGTCTCCCTCGATGATCGAGTCGGCGACCCCCAGCGACGGGCCGACGAGGGTCGGCGCCTCCGCCGGCGCGATCTCGATCGTGCGCACCGGGAAGCCCGCCTTCTCGAACTGCACGGCATCGTTGTTGATGTAGCCCATGACCCCATCGACCGCGCCCGTCGTGAGCGCCGCCTGCTGCGTGTAGCCGATGTACTCGATCTTCACGTCATCCGCCGTCAGCCCGTTGCTCTGCAGCAGCGACAGCAGCGCGAAGTACGTCTGCCCGTATGGGCCGGGCGTGCCGATGGTCTTGCCTCGTGCATCCTCGGCCGTCATGATGTCGGAGTCCTCCGGCACGATGAGCGTCGCCGGGTACGTGTTGTAGAGCGTCGCCACCGAGGTGACGGGGATGTCGGCTGCCCGCGCCTGCGTGATCTCGTCGCCGCCCGCGTACACGAAGTCCTCTGTGCCGTTCGCGAGCGCACCGAACAGGTCCTCGCCCTCGCCGTGGTGGCGCAGCTCCACGTTGACGCCCTTGTCGTCGAAGTAGCCCTTCGCCTCGGCCACGTAGAACGGCACGAACTGGATGTTCGGGGTGTAGGTGAGGCCGATGGTCACGTCGCCCGCGCCCGCGGCCGCGGCGGGCGCCCCCGCGCCGTTGCCGTCGGCCGAGGGGGAGCATCCGGCGAGCACGGCCACGGCTGCCACGGCGCCGGCCGCGATGACGGAGCGCACGGCCCGCGAGCGGAAGCCCGCGGTGGTTGGACGAGTGTTCATGGGCGTCTCCAGATCGAGAGAGGTGGGGTGCGAGGTCAGGCGGGTGTGAGGTCAGGCGGGGAGCGGTTCGTCGGCGAGCACGCGGGCGCGCCGCCTCGACTTGGGTTCGTCGTCGTTCCAGGTCACGGCGTTCTGGAACAGCCGCATGAGGATGTAGAGGGCGACCGCGAGGAGCACGAGCATGAGCAGCGTGGAGAAGATGCCGGGGATGTCGTTGGCGTCGCGGTTGAGGGTGAGGAGCATGCCGAGCCCCCGGCCGCCCATCGTGAATTCGCCGACGACGGCACCCGTGATGGAGAGCGTCACACCGGCGCGGATGCCGGCGAGCACGCTCGGCAGGGCGAGCGGCCCCTCGACCCACCACAGCAGCTGGTACCAGTTGGCGCCGTCGATGCGCCCCGCCTCGATGACGTCCTGCGGGAGCTGCCGCACGCCGAGCACGGTCGTGACGATCATCGGGAAGAACGACATGATCGCGCAGAGCACGACCGTCGGGGCGAGGCCGTAGCCGATCCACAGCACGAGCAGCGGCGCGAGTGCGATGGCCGGGACGGCCTGCGACGCGGCGACGTACGGGGTGATCGCGACATCGACCCACGGGAGGCGCGCGATGAGGTAGCCGAGCGGCACGGCCACGAGGATCGCGAGGAGACTGCCGAGCAGGGCCGCCGAGAGCGTCACCCACGCGTGGCCCAGCATCGGGCCCTTCGTCACGTCGAGCCAGAAGCGCTCGGCGAGCTGGCCGGGAGCGGGGAGGAACTGCGGCGAGATGAGCCCCGCCGCCGTGACGAGCCACCACACGGCGAGCACACCGATCGCCACCGTGATCGGTGCGAGGAAGCGTGCTGACATCGTGTTCATCTACCCGGCTTTCGTGGAAAGCTCCGGGGATGACGAGGCGCGTGGAGGTCGCCGAACTGGTCGGCGGATTCCACGAGCTGACGGTACGCCGAGGCGTGCCGTCACGTGCGCCTCCCTTCCGGACTTTCACCGTCGGTTCCGGAATTTCACCAGATCAGCCACTCCCTTGCGGGAGCAGGTCGCGGACTATAACCGCCGGCTCGGAATTACACCGACCCCGGAGCACGTGGACTCTGTCGTCAGAATACGACACGCCCCCGTGATGTGCGACATCGTGACGCTCCGCGACGAGCGAACACGGCTGCGAGGCGGGCGCCTACTGGGCGGCCTGCGCCTCCGCGGTCTTCTTCGCGCTGCGGAGCTCGTTGGCGATCGCGGCTGCTGCGATGGGCTTCGCGAGGCCGAGGCGCTCGGCGATGCCGCCGGCGTCGAACTCCGCATCCACCGTCACGCGGGTGCTGGCCGGGGTGATCGCCTCGGTGCGCACCTCGGCGGCGAAGGACGCACGGCCCTCGACCGATTCCCAGCGAAGGCGCTTGCCCGGCTCGTTGACGACGACCTTCGCGTCGATCGAGCGTCGCTGCCCGACGAGCTCGACGTCCCACCGGATGAGGTCGGGGCCGAGCACCTCGACGTGCTTCACGATGCTGAGGACGCTCGGGAGCGACTCAGGCTCGGCGTAGAGGTTGAAGAGCACGTCGACGGGCACATCGATGTCGATGGATTCACTCACGAAGGTCATGCGATGAGCGTAGCCGTCGCACGCTACCGGTTCGCCGCGAGCGAGCCGGTGGTGGTTGCCCCCGGCGTGGAGGCGAAGCAGCGGTAGCCGCGCAGCCCCGCGTCCCAGTCGGCCTGGTTCAGGGGGTAGCTGGCCTCGATGACCAGCCCTGGCACGGCCGCAGCCGCGGCGGTGTCGAGGACGTCGCTCGCCTGGCACGTGATCTGGGCGCGGTCCCTGAGCGCCTCCTCGCCCGGATACTCGGCGTCCGCAGACAGCGTCGTTGCCTCGACCTCGGCGAGCAGCTGCCCCGAGTGCTCGGCGTCGCACTCGACGACATCGAACCTGGGCTCCCAGGGCGAGACGTAGTCGCGGATGCACTGGCCCGGCTCGAGCAGCGACGCGTCGACGCCCGCGAGCGGCACCTCGGTGAGCGCGGGTCCGGCCGTCTCCTCTGGCGGGACCTGCCCGTCGCCGAACGGCTGGAGCCAGACTCCGAGCGCGGCCCCACCGAGGAGGAGGACCCCGATCAGCGCTGCGAGGACGCCGCGGTTGCGACGCTTCGCGGCGCGCTCCACCTGCTGATCGCGCGCTTGAGGCTGCTCGCGCGCCTCAGGCGTGGGGGTCTGTGCCACGGGGAGTGCCTAGGCGAGGCCCAGGTCTTCGAGGCCGATCGCGGCGCGATACGGGTAGCCCGCGGCTTCGATGACGCCCTGCGCTTCCGTGGCGCGGTCGACGATGACGGCGACGCCGACGACCTTCGCGCCGACCTTCTCGAGGGCTTCGATGGCCTTGAGTGGCGAGCCGCCCGTGGTGGACGTGTCCTCGAGCACGACGACCCGCTTGCCTTCCAGGTCCGGCCCTTCGACCTGGCGGCCGCGGCCGTGGTCCTTCGGCTCCTTGCGCACGACGAACGCGTCGACGATCTTGCCCTGCGCGAGCCCCTGGTGCATGACGGCGCTCGCGAGCGGGTCTGCACCCATCGTGAGGCCGCCGACTGCATCCACCGGCGCGCCCGTAAGGGTCTCGAACTCTTCGATGACCTCGAGCAGCACGCGGCCGATGAGCGGCGAAGCGCGGTGGTCGAGGCTCAGCTTGCGGAGGTCGATGTAGTACGTCGCCTTCTTCCCGCTCGTGAGGGTGAAGTCGCCGTGGAACACGGCTTCGTCGCGGATGAGTTCGATGAGGGCGTCGCGGTCTGTCGTCACGGTCCTCAAGCCTAATCGCCCGAGGGGCCGGTCAGCGCGCTGAGAGCGAGTCCGCTGCGATGGCGTCGGCGATCGTGGCCCGCGGATGCGCGCGACGCCACTCCCGCAGGGCGGCGCCCGTCGGCAGCCCGTGTTCGTCGCGGCTCGCGGTCATACCGCCGCCACCGGAGGACGCGGGCCGGTGGTCGCCTGCCCCGGACGACGTGGTCGGGTCGAGTTCGCTGGTCTTCGTCACGGTGTTCGTCTTCATCACGCCTCCTCCGGCCAGCGCCTCGCTGGCCTTCGTTGTCTCGGGATGCTTCCGGTCCTGCGCGTCGAGCTGCTGCCAGCCCATCAATCCCCTCGGCCCGCTGTCAAGCGGCCAGTGCCGTCGATGGCCTGAACTCGCCCGTCTCCGCGACTCCCAGTGAACTCTGCGGATCCTGCGACGGCGGCGATCCCAGCGCCTTCAAGGCCGCCGAGCGCGCGCACGCTGTGAGATCACCGAGACGCCGAGACCCGGCCACCGAAACGACGGTGGCGGGGTCCCGGCGTCCAGCGGAGTTGTCGCCCTCCTCGCGAAATCAGCGGCCGAGGAACTCCAACACGACCCGGTTCCACTCGTCGACGTGACTCACGTTGACGCCGTGGGGCGCATCCGCCACGACGTACAGCTCGGAGCCGGCGACGGCCTCGTTCGTGCGAGCTCCGGACCCCTCGAAGGGCACGGTCGCGTCGCTGTCGCCGTGGATGACAAGCGTCGGCACCTTCACGGCCTGCAGGTCGTCGCGGAAGTCGGTGCTCGCGAACGCCGCCATGGCCTGCAGGGCGGCGGGCTTGAACGCCTGCTTGGTCAGCTCGATGGCAGCCTGGCGCTCCTGCTCGGAGACGACGAGCTTGTCGTCGACCGAGTAGAAGGTGGTGATGAAGCCGTCGTAGAACGACTCCTGGTTGGCGGTGAGGGCGGCCGTCATCT
Source organism: Pseudoclavibacter sp. RFBG4 (assembly GCF_002931515.1). Lineage (NCBI taxonomy): Bacteria > Bacillati > Actinomycetota > Actinomycetes > Micrococcales > Microbacteriaceae > Pseudoclavibacter > Pseudoclavibacter sp. RFBG4. The sequence continues at coordinate 50,499 of NZ_PSYC01000008.1, read as the reverse complement.
TGGCGGCCTCTCCAGCCTCGAGGGGGCCGTCCGGGTTGCCGGCGGTCTTCAGCAGGTACGGCGGGACAGCGGATGCGAAGACGACGCTGTGCACGCGCTCGTCGCCGAACTTCGCGAGGTAGCGGGCCACTTCGCCGCCGCCCATGGAGAAGCCGACGAGGGTGACCTCGCGCAGGTCGAGGGCCTCGAGCACCGACTGCAGGTCGTCGGCGAAGCTGTCGTAGCTGTACCCCGTGAGGGGCTTGTCGCTGCGGCCGAAGCCGCGGCGGTCGTAGGTCACGACGCGGTGGCCGGCGGCCTCGAAGGCCGGCACCTGGTGGTTCCAGGCTTCGCCCGAGAGCGGCCAGCCGTGGATGAGGACAACGGGGCGACCGGTTCCGCCCGTGTCGTCGACGTGGAGCTTCGTGTCCGCGAGCAGGCCGTGGTGTGCGGTGATCTCAGTCATTGCGATGCCTTCCCGCGCCGCGACTTGCGACGCATCGGGAATCATTCGGAACCGGGCTCGGCATCGGATCGGTGGCTCGGAGGTTCGGAGGCAACGCTCAGACGTCGATCGTGAAGGCGAGGAGCTGGAACGGCGGCCGCCCGTCGCCGGGGTCGACCGTGCGCACGCGCGACTCGAGGATGGAGAAGCCGAGCCGCTCGTAGAGGCGGTGCGCTCGCACCATCTGCGGTCCGCTGTTCATGACCACGCGCCGCAGCCCGCGCCGTCGCGCGAGCTCGATGACGAGCCTCGTGAGGATCGCGCCGACCCCGCGCCCGCGAGCGCCTGGGTCGACGGCGAGCAGCCGGAAGTCGAGCTCCTCGTCGCTCTCGGGCAGCGTCGTGAGGTGCTCCCCCGGTTTCGGCGTCACGACGGATCCGAGCAGCTCCCCGCTCAGCGCATCCACGGCGACCCACACCTGACCGGCTTCGGCGCGCTCGGCGACGGAGACGATGTCGTCGCGGTAGTTGCCCGAGATCGTGTACTCGAGTTCGTAGGCGCGCAGCGAGAGGGCCGAGACGGCGTCGATCTCGTTCGGCCGCACGAGACGCACCACGACGCCGGGGTCGAGCTGCAACGGCAGCCGGTAGTCGATGTGCGGGATGCGGGACGCGTCGGCGACCGCCTCGGTGTCGCTCGCGTCGTCGGCCCCGTTGGTGCGCCGATACCCCAGGCCCTCGTAGAGCGCCTGCGCGGCGAGGTTCTTGCCTCCCGTGTCGAGCACGAGCGCGGATGCGCCCCACCCGAGGGCCGTCTCGCTCGCCGCCTGCATCAGGCGCTTCGCGACGCCGAGCCGCTGCGCGGTGGGTGAGACGGCGAGGAGTCGCACCTCCGCTTCGTTCCCCGTGGCGAGGCGCGATGGGCCCGTGCCGGCGCGCGCGATGCTGAGCGTGCCCACGATCTCGGCGCCGTCGCGACCGTCGGAACCGTCGCGTTCGGCGACGAGCACGGCACCAGCTGCGGCTCGGCCTTCGACGTCGCGCACGAAGCGTCGGCGCTCTTCGCCGACCTGCAGGTGACCGTACGGCCCAGCGGCGAACGCCGCCTCGCTGACACGGACGACCTCGGGCCAATCGGCGGGCGTTGCCTCGCGGACGCGGATCACAGCGCGCACAGCGGGCACAGCGCGCCTTGCAGGCCCTGGCCCGGCCGACGCCGCCTGCGTCGGCACGGGTGCGGTCTGCGTCATGCGGCGGATGCCCCGACCAGCTCGTCGCTCCAGAGCGTCGTGGGGAACTCCTCGCGGAGCGCTGGGATGACGGCGGTGGCGAAGTACTCCAGCTGGTCGAGCTGCTGCTCGTGCGGGAGCGTGGTGGGGAGGCTGATCGACTGCAGGTCGTGGCCGAAGGCGCCGTGGAAGCGGCCGATCTTGTCGATCACCTGCTGCGGGCTGCCGACGAGAGCCGGCCCCTCGGCGATGGCGTGGTCGATGTCTCGGAACACGGAGTTGTTGCCTGGCACGTTGGTGGCGGCGACGAGGGCCTCGTAGACGGGCCCGTACTGCTCCTTCGCCTCCTGGGAGGTCTCGGCGATGAAGAGCGAGCCCGCGCCCGCGCCGACGAACGCGGTGCGGGGGTCATGGCCGTGGCGCTCGAACTCGTCCCGGTAGTGGCGCACGAGCACCTCGTAGTTGCGCAGGGGCTGGATGGCGTTCGCCGAGAAGAGCGGGTCGCCCCACTTCGCCGCGAGGGCTGCTGAGGCGAGCGTCGTCGCCGAGCCGTGCCACACGCGGGGCGGTCCGGCATACGGCCGCGGCAGGGTCGTGACCTTCGTGAGGGGACGCGTGAACTCGCTGCCTGGCCAGTCGAGCGCGGTCTCCCGCCACAGCTGCCGGAGCAGCGCGTACTTCTCGGCGAGGAGCTCCCACTGGTCGTCGATCTCGAGACCGAACAGCGGGAACTGGGCGACCTCGTTTCCCTTGCCGATGGTGATCTCGAGGCGGCCACGCGAGAGCTGGTCGATCGTCGCGAAGTCCTCGGCCACCCGGACGGGATCGAGGATCGACAGCACGGTCACGCCCGTCTGGAGGCGGATCGTCGACGTCTGCGCCGCGATGGCCCCGAGGAGCACGCTCGGCGAGGACGACAGGAAGCGGCCAGCGTGGCGCTCCCCCACCGAGAAGGCGTCGAAACCGAGCTCCTCAGCGCGCAGCGCGAACTCGAGGGTCTCGTGGAGCCGCTCGGACGGCGTCAGCTGCTCACCCGTGACCGGGTTGGCGACGTACGGGACGATGTCGAGGACCTGGAACTTCACGCTGAGGCGCCCTCTGCATGCTCGCCGGCCTTCGCGAGCGGCGTCTTCTCCCCGGCCTCGATGCCGACGGGGAGTCGGTTCTCGGCGGGAGGCAGTGGGCAGGTCGCGAAGACCGTGTACGCGCAGGGCAGGTTCACGGCGCGGTTGAAGTCGACCGTGACGCGGCCATCCGCATCCGGTGCCGAGACCGAGAGTGCACGGTTCGCGGCGTACGTCGTGAGGCCGCTCGTCGCATCCGTGAACAGGACGAGCAGCGATCCAGCCTCGTGCCCGTTGAACGCGGTGAGCGAGAACTGCTCGCCGCGAAGCTCGAAGGTGACCTTGCCCGGCGAGGAGTAGACGTGCTCGAGCCCCTCGACCGCGGCACCGACGGTGACATCGCGCGGCGCGTCGAACGCCTCGAACGTGCCCTGCGCGCGCCAGCGCAGGTTCGGGAGGTAGGTGGGGGTGCCCGAGTAGGCGGCCAGGTAGTCGTAGTCGGGGTCGCGGGGGCGCACGATCGTGAAGCCTCCCCGCTTGGCGATCTCGATCAGCACCCTGCCGGCGCGGGCGGTGACCCCGTCTCGCTCGGCGATGCACGGGAACCGGTGCAGCCGGGGCCCCTGCAGCAGGAGTCCGTCAGCCTCGAGGGTCTCACCGTCGGCGAGGTCGACGATCGCCTGCCCGTCCTCGAGCGACCAGGAACCGGGGATGCCGTCGATGGCCTGCGGCTCCTCCGACAGGAAGTTCAGGCTGGTCACGGCCAGGAACCCGTGGCCATCGGTGCGCCGCTTCTCGTGCTCGACGTGCCACGCCTCCCATTCGCGGTTGAACTGGGCGCGGTCGACGTCGGCGTCGCCGCCGGGGCCACCATCGCGGACAAGGGACGGGGAAGCCGAGATGCTCATGCCGGGATGGTAGGCAGACGCCGCCTGGAACCGTAAGACGGGGGCTGCGCCGGACTACTCAGGGCGTCACATTGCGCAAGGCGGGCGGTGCGTTTCCGGCGACACGCCGGAAACACGACTGCAACACACTTCGTTCGTTCGCGTAACACCACCGCCGCGCAGGCGAAACAGCACGAGCGCACCATGAGTGCACCCCGACGCCCCACGTGCGTCCCTTGCAGAGAGGTCTACAACGATGGATCAAGGAAATACCGCATTCATCCTCTTCGCGGCGGCGCTCGTGCTGCTGATGACACCAGGACTGGCGTTCTTCTACGGAGGCCTGGTCAAGGCGAAGAGCGTGATCAGCATGATGATGATGAGCTTCGGCGCGATCGGCCTGATCGGCGTGCTCTGGGTGCTCTTCGGCTACTCGATCGCCTTCCCGGCGGCTGAGGGCCTGAGCCCGCTCTTCGCGATCGACCCGTCCGCGATGGGGCTCTCCAGCCTCCTCGAGGTGCCGGAAGACGCCGCCTACCCACCGCTCGCGTTCGCCGCCTTCCAGGCGACCTTCGCGATCATCACCGTCGCCCTCGTCTCCGGCGCCATCGCCGACCGCGCGAAGTTCGGCTCGTGGATGATCTTCGCCGGCATCTGGGCGACCGTCGTCTACTTCCCCGTCGCCAGCTGGGTCTTCAACTTCGGCCTCGCCGACGACGGCTCCTTCGCCTACGGCGGATGGACGACCTACGGCCTGCAGGAGACGTTCGGCCTCGGCGTCATCGACTTCGCCGGCGGCACGGCAGTGCACATCACGGCCGGCGCGGCAGCCCTCGCCCTCGCGCTTGTCCTCGGCCGCCGCGTCGGCTTCGGCAAGGGAGCGCACGTCCCCCACAACCCGCCGTTCGTGCTCCTCGGCGCCGGCCTCCTCTGGTTCGGCTGGTTCGGCTTCAACGCCGGATCCGAGCTCGCCGCTGACGGCGTCGCAGCCCTCGCCGTCGTCAACACGATCGCAGCCCCCGCGGCCGCGCTCCTCGCCTGGCTGGTCGTCGAGAAGATCCGCGACGGCAAGCCCACCTCGGTCGGCGCAGCATCCGGTGCCGTCGCGGGTCTGGTCGCCATCACCCCCGCCTGCGCATCCCTCGACCCCGTGTGGGCGATCCTCCTCGGCGTCATCGCCGGAGCCGTCTGCGCCATCGCGATCGACCTGAAGTTCAAGCTGGGGCTCGACGATTCGCTCGACGTCGTGGGCATCCACCTCGTCGGCGGCCTCATCGGAACCCTCTACCTTGGCTTCTTCGCCAACGGCACCGGCCTGTTCCTCGGTGGAGACGGCACGCAGCTCCTCGTGCAGGCCATCGCGGCCTTCGCCATCATGGCGTACTCCTTCGTCGGCGCGCTGGTCATCGGATTCATCATCCACAAGACCATCGGCTTCCGCGTGAAGGACGAGGACGAGATCGCCGGTCTCGACACCGTCTCGCACGGTGAGGCGGGCTACGTGCTCGAGGACACGCGCGTCTAGCGTCGCCCCGTTCACCGACCTCGAAGGTGGCGGCACAGTTCACAGACTGGCCGCCACCTTCTGGCCTTCCCCCACCAGGGCAGCGCCAACCCCAACTGAGCTACACGCAGATTGGACGCCGTTCGATGAAGATCGTCACGCCGCAGTCGCTGCCCCGGGAACGACTCGGCACCGACCTCCGCTCGGGAAGCGTGCACGAGATCTGGCGCGACCCGGACGACGAGGTCGACCCCAGGTGGAGCCTCTCCCTCGTCGACGTGAAGCGGAACGTGAAGTCGCTGCACCGACCCGAGGGAACGGTCGACCACTGGCTCGGCATCAGCGGGCCGCAGCTGCGGCTCGTCGATGGGACACGTCAGGAGAAGGTGCGCGCCGACCACCAGATCGTGGTCGAGTCGACGACGCCGCTCCTCCTGCTGCGCAGCTCCATCGGGCGCGCGAAGAGCACCCGGCTGCTGCGGGTGACCCGCAAGTCTGAGATGCAGCCCATCATCCTCGGCCGCGTCTTCGTGAGCGACCCCGTCGAATTCGACACAGACGTGCGCGCTATCTACCTCATCAGCGGACGCCTCCGCGTCGCCGACACCGACCTGGCCGAGGGCGAGGCGGCGATCTTCGACGACACAGTGCCCCCGGTCATGCACTCCGATGGCGCCTTCGTCGCGACCATGGCGATCCCCTGCGTCGAGGTGCCCCAGGGCTCGTGACCGGGCTGTGCCCAGCGCGACGATTGCCCGGGACCTCCTACGGGGCGTAGAGCACGGCGTAGCCGGCGACCTCGCGTGCGTACTCGGCCGGGAGGTTGTAGGCGGAGATCGCGGTGTTCCAGCCGTCATCGCTCGTGAGCTCGCCGCCCCGCTCGCACAGGTAGGCGGCCGCCGTCTGCACGGCGTCGTCGATGTGGTGCGGGTCGGCGACCCCGTCGAAGTTCGCGTCCTGCCCGAACTTCGCCCACGTCTCCGGGATGAACTGCATGGGGCCGACCGCGCGGTCCCATTCCGTGTCCTCGTCGAGGGCGCCGCCGTCGGTGTCCGGGATGGCGAGGAACCCTGCGCTGCCATCGAGCGGCACGCCGATGATGCGCGGCTCGACCTGACCCGAATCCAGTACCTGAGACCCGCCGTACGTGCCGTGTCGGGACTCGACGGCCCCGATGCCGGCGAGGGTGTTCCAGCCGATGCCGCACTCCGGACGCGTCTCGGAGACGCGGATCGCGGCTCCCGCGTACGCCGAGAGCGCCCTGGTCGGGATGCCCGTCGCCTCCGAGGTCGCCTGCACCCAGGCCGGAGCTGCGAGCTCGGCGAGCGGCACATCCCAGATCCCGTACCCCGCCGACTCGGGCAGAGCCTGCGCGGGCGCAGACGGGTAGCCCTCGGCCGCGGGGTCGAGTTCCGGCTCCGTCTGCACCTGAGCCTCCCCGCTGCCGACCTCGTCCTCGCCGTAGGCGGGCGAGAAGAAGGACCCGGCGCATCCCGTCAGCAGCGAAGCTGACGCGACGCCGACACCCAGGGCCATGAGGAGGCGGGTGCGAGCGGGGGTGCTGGCAGACGAGACGATGATGCTGGCCCTTCCTGGGTCGGCGGCTGGAGCCGAGAGGCTCAGCGTACGTGCGACCACGGACACTCGACTGGATGCGCGCCGAACGCGCTCAGGCGCGTTCGGCTTCCTCGACGAGCCCAGCCTTCTTCTTCTCCGGCACGAGCTTCAGCCCGATGACGGCCAGGATGATGCCGGAGATGAACACGGCCTTCCACGGCGAGAACGCCTCGTCGCCCGTCGCCATCGCGTAGATGACGGTGAGGGCCGCCCCGATGCCGACCCACACGGCGTAGGCGGTGCCGATCGGGATACGCGCCGCGGCCCAGCCGAGGCCCAGCATGCTGAGCACGACGCCGACGAAGAACACGATCGTCGGGCCGGGCTGCGTGAACCCCTCCGACTGGCCGAGGGCGGTGGCCCAGACGGCTTCGAGGATGCCGCTGATGACAAGCGCGATCCACGCCATGGTCAGCTCACCACCTTGAGGCCGATGACGGAGCCGACGAGCAGCAGGAGCAGGAGGACTCGGGCGACCGAGACGCGTTCCTGCTTCGTGACCATGGCCCAGACGACGGTGAGGGTCGCGCCGATGCCGACCCAGACCGCGTAGGCGGTGCCGGTGGGCAGCTGCGTCATGGCCCAGGCGAGGCCGGCCATGCTGATCGTGAGCGACACGAGGAACACGACGACGGGGACGGGCTTCTTGAAGCCCTTCGAGGCGGAGAGCGCTGAGGCCCAGACGGCCTCCAGCATTCCAGACAGAATCAACACGAACCAAGCCACGACGGCTCCTTCTGAGTCAGTCTTGTCGTGGTGCGGGTACTGCTCCCTCGTCCGCAAGCCCGATTCCGGGGCTTCAGCATCCAACGGTAGCAACAGCCAGCACCATTGGCCAGGTCTGAGGCGTGGTCGCTGCGGATGCACAGGGGCTGCCGATCCACACCGTCGGATGCACACCACGTCACGCGTGACAAGGGGGGGGGGACCTTCATCCCCACGCGGGACAGACTCTGAGCATGTCTCCCACGCAGCCCCCATCGCAGACTCCGGCACTCAAACGCGACGTCACGGGGCTGCTGCTCTTCGTGTTCATCCTCGGCGACGTGCTCGGGGCCGGGATCTACGCCCTCGTCGGCACCATCTCAGGCGAGGTCGGCGGCGTCACCTGGCTGCCGCTGCTCGTCGCCCTCGGCATGGCTCTGCTCACAGCGGCGTCGTATGCGGAGCTCGTCACGAAGTACCCGAAGGCGGGCGGCTCCGCGGTGTTCGCGCAGCGCGCCTACCGCTCGGAGTTCGTGTCCTTCATGGTGGGCTTCTGCATGCTCGCGGCCGGCGTCGTGAGCGCGGCGAGCCTCGCACTCGCGTTCAGCGGCGACTACCTGGCCACGTTCGTCGATCTGCCACCCGTGGTCGGCGCATCCCTGCTGCTCGTGCTCATCGCCCTCGTCAACCTCCGCGGCATCAAGGAATCGCTGCGCTCGAACATCGTCATGACGTGCATCGAGCTCACCGGTCTCGTCCTGGTCGTGGTCCTCGTGGGAATGCTCGTCGGCAACGGTGGTGGCGACATCGGCCGGGCGGTGTCGTTCGGCGACGGCATCAACCCGTTCCCCGCCGTGCTCGGCGCGGCCCTGCTCGCCTACTACTCCTACGTCGGATTCGAGACGTCGGCGAACCTCATCGAGGAGGTGCGCGAACCGTCGAAGGTGTACCCGAAGGCCCTCTTCTTCTCGCTGCTCACCGCCGGCTTCATGTACATGCTCGTCGGCACGGCGGCATCCATCGCCGTGCCCGCTGGCGAGCTCGCCGAGTCCACCGGCCCGCTGCTCGACGTCATCGAGGCGACCGGAGTGCCGGTTCCGGCTTGGCTGTTCAGCGCGATCGCCCTCATCGCGGTCGCCAACGGAGCGCTGCTGACCATGATCATGGCGAGCCGCCTCACCTACGGCATGGCGGGGCAGGGCCTGCTGCCCCGGATGCTCGGGCGCGTGCTCCCCGGGAGGCGGACCCCGTGGGTCGCCATCATCGTCACCACCGTCTGCGCCATCGTGCTCACCGCAACCGGCGGCATCGCCGTGCTCGCCGAGACCGTCGTCATCCTGCTGCTCATCGTGTTCATCAGCACCAACCTCGCCGTGCTCGTGCTGCGTCGCGACAAGGTGGAGCACGCCCACTTCAGGGCCTGGACGGCGCTGCCGGTGCTCGCGATCATCTCCTGCATCGTCCTGCTCACCCAGCAGAGCGGCGAGGTGTGGCTGCGGGGCGGGATCATCGTCGCGGTCGGGATCGTCACGTACGTCGTGCTGCGCTTCGTGCGGCGAGGTGGCCGAGACCGCGGGGTGACGCCCGTCGAGTAGTCGCGCGTTCTACACCCTGAGCCGGGGCTCGCGGTAGCCCTCTCGGAAACCCAGGAACGGTTGGTGCTCTTGAGGAACCGGCGCGTCCGTGTCGGCCCGGAACGATGACGAGGAGACACCCATGTACTTCCACGCACAGACCTGGATCAATGACATCGCCGACGGCGAGCCAGACCCCGCAGCGGCGAACGCCCTCCAGGAGGGGCTCGGTGGGCAGTTCGGCGAGATGCGCACCATGATGCAGTACCTCTTCCAGGCGATGAACTTCCGCGGCCCCACCGCGAAGCCCTACCGCGACCTCATCCAGGGCATCGGCACGGAGGAGATCAGCCACGTCGAGCTCATCGGGACGACGATCTCGCGCCTCCTCGACGGCTCCCCCGAGTACACGGGCAAGCTCACCGACCCCGTCGACAAGCCGGGCGCCGGCGGCGCGACGCCGCTGAAGATCGCGCTCGACACGAGCAACATCCACCACTATCTCGTGGGGGCGCAGGGTGCGCTGCCGGTGGACGCGGCCGGCAACCCGTGGAGCGGCAGCTACGTGTACAACTCGGGCAACCTGCCCCTCGACCTGCTGTACAACCTCATGCTCGAGTCGACGGGGCGCCTGCAGAAGTGCCGCATCTACGAGATGACCGACAACCCGACGGCGCGCGGCACGATCGCCTACCTCATCGTGCGCGACCAGGCCCACGAGAACGCCTACGCGCGAGCCCTGGAATCGCTCGGCGTGAGCTGGAAGTCGCTGCTGCCCATCCCCAAGACGAACGCCGAGGCGTTCCCCGAGGTGAAGGAGCTCCTCGACCTGGGCTTGCAGAGCAAGCAGTACTCGTTCGACCTCGACGGCAAGTCGGAGGCGGGCAGGATCTTCCAGGGAGCGTCGCCCTCGAACGACGGGACGACGCTGGACGCCTCCGAGCAGGCGCCGGCCGGCGCCCCGTCGTTCATCGCCGACGAGCGCCTCGAGGAGTTCGCGCCGGGGCTCGACGCCGAGCTGCTCGCGCTCATCCAGGCGACGGCCGAGCTCGAGCTGTCGGAGGTCAACGGGTTCTACGGGCCGACGACGAACTAGACGCCGGGAGCCACACGCGCATCTCGCCCGGCGCGCGGTTGCCCCAGGAGAAGTAAGGGACAAGCGTGAGCGTCGTGTCCGCATCGAGGTCGGCGGTGAGGATCGTCACGGGCCCGCTCGGGTGCACCCTGCCGTCGTGCGCCTCGAGTGGGCTCGCCATCGGCACCGGAACGTCGTCCAGTGGATGCACGTTGTCCGTCGCCTCGGCCGCATAGACGAGCGGGCCGCGGACGATCGCGACCCTCCCCGCCGCAGCCTCCACCCTCGGGTCAGCCCGCTCGAGGCGCGCGGCGAACGGAACGTGTACCTCGAGTCGGTCTCCGTCGGAGAACCGACGCCGGATGATGGCGTGTCCGCAGCGCAGTTCGAAGGGGACGGGTGCTGCGCCGGCGCTGATCTGCAGTTCGTCCGCCCAGTCGGGCACGCGCAGACGCAGCTCGAAATCGAGCGCATCCGCACCCTCGATGCGCACCTCGAAGCTCGCCCGCCCCTCCCAGGGCAGCTCGCTGCGCTGCCGCAGCTCGACGCTCGCACCTCCGGATTCGAAGCGCAGGGAGCTCCCGACGAACAGGTTGACCGTGATGACCTCCACCCCGTCGGCATCCGCGTTCCCGACGCTGTAGACGAAGCCGCCGAGCGAGGTCAGGAGCCTGGCGAGGTTCGGCGGACAGCAGGCGACCCCGAACCAGCTGGAGCGCACGCGGCTGCCATCGCTCGCGAGCGGGTTGTCGTAGAAGAAGTCGGAGCCGTCGGCGCTGACACCGGCGAGGACCGCGTTGTAGAGGGCGCGCTCGGCGATGTCGAAGTACCCGGAGTCGAGGTCGAGGCGGGCGTTTCGCTCCGCCCAGAGCACAAGCCCGATGGCCGCGCACGTCTCGGCGTACGACGTCAGGTTCGGCAGGTCGAAGTCGCTGGTGAACCCCTCATTCTCGGCGGAGGAGCCGAGGCCGCCCGTGACGTACATGCGCCTCGACGTGACCGTCTCCCACAGCTCGCGGTTCACGGCGGCCAGCGACTCGTCGCGGTCCGCGAGCGCGAGGTCGGCGACTGCGCTCAAGAAGTACATGGCGCGCACGGCGTGGCCGACGACCGCGGTCTGCTGCCGGATGGGGGCGTGCGATTGGAAGTACTCGTGGTTGGTCTCGAGCTCGGTCTTCGTGCCGGGGAAGCCGAGGCCGAAGTGCCCAGGACCGCCGCGTGCGGCCACCTCCAGGTCGAAGAAGGAGGGCTCGGCCCCTCGCTCGTCGACGAAGAAGCGGGCCAGGTCGAGGAACCGGTGCTCGCCGGTATGGCGCCAGAGCTTCACGAGCGCCAGTTCGATCTCCTGGTGCCCGTCGTAGCCACGGATCTGGCCCTCGTCCGGGCCGAAGGTGCGGCCGATGAGGTCGGCGTAGCGAATGACGATGCCGAGCAGCCGTTCGCGACCGGTGGCCTGTGCGTACGCGACCGCCCCTTCGATGAGGTGGCCCGCGCAGTACAGCTCGTGCGAGTCCCGCAGGTCGGTGAAGCGCAGCTCGGGAGCCGTGGTCGTGAAGAACGAGTTCAGGTATCCATCTGGTTGCTGCGCGCCTTCGAGCAGGTCGACGAGCTCCTCGATCTGGGCTGCGAGAGCTGCGTCGGGGCCGGTGGCGAGCACGTTGCTGGCCGCTTCGATCCACTTGCCGATGTCGCTGTCCCAGAAGATGTGGGGCGAGCCCTCCCTGGACCAGGTGCCACTGAGCGCCTCGAGGTGCCCGACACTGCCGAACTGGGCGAGCATGTGCGGGAGCATGACCTCCCGCACCTGCTGGATGCGCGGTGTCCAGAACGCATCATCGATGCGCACCTGGGTGAGCGGGGCGGGGCGCGCGCTCACGCGTCGCCGCCTCGGGATGCACCCGCAGCTGGGAGGACGAGCTGCTGGCGCGGCCCTTCGTTGCCCGCCCGGTCGGTGGCCGCGTACTCGAGCACCTGCTCCCGGTCGGTGAGCGCCCTGACGAACGCCTCCTGGAAGGTGCCCCAGAAGGTGCCAGGCCCCTCCCACTGGATGCGCTCGACCCCGGAGACCTGGTCGTCGGCGAGGAAGGTGACCTCGACGCTGCTGCCGAGCTCCCGCAGCCGGACCTCGACCTCAGGCGCGCTCGTGTCGACGCTCAGCTCGCGGCTCGCGTAGCCGATCTGCCCGTCGCCGCCCGTGGCTCTCGCCGCGACCGCGTGCACGCCTTCCGCGTCGAGCTCGAACGGCTGCTCGTAGGGGCGCCAGTCAGCGTCGTCGACCCGCACCTCGATGCGGATCTCGCCGGAGGCGAGGTCGCCGGTCCCGCCCGTGCTCGCATCGAGGAGGACCGCCTCCACGGTGACCACGGGGACCCGCGTGAACCAGCCGGACGGGGCGGGTTCGAGGTCGACGCCGATATGCACAGCTGGCGGCATGGCCGAATCCTGTGCCGCGTCGCCGATCGTCCAGTGCGTGCGAGTCACGGGGATGCCGTCGACCACCGTCTCGACGTCGTGTGCGCCGAGGTGGCTCATGCCCGCCGAGTCCGTGGTCTCGACGGTCGCCACGGTCGAGGTCCGCTGTCTCCCGTCAGCCGCGACGTCCGCCGCGCCCGCGGTGCGGAGCACGACCTCGAGCTCTGGGCGGGAGAGCAGCCCCTTTCCGCGCACGGCTGTCGCCGTCTCGAAGACGGACCTGAGGAACTCGGCTCGCTCGGAGAACGGGCCCCTCCGCCAGAGCGCTTCGAGGAAGGTCTCCCCAGACGCATCAGCACGGTTCGGGACACCGCTGTCATGCCCGGCGAACGCGATGCGTTCGTCGACGGCGCGCACGTACATGTGGAACCGCGAGTCGGCGCCGGACCAGCTGGGTTCGAAGTCGACATCGGCGAAGCGAGTCAGGCCAGCGTCGGCGTCGGCGTCGGCGTCGGCGTCGGGACGGAGCGTGCCATCGAGGAGGCGCCTGCCGAGCAGACCGAGCTGCAGCGACGTCGTCGCCTCCGATCTCGCGAGCAGCACTGTCGGACCGAGCTGCAGGTGGTGGAGCCGGGAGTCGTCGATCGTGGGCGTCGAGGTCAGGGCCATCGGCAGGCGCAGCGAGATCACGTCACCGGGCCGGAACTCGCGGCGGATCGTGGCGAACGTGCCCGGCAGCGCAGCCACGTCGAGACGCCGTCCGTTGAGGAGCACGTCGACCGGGCCGGCGGTCCAGCTCGGGATGCGCACATGCACCGCCCTCTCGGCCCCGACGGCCGCGCCGCTCTCTCCGTGTGTCAGCGCCTCGAAGGTGAGGGCGAACTCGCCCGAGACCGGGAGTTCCGTGCTGAGCCGCACCCGGAGCCCCGCCTCGCGCCACTCGAGCGTCGAAGCCGTGTGCAGGGTGATCCAGAGCTCGTGCCCTGCCGTGAAGAAGATCGAATCCTGGTACTTGACGTGGTTCTCGAGCCCCGTGCCACCACAGCAGGTGCCGACGTTGTCGTACTCGCGCAGAGCGCCGGGATGCACGGGGAACATGTACGTCACCTCGGGGCTCGTGTCCGAGTCCACGGCGCGGCGAGAGCCGAGCACATGGTTCAGGACCGCGCGCTCCGCGTAGTCGAAGAACCGAGGGTCGAGGGTGTGCTGGAAGAGGAGGCGTGCGATCTTCAGGAGGTTGTAGGTGGCGCAGGTCTCGGCGTTGCGCTGCCCGATGTTGCCGGCGACGGTCTCAGGCGGTCCCCACAGCTCGCTCTCCCCAGTGCCGCCGTGGGCGAACATCCGCCCTGGCACGATCTGGTCCCACAGGCCGAGCACCGCGTCGAGATAGCGACGCTCTCCCGTCAGCTCGTACTCGTGGAGGTAGCCCACGAGCTGCGGGAGGTGCTGGTTCGCGTGCATCTTCGTGAGGATGTCATCGCCGGCCACGCCCGCGTCGATGAGGGTGTCCATGTCGAAGAAGCGAGCGGTCTCGAGGAAGGTCGGCTCACTGGCGACGGCGCTCAGCCGGGCCATGGTCTCGTTCATGCCCCCGAACTCGCCCGCGATGTAGAGCGACCACATGCGCTGCCGCTGCTCCGGGGCGAGACGGCTGAGCCGGGCATGCACCCAATGGCCCATGCGCGTGGCGATCTCGAGCGCTTGGGCACTGCCGGCCAGTTCGTGCGCGTCGAGGAGCCCCGCCATGATCTTGTGGCACGTGTAGTACGGGGCCCAGATCTCGCCGTACGGGGCGAACGACTCGAGGCGGGAGAACTGCCACTCCCCGTACGCGGCGAGGAACCCCGGATGCGAGGAGCGGCCCGACGCGGCGAGCGCCTCCTGCACCTCGGCGAGACCTGCGACGAACGCATCCACCTTGGCGAGGAGCGCAGGGTCCCGCTCTCCGGCGTAGGCGAGCGACAGCATCGAGAGGAAGTGGCCCGCATAGTGGCCGCGCAGCAGGTTGGCGGTCTGCGCACGCTCACGGCCCGGGTAGTCGGCCTCACCCCAGGCTTCCTCGAGCGGGTGGCCGAAGTCCTCCCACGTTCCAGGGGCCGCGGCACCGCGGGTGTCGATGCCGGCATTGGCGCGGAAGACTGCCAGGAGTCGATCGACCGGGTAGACCCGTGCCAGGTGCAGCATCTCGTCGCGGGCTCGCGCGTAGACGCTCTTGTCGTCGAGGTGCACGTCCTCGAGGCCGAACGGCGAGGCGAGGGGCCGGATGCGGGTGTCGGGGTGCGTCATGCCGTTCCGCTCGAGAGGCCCAGGCGGGCGCGGGTCCAGCGTTCCACCCCGTCGGCGTCGATCGGGAGGGCAGCCGAGAGCACCTCGTGGCCGTCCGCCGTCACCAGCAGGTCGTCCTCGAGCCGCACTCCGATGCCACGCAGCTCCGGCGGCACCGTCGCGTCGTTCGCGTGGAAGTAGAGGCCGGGCTCGACCGTCATCACGACGCCAGCCTCGAGGTCAGCCCCCATGTACTCCTCGTACGCGGAGTGGCTGCAGTCGTGCACGTCGAGGCCGAGGTGATGCCCGACGCCGCAGGCGAGGTAGCGGCGGTGCTGCTGCCCCGCTGGCGAGAGCGCCTCGTCCACGGAGACGGGGAGCATGCCCCAGTCGTGCAGCCCCTGGGCGATGACCTCCATCGCCGCGAAGTGGAAGTCCAGGTATGGCGTTCCTGGCCGGATCTGCGCCATGCCAGCCCGGTGCGCCTTCTCGACGAGATCGTGCGCCGCGCGCTGCTCGGCGGAGAACGTTCCGCTCGCGGGGATCGTGCGGGTCACATCGGCCGTGTACAGCGAGTTCGTCTCGACTCCCATATCGAGCAGCAGCGCTGCATCCGGCAGCACGGGACCATCGCAGCGCACCCAGTGGAGGATGGGCGCGTGGGGTCCGGAGCCGACGATGGTCGAGTACCCGGGCCCATTGCCGAAGGTTCGGGCGTGGCGGTCGAAGGTGCCCTGCAGCCAGCGCTCGCCGAGCCCGTCGGTGATCGCACGAGGGACCTCGGCGACGACCGCCGCGAAGCCCGAGACCGTGTCATCGACCGCGCGCCGAAGCTGCGCGATCTCCCACTCGTCCTTCACCATGCGGAGGTTGGAGAGCTCACGGTCGAGCTCGGGCGACCTGAGGAGCGAGAAGGCGTCGAGGACCGAAGGCGGCACCGAGGCGCTCGCGAGGCCACCCCGCTCGATGCGCACGCCGGCCAGCTCCTGGACGGGCTTCACGTCGAGGTCGAGCGCTTCGGCCCACTGCGCCACCCCGGGGGAGGCTCCGACCCAGAGCTCGCCGTGGTTCGCGTCGCTGAAGAACCCCGCCTCTCCGGGGCGGAACGGTGCGGGCAGGTACAGCGTCGCGTCGTGGCCACCTGGCACGGGATGCAGCACGAGGGTCGCCCCCTCGACCTGGCAGCCGGTCAGCCACACGAAGTCGCTGTTGGCGCGGAACCCGTAGTTGCAGTCGTCGTTCCGAACGGGAGCCGTACCGCTCGACACGACCAGCGCCGAGCCGGCGAAGCGCGCGCTGAGCCGTGCGCGGTGGGCGGCTGCAGCTGCGGCAGCGCCGGGTGTCAACGCGATCGGCGCATCAACGTCCTGCCAGTCACGCGCGATGAACTCGGTGAAGGCCGGGATGTTCGCGAGCTTCGGGTACCTGGTCCCCGCATAGGGCGGCCGCGCGGTGGTCGCGGAGTCTCCGTGGGTGTGTCCTGCGTTCATCGTCGCTCTCCTCCTCGGTCGCGGACCAGCTCCCTCAGGCGCGTGAAGGTGCGCCCCGAGCCGATCCCGTCATGCTCGAACTCATTGGTGACCCAGCTGGTGGAGTTGCCGACGCGGGTGAGCGTGTCGAGCTGCAGCTGAGCATCCACGTACATGTCGTCGAAGTACACGGCGGCGGCGACCGGCACCTCGTTGGCGGCGAGCGCATCGAAGTCGTAGAGGGCGCTCCATTCCTCCCGGCTGGCGAGCTCGTGCACGGCGTCGCGGAAGCCGCGCAGCAGTCGCACCTCGTCGAACATCCAGGGGAACGCCATCTCCCCCGTGAACAGCAGCGGCCGTCGCTCAGCGTCGAACTGGGGTCGGCGCTCACGCTCGCGCTGCGCCGCCCAGTTCGTGGCGCCGCTGCGCTCGTCGCCGTAGATCGACTCCTGGAGCGTCCAGAACAGCGGGTTGCTGGCGCTCGACGTGCGCGTGAGCACCTGCGCCAGGAACGGCTCGCTGAGGCGTCCGTCCGGTGTGATGGCGTCCTCGAGCAGCCAGTGCATGCGCTCGAAGCCCGGCTTCATGCCGAAGTCGAGGCCGAGCGACTGGAAGCGCTGCACGGTGAGCCGGTCGCCGTCCGGCAGGCGCACGTCGTCGTCGGCGAGGCGGTCGGCGATCGCCGACACGATCGCGACGTCCTGCGGGTAGCGCCTCGCGAACTCGGCGTTCTTCTGCTCGACGCGGGTGAAGGTGCGTCGGTACACCTCTGCCGCGTCGGGCGGCGTGCCGGGGATGCCCCCGCAGACGTAGCTCGCCGCGATGGCCGCCGGTGCGTGCGAGAGGTAGGCGAGCGTCAGCCATCCCCCGTAGCTCTGCGCGAGCGTCGCCCACCGGGCGCCGCCGTACAGCGCCGCGCGAACGTGCTCGAGATCGCGCACGATGGAGTCGGCCCGGAAGCGAGAGAGGTAATCCGCGCCACGAGCACCGTCGCCGAGACCCGCAACGGTGTGCGCATCGACGGGGGTGCTTCGCCCGGTGCCTCGCTGGTCGACGAGCACCAGCCGGTAGTCCTGGAGCGCCTCGCGGATCCAGCCGGATGCCTCGACCGGCCGCGGGTTCGACCCGCCGGGGCCGCCCTGCAGGTAGGTCAGGAGCGGCAGCTCATCGCGCTTCCGATCAGGGTCGACGAGCTCGCGCACGAACAGCGAGATCTCGGCCGACTCAGGGTCCCACCAGTCAAGGGGCACCCGGATGCTCCGCTCGCGCACCCACATGCCCGGCATCGAGTACTCGACGACTTCACTCACGCTGACTCCTCCTGCTCTTCTCGTTCCCTGCGGCGGCGGGCCCGCTCGTTCTTCTTCCGCAGCGCATCCCATTCGGGGTTGATGCGCGGCACGGCGTCCAGGAGCGTGCGCGTGTACTCGTGCGTCGGTCGCTCGAACACCTGGTCGCGCTCCCCGATCTCCACGATGCGCCCTTCGCTCATGACCGCCACCCGCGTCGCGATCTGCCGCACCACGGCGAGGTCGTGCGCGATGAAGAGGTAGCTGAAGCCCTCCTCCTCCTGCAGCTGGCGGAGCAGATTGATCACCTGAGCCTGCACGGACACGTCGAGCGCCGAGACGGCCTCGTCGCAGATCACGAGCTTCGGGCCGACCGCGAGCGCACGCGCGATGCCGATGCGCTGCGCCTGCCCACCCGAGAACTGCGCTGCATAGCGCCCGGAATGGTCCGGATTCAGGCCGACCCGCTCCATGAGCCCCCTTGCGAAGCTCCTCGCTCCTCCGGGGATCTCACGCCTCTGGTAGACGAGCGGCGCCGTGATGATGCGCTCGACCGTGTGGCGCGGGTTGAGCGACGAGAACGGGTCCTGGAAGACGACCTGGACCTCGCCCCGGAAGGCGTGCAGCTCCTTGCCCTTGATGGAGCTCACGTCCTGCCCTTGGAACTCGACGGTTCCGCTCGTGACATCCATGAGGCGCGCGACGAGCCGCGCCGTCGTCGACTTGCCAGAGCCGGACTCGCCGACGAGCGCCAGCGTCTCGCCCTGGTGCACCTCGAGCGACACGTCGTCGACGGCGCGGAAGCTCCTGCTCTTCGAGAACAGACCGCCGCTGCCCTCCGTGCTGAACTCGCGCACGAGGTGCTGAGCTCGCAGGAGCGGTTGCGTCTCGTTCATCGGGTCTCCTCCTGGCGCATGGTCTGCACCGGCACGGTCGTGGTGCGCAGCAGGCCGATCTCATCGTCGATGCGCGGCACCGCATCCAGCAGCAGTCGCGTGTACGGCTCCTGTGGGTCGGTGAAGATCTGCTCGACGCTGCCCGATTCGACGAGCTCGCCGCGCTGCATGACGACGATCTGGTCGGCGACCTCGCTCACCACGGCGAGGTCGTGGGTGATGAGGATCATGCCGGCTCCCGTCTCCTTCCTGATCTCCGTGAGGAGGTCGAGGATCTGCGCCTGGACCGTCACATCCAGCGCGGTGGTCGGCTCGTCGGCGATGATCAGATCCGGTTCCATGCTCAGCGCCATGGCGATCATGACGCGCTGTCGCATGCCGCCGGAGAACTGGTGAGGGTAGTGGTCGACTCGGCGGGCGGCGTCGCGGATGTGGACGCGCTCCATCGCCTCGATGGCGACCTTCCTCGCCTCCTTCCGGCCGACCCCGGTGCGGTGCGAGCGGTACGCCTCCGCGATCTGCGTGCCCACGGTGTAGTACGGGTTGAGCGACGACAGCGGGTCCTGGAAGATCATCGCGATGCGATCGCCGCGGATGGCCCGCATGGCGGGCTCGCGGAGCGTGCTCAGCTCCTGCCCGTCGAAGACCAGCGACCCCGAACGCGCAGCGCCCTTCGGGAGGAGGCTCATGATGGCGAGGCTCGTCATCGACTTCCCCGAACCGGATTCGCCGACGATGCCGAGCGCCCCGCCCCTCGGCACGTCGAAGTCGATGCCCTTGACCACGTCGGTCCTGCCCTCGGCGGTCTCGAAGGACACGGTGAGGTCACGCACGCTGAGGAGCGGGCCAGGGGCGTCCGCCATGCCCGCGGATGAGGATACGAGTGCGTTCATTTCGATGCTCCAACTCTGACCCGAGGGTCGATGACGGAGTACATGAGGTCGACGACCATGTTGCCGACGACGACGAGGAATGCCGCCAGCAGGGTGACGCCCATGATGACGGGCTGATCGTTCTTCGTGATCGAGTCGGCGGCGAGCTTGCCGACACCGTTGATGCCGAAGACCGTCTCCGTGATGAGCGCGCCGCCGAGGAGGCCGGCGAAGTCCATCCCGAAGATCGTGACGATCGGCGTGAGCGCGGGTCGCAGCGCATGCCTGCGCCAGACGAGGCTGGGCCGCAGGCCCTTCGCCTTCGCCGTGCGCACGTAGTTCTCCTGCAGCGTGTCGATCACGTTCGCGCGGGTGAGGCGCGTGTACGTGGCCGCGTAGCCGATGGAGAGCACCACCCAGGGCATGATGAAGTTCAGGAACCACTGCACCGGATTGTCGAGGAACGGCACGGCCTGCGGAAACGGCAGCCAGCCAAGCGAGACGACGAGCACGAACTGCAGCACGAGCGCGAGCACGTAGTTCGGGATGGACATCCCGCCGAGCGTGAGGCCCGTGATGAAGCGGTCCGCGAACTTCCCCTCCTTGACGGCGCTGATCACGCCGCCCATCACGCCGGCGAGGAGCCAGAGCACGGCGGCGCCGATCGCGACGGTGGCCGAGACGGGCAGACGCTGCATGATCATCTCGGTGACCGGCTGGCTCGACTGGAACGAGTAGCCGAGGCACGGCGCGGCGCATTCGATGACGGAGCCGCTCGCCTCGTAGGTGCGACCGAACACGAGCCCGCCGAGGAAGGTCCAGAACTGCGTCCAGAACGGCAGGTCGAGGCCGAGGTTCTCGCGGATCTGATCGATGCGCTCCGGGGTGCAGTTCTTGCCGCAGATCTGCACGGCAGGGTCGGGCGAGAGCACGAAGAACACGATGAACGTGAACAGGCTCACGAGGAACAGCACGAGGATCATGCCGAGCAGGCGATTGATGGCGTAGCGGGTCATGAGCGGGCCTCCCCCGACTCGGCGAGCTTCTTGATCCGGTCGCCGAGCACCGTGAACGAGAGCACGAGCAGGAACAGGAACACGCCGGGGATGAGGAAGTACATGGGGTCGACGGCGTACCAGCCGACGGAGCTCGCGATCATCTGCCCCCAGGAGGGCGTCGGCGGCACGACGCCGACGCCGAGGAAGGACAGGCCGGCCTCGGTGCCCACGTAGCCCGGGATCGCGAGCGTCGTCATGACGATGATCGTCGAGCGCAGGTTCGGCAGGATCTCCCTGAAGATGATCTGCAGGCTCGACGCGCCGGATGCCTTCGCCGACTCGACGTACTCCCGCTGCTTGATCGACATCGTCTGGCCCCGCACGATGCGGGCCAGGTACGGCCAGCCGAAGACCGAGATGACGAGGACGAGCAGCAGCTGCCGATTGTCTGCGGGAAGCGCGGACAGGACGGCGATCATGAAGATGAGGGCCGGGAACGCCATGAGGAACTCCATGACGCGGGAGATGATCGTGTCGACCCACCCGCCGAAGTAGCCGGCCAGCAGCCCGAAGACGACGCCCATGATGCTCGTGAGGGCGGTCGCAGACAGCGCGATGGTCATGGACACCTGCGCGCCGTAGACGATACGGGCGAAGATGTCGCGACCGCTGCCGGGCTCCACGCCGAACCAGTGCTCGGCGCTGATGCCGCCCCAGGGGCCGAGAGGCACGCCGCCGAGGTTCGGGTCGATGGCGCTCTGGTCGAAGGCGTACGGGTCCCATCCGCTCAGCTTGACGAGCAGCGGGGCGGCGAGCGCCATCACGATGATGAGCACGATGTACGTGCTCGAGAGCACGGCGCCCCAGTCGCGGAAGAACGCGCGGGCGAGCCGACGGCCGGAGGCAGGTGGTGCATCCAGGGTCTCAGCGAGACCCGGATCACCACCTGCCGTGCCCTCGACCTCAAGGTTGGTCGACGAGAAGGTCATGACGATTAGCCCCTAGACGGGTCCGTGAGGCCGACGATGGTCAGGTCGGTCATGCTCGTGCTCGGGGAGTAGCCTGCGATGTTCTCGCCTGGCAGGAAGACGCCCTTCTCGAGGACCAGCGGGGCGATGGGCGCGAGTTCCATGATCTGCTTGTCGAGCTCACCCCACGCGGTGTTCGCCGCGTCGAGGTCGGTCATGGCCTTGATCTCGTCGATGCGGTCGTTGATCGCAGGGTCGTTGA
Source organism: Pseudoclavibacter sp. RFBG4 (assembly GCF_002931515.1). Classification (NCBI taxonomy): domain Bacteria; kingdom Bacillati; phylum Actinomycetota; class Actinomycetes; order Micrococcales; family Microbacteriaceae; genus Pseudoclavibacter; species Pseudoclavibacter sp. RFBG4. The sequence continues at coordinate 28,990 of NZ_PSYC01000008.1, read as the reverse complement.
TCTGCGCCAGGTTCGAGTTGCCCTTGTCGGTGATGTTGCGTCCGTCGAAGAGCGGCGGCAGGAACGTGCTGGCGCTCGACGCCCAGTCGGGGCACCAGCCGGTGATCGCTGCGTCGTGCTGCTGCGAGGGTGTGCCGATCGTCTCGTAGTAGGTCGAGGTGTCGATGACGTTGAGGGCGACGTCGATGCCGAGCGGCGCGAGTGCCTGCTGGATCGCCTCTGCCTGGGCCTGCATCTTGGGCTGCGAGCGGATGTCGAGGGTGAACGAGAATCCGTCGCCGACACCAGCCTCCTGGAGGAGCTTTTCGGCTTCTGCCGTGTTGCCGGCGAAGTCGTCGCTCGGGTACAGGTCGTAGTCGAGGTGGCCGTTGACGGCCGCCGGGATGATGGCGGTTGCCGGGTCTGCCAGCTGGTTGCCGCCTGACGCGTTCTGCACTGCCGAGCGGTCGATGGCGTAGTTGATGGCCTGGCGCACCTTGACGTCCTTGAACACGTCCTTGCTGGTGTTCATGGACATGTAGGTCGTGCAGAACGCGGGTGAGGTCACCATGCGCTCCTGCAGCTGCGGGGTCTGGAGGCGGGGGAGGCTCGCTGCCTGGACGACCCCGGCGATCGCGTTGACGTCCGCCGACTGCCCGGCGATCATGCGCTCGTCGATGGTGGCCGGGTCGAGGCCGATGTCGAACTGCCACGCGTCCGGATACGCCTCGCGCACGTCGTCGGTGTCCGGGTCCCAGTTCTCGTTGCGCACGAGCTTGATCGCCGTGCCGGGGGTGTAGCTGTCGAGGGTGTACGGGCCCGACGCGATGATGTCGTTGATGAACTCGCTGCCGCCGCCGGTTCCAAGGGGGAACGGGACGGCGTTGGCCTGCGCGAGAACGTTGTCGAACTCGGGGAAGGGAGCCTTGAGGTTGAAGACGATGGTCTGCTCGTCCGGCGTCTCGATCGTCGGCAGGTCGCCCGTGACGTAGGGCCCCTCGTACCCCTCGGGTGCGTCGATGACCTGCTTGAGGTACGGGGAGCCGATGCCGATCTCGGGGTCCCAGGCGCGCGAGATGCCGAATTTGACCTCCGCGGAGGTGATCGGGTCGCCGTTGTCGAACTTCAGGCCCTCTTTGAGCGTGTAGGTCCACTTGAGGCCGTCTTCCGACTGCTCGCCGAGGCCTTCCGCCAGGTCGGCGACGATCGCGTTCGGGTCCTCGGCGTTGCCGGCTGCCTGCATCGTGAGGCCTCGGTAGATGAGACGGTAGAAGGCGTTCACACCTCCGTCGAATCCGCGCGCGGGGTCGAGGTAGGAGAAGTCTGCGTTCTGCAGCATGTGCACGGTGCCGCCGGTGGCTGGTTCACCGCTGGCGCCTCCTTCGGCCTGTGGCGCTGCTCCTCCACCGCAGGCGCTCAGCAGCAGGATCGACGTCGTCGCCAGGGCTAGGACGCCGGCGAGCCTGGTTTTCTTCACGGGGTTTCTCACGGGGTTTCCTCTCTGATGGTCTTCGTTGCGAAGACGAGGGCTTCTGCTCTCCGTCGCGCTCTCGCGACGAAATGAGAGCGATCACATTAACGACAGACGAAAGCGGCTGCTGACAGCCACAAACACCTCCAGTGTGAAATGTGACATATCACTGGAACTCGAATCGCTGTCGTACGGAGACACGGCTCCATACGACACCCGCAACATTTCCCTGGTGTGCAAGACATGTTTCGCCCACATGAAATCCAGGACGCGATGCGAGCCTCCCGTGACCCGCATCTCCCCCGACGACGACTTCGTCTGCGAAGCCGTGCAGAAGGGGGCGTGCGTCTTGGCCATGTGAACTCCGTCGGTCACTGCGGGCTGGAATCTGGTCGCTCGAGTCGGGGTAACGTATCACACAGCACTCCGAGCGCACTATCGCTCAGATCACCGCCCTGCGCGCCTTCGCTTGAACGTCGGCGTCCCAGAGCTGCGCCGAGAGCTCTCGGAGACCGTCCTGTCAGCCCTGGAAGGGTGAGCAGCTGCCCGCCGTCGAGCAACCGCGCCGAGCACGACTTCTGCGACGAGGAGAGCGGCGAGCGAGATTCCCAAGAGCGGCAGGAACACTCCGACCGCCGCCGCCGCGATGCCGATGGCCACGGCGAACAGCACGAGCTGGTTGGCGAGGCCGAACATGGAGCCCATGTGCAGGTCGATGCCCCAGCGGCTGAGCTTCGCGACCGGCCCGAACTCGGCGAAGCAGTACTCGTTCGACCTCGACAGCAAGTCGGAGGCGGGCAAGATCTTCCAGGGAGCGTCGGCCGGCGCCCCGTCGTCCATCGCCGACGAGCGCCTCGAGGAGTTCGCGCCGGGGCTCGACGCCGAGCTGCTCTCGCTCATCCAGGCGACGGCCGAGCTCGAGCTGTCGGAGGTCAACGGGTTCTCCGGGCCGACGACGAAGGAGCGCGACCGGCGCCGGTCAGAACGGCGGAGGGTCGAGGCCAGAGACTGAGGCCAGTCACCGAGCCGGGCGCCGGGCCAGAAGCCGAGTCAGCCTCTGGGCCAGCGACCGGGCCGGAGAATGGGCCAGGCGCAGATCCCGGCGGTTGCACCCGGTAGGTGGTCCCGGGGACCTCGATGCCGGGCACACCGCCCGGCGCGGGCCCGAAGGTGACGCCGCGCGGTTCAGGAGCGTCGACCAGGACGATGCCGCTGGGCGAGGTCCACTCGAGGACCCCGCCCGGCAGCTGGCGGACCCGCCAGGCCGTGTTGCCTTTCACCGTGTGGTTCCAGCGACACAGCCCGGCGAGGTTGACGAGGCTCGTCGGCCCGCCCTCGGACGCCGGGATCGTGTGGTCGAGGTCGCATTTGTCGGCGGGGAGGCGGCACCCCGGGAACCGGCAGTGCACGTCTCGAGCGCGCAGCCACGCACGCATCTCCTCGGTCGGCCGATAGCGGTCGACCTCGACGACCGTTCCCGCGATCGGGTGGGTCAGGATGCGCTCGAAGCTCGGTGCGTTGGCGGCGAGGGCTTTGGCGACGCTCATCGGGATCGGCGTCACGCCGTCCAGGAGCGCGGGAGTCGTCTCGAGCGAGCTGCCGTCGCCTGCTCTGGCGTCGAGCATCGTCAGCACCGGCATCGTGACCGATGCCTTCGCGGTGATGCCTGCCGCGGCCGGGCAGGACGTCAGCTCGCCGGTGAGGAGCAGCTCGGCGAACACGTCGGCCCGCACCTGGTGGAAGGTTCGCGGGTCGTCGGATTCGCCGCCCCTCGCCGCGATGATGGACTTCGCCATTTCGGACAAGCGCCCGTCGATCGCCGTGAGCACCGGCAGCGAGTGCCGCGCGCCAAGCGACGGCATGCCGTCCGCCTCGCGCGTGACGAGCACAGCCCGCGACCCCATCGCCTGGTCGTAGCGTTCCTCCAGCGACGAGGCCGTCAGTCGCTCGGCCTGCTTGGTCGCGAAGTCCTTCAACCTGCCCGGCGACGTCGACCGGGCCTTCTCGAGCGCAACCTGCACGAGCAGCTCACGCCGCGCGGCCTGTTCCGCTGGGTCTTCGTGCACGACGATCGTGCCCGCCTCGCACACGATGCGCGCGTGCGCCATCGACACCTCACCGGCCGCGAGCGCCGCGTGCACAAGCGGGAAGTCCTCCGTGAGAACCACCGAGCGGCCCATGATGCTCGCGACGGCCTGCCTCGAGGTGTTCGTGACCGCCGCGATCTCCGCCTTCCACGACCGCAGCGCCCACCCCTGCTCGAGGGTGCCCGCTCGGTCATCTTCAGCGACCCCGGTTCGTGCCGCCAGCGCGTAGACGCGCGCCTGCTCTGCCTGCGCGCGGGCCACGTCGGCGTTCGCCTCGGCGATCAGGGAGACCAGCAGGAAGCGCTCGAGGTTGCGCACGCGCTCGACCATCTGGGCAGGTGGCATCCACCCTTCCGGGATCCTCGCTACGAGCGCTTCATCGATCATGCGACCAGCTTCCCCCGGACCACCGACATTCTTGGTCCGGTCCGACGACACGCTCGAAACTCACCGCTGAAGATGAGGAGTTCTGCTGCGCTCCCTTCCCCGACCCCGATGCCGACGCCCGACCACGCCAACGGCGAGGTCGACCAGCAGGAACGCTGCGAGGCTGGCTCCCATGAGCGGCAGGAACACTCCGACCGCCGCCGCACCTGCCAGCACGAGCAGGACACCCCACCACGGCGCGCGCCGGAGCGCTCCCCGCGGCGGGGACGCGCCGACACGACGCGACGGGTCGTGCTTCGGCCGCCGCTGCCACCACATGACGTAGCCCCACACGACCATCGCCGCGATGCCGATGGCGACTGCGAACAGCACGAGCTGGTTGGCGAGGCCGAACATGGAGCCCATGTGCAGGTCGATGCCCCAGCGGCTGAGCTTCGCGACCGGCCCGAACTCGGCGAAGTCGACCCGATCGACGACCTGCATCGTCGCGCCATCGATGGCCACCGCATCCACCTCGGTCGGGAAGCTGCGCTGGATCTCCTGCACGACCCACGCCGTGCCCGGCTCGGCTGGCGGCCTGATCTCGACGAGCCCCGTGTTGACGTTCACCTCGTGCGCGACCGAGAGCACCGAGTCGTAGGCGCGCGGGCTCAGCGCTGCGACGTCGGCACTGGGCGTCGGCGCACCGTGCCCGTGCCCGTGCCCGGCGTGCTCGTCGTGCTCGCCGGCAGCAGGGCCGCCCGCGCCGTCGAGGCTCGTGCTGACCGACGGCGTCGTCCAGCCCACGGCGGCGCGCAGCTCACTGAAGTTCGCCCCGCCGTACTGCGACCAGGTGATGCCCGTGACCGATAGGAAGAGCGCCCCGGCGAGCACCCAGATGCCGGTGGATGCGTGCAGGCTGCGCGTGCGAACGAACCCTGTCGCCGCGAGGTTCGGCCGCAGCAGCTCGCGCTGCTGCGACGCCCGCTTCGCACGGCGAGCCCGCCGATACCTGGTGGCCCAGAGGCCAGCTCCGGCGAGCGCGACGACCCCGAGCCAGGACGCCGCGAGCTCGCTGTAGAGCCTGCCGGCATCGCCGAGGTGGAGGCTGCGGTGCAGGTCGGAGACCCAGGTTCGAAACGGCAGGGAACCCGAGGTGCCGTACACGGGCAGCTCCCCGCGCACCTCGGCGGTCGCGGGATCGACGAAGACGGCTCTCGTCTTGCTCTCCCCCAGCCCGGCATCCGCGTACATGACCCGCGTCGTGTCGCCTGGTTCCGGGGCCGGCCGCACCGCGACGATCGCCGGGGTTGCACCGGCCGCACCCGCCGCACCGCCCCCGACGTAGGCGTCGGCCGCCTCGATCTGCTCGGCGAGCGGCAGGACCTCGTCCGCCGTCGGCGCGTGCAGCTCGCGGTCGTACACGAGCTGCTCGATCTGCGGTGTCAGCGCGTACAGTGCGCCGCTCAGCGCCGCGATGAGGATGAACGGGCCGACGAACACGCCGGCGAAGAAGTGGAGGCGCATCAGCAGCTGAGCGAACCAGCCTCGCCGTGGAGTCGGACGCGCACCGCTCACGCGAGGATCCCCTCTCCGATGTAGCCGCCTTCCGCGCATCCGGGTGGAACGGCGAAGACCGCGGAGCCGATCGGCGTCGTCCACTCGTTGAGCAGATCGAGCTCGTCGAGGCGCCGCTGAACGGGCACGAACTGCGCGTCCACATCCGCCTGGAAGGAGATGAAGAGCAGGCCTGAGTTCGAGATCTGCTCGCCGCTCGGGGCGTCGTCGTAGTTGTAGCCGCGGCGGAAGAACCGCTCCGCCGTGTTCTCCGACCGCGCCCGCCGCAGGTGCGAGAACTCGGCGATGACGGGGAATCCCGCGGCGTTCTTGGCGGTGAAGTCGGGCTCGTCGTGCTCCTGGGTGCCCGTGAGCGGGGCCCCGTTCGCGAGGGTGCGACCGACCGACTGCTCGCGGCCGCTGCGGTCGAGCCTGTCCCACTTGTCGAGGTCCATGCTGATGCGCCGCACGACCATGCCCGTCCCTCCCGCGAACGTGCCCTCCGTGATCCACACGAGCTGCTCGAAGTCGACGGTCGGCGGCGCGGGGTTGACGGTGCCGTCGACCTGCCCGAACAGGTTCCGCATCGTCGTGCCGGATGCCTCGGAGCCGCGTGCGCGGCGGAACCCGGGCTGCGTCCACCGCACGGTCGCGAAGCTGCGGGTGTCCTTCAGCAGCATCCGCAGCGCGTGGGCGACGGTGAACGGGTCGTCGGCGGCGACCTGCAGGAGCAGGTCGCCGTCGTTCCACGCGTCCTCGAGGCGGTCGATGCCGAAGGCGGGGAGTGGCCGCAGCCAGGCCGGAGCCTGCGTCGAGGAGGTGGAGGCGCGGCGGACGAGCTCCGGGCCGAACCCGAACGTGACCGTGAGGTTCGCGGGCACGTGCGCGAGCTCGGGTTCGGAGTCGGCGAGCGCCGGCTCGCCACGCGCGAGCCTCGCCGCGTCGTCGGTGAGGAGCTGCATGAGGCGACGCAGCGCGTCGCGGTCGGTGCCGTCGCGCAGGTCGAGGGCGACGAGTGTCGCGTGTGCCTGCGGCGGCGTCGCGATGCCGGCCTGATGCTGGCCGTAGAACGGGACGGTGTCGTCCCCCGGCAGGGGAACGGGAACGCTGTCGTCCTGGCTCGCAACGGGTGCCGCGAGGCGGAGCGCCTGGTCTGCGCCGATGGCCGCGGCCGCGCCGAACCCGGCGACAGCTCCTCCGAAGAGGAGCTGCCGCCGAGTCGGGCGGGTGCGACCAGGGCTCTGGTCGCCGTGCATCAGCTGTTGTCCGCGTGGTCGCTGTGGTCGGCGTGGTCGCTGTGGTCCATCTCCATGTCGCCGCCCATGTCATCCATGTCGCCGTCTTCGTAGGTCTCGTTGGCCCCCGCGTAGTCCTTGGCAGGGGCGGTGAAGTCGAGCGTCGAGTCGTCCGAGAACGTGAGGGTGAAGGCGACCTCGTCCCCCGCCACGATGGGCTCCGGCAGGTCCATGAGCATGATGTGGTTGCCACCGGGCTCGAGCGTGAGCGCTTCGCCTGCGGCGATCGTGAATCCGCCGCCCTTCTCGCGCATCGTCATCTCGCCGGTCTCGTTCGCGACGGTCTCGTGCAGCTCGAGGGCGGTGGATGCCGGGCTCGCGACCGAGACGATCGTCACGTCGCCGGCCCCCGTGTTCTCGATCTCGCCGAATGCGGCGGACATGCCGGAGTCCTCGGCCTTGACCCAGGTGTTCTCGACGCTGACGGAGTCGGCGGCGGGCGTCGCCGAGTCGGCACCAGCACCGGTCGCGGTGCTTGACGTCGTGCATCCCGTGAGGGCGAGCGCCGCGGCCGCGAGGAACGCCGCTGCTGCGAGGGGGCGGGTGGTGGTCGTCGTCATGCTGGTTGTGCTGGCCATGAGTGGGGTTCCTTTGTGGGAGGAGAAGTGAAGGTGTTGGGCGGCGGAGTCAGCGCGCATCGGCGTCGCCGTCCTGCTGGGCGCCCTTGCGGGAGCGGACGATCACCCAGGCGACGCCGAGCGCGACGACCGCGCCCAGGCCGCCGATGAGGAGCAGCCGCGGCACGTCGAACGCCGACCGGGAGGTGACCTCGGCCGTGGGCTCGGTCGTCGCGCCGGAGTCGGACTCCGAGGCAGGGGCCGAGTCGGCGTCAGACACGGCCGCCTCGCTCGGCGCCGGTGTGGCGGCCTCTGCGGCGAGTGCATCCGCTGCACTCGCATCGCCGACCGTGAACGGAATCGTGCCAGTGATCGGGTGCCCGTCTGACGAGACGACGCGCCAGTTGATGGTGTACGTGCCGTCCGGCAGCGCGTCGTCGATGGTGCTCGTGACCTCGGAGCCGTCGATGACCGGTTCGCCGGTCGCCCAGACGGTGCCGGCGGCGTCCTCGAGGACGATCATCGGCCCGATATCCATGATGTCGGCGGAGTAGCGGAGCGTGACGTCGGCGGGTGCCGCGTCGAGCGCCGCCCCCGGCGCTGGTGCGCTCTCGATGAGCTGGTCGTGCGCCTGCGCGGGGGCCGCGCCGGCGAAGCCCAGGAGGCAGGCCACGAGCAGCGCGAGCACTGCGGAGCCCGCGCGGAGGGCGCGCTTCGGTTCGGTGGTCGGTGGGAGGAGTGCTGGGGTCGTTGAAAGGGAAGTTGAGTCGATTGACATCTCGAGAATTCCTCGGGTCTGTCCGACCGCACGCGAACCGAGCGCGCAGAGGGCGCGCGGCTGCCGCGGACGGAGAAGGTTCGACGCCGACCCGCACCGGATCGCCTCCCCCGTGGACGAGGGATGAGGGAATGCGGTGCTAGCTCGGGGTCGCGAACGTTGAGGGTCGCTGGGGCGCGGGCGGGCCGCGTCGCGGCTGCGTGCGCCCGGCGCGAACCGTCAGCGACGGCACCCAGGGCAGATCGAGTGGCGCCGAGTCGGCGGTCGCCGTGGGGCGCGCGCCTCGGGCGAGGAGGAAGAAGATCGTGCGCAGCAACGGCAGCAGCAGCTCGACTGCCGCGTCCTTCGCCTTGGCGAGGCTCGCGACGAGCGTCTCGCCGAAGAAGAGGGCGAGGGCCGTCAGCACCGCGGCCACGGCGTGCATCGCCCACATGAGCGCGCCGTCGTGGGCCAGGTGCAGCGCCGCGCCAGAGGGAACCGCGCTGCCCGCGCTCGACGCGAAGTCAGCCATGGCCGAGGCCGCGGCGAGCTGGCCGTGGCCGGCGTGCGCATCCGCCGCCGACCCCGCGCCGACGGCCGCGGACGGCGTGCCGAGCACGAAGAGCGTGTGGAAGAGGAACTGGCTGGCCCCCACCGACAGGGCGAGGCGCAGCGAGTCGGTGCGGATGCGCGCGAGCAGCAGGCACGCGAGCACGGCAAGGCCGAAGGGGAAGGCGACGCCGAGGAGACCAGGCATGCCGCCACCCGCGAGGACGTGCGAGGCAAGCGCGATGAACGTGGAGACGGAGGCGGCGACGAACGCGAGCTGCACGCGGCGCACCCGGGCGGCATCGCGCGGGCGCTGATCGACGGGCGCGGCCAGGCCTGCCTCGAGGTCGAGAACGCTGCCGGAGTCGAGATCGGTGCCTCGCAGCTCCACTTCACCCATGGCGGGTGTCAGCAGGCCGGTCGAGGTCACCACTCAAGTCTATGCGGCTCTTCTACGCCTCGTAGACGCGACCCTTCCACGCGACGCGGCGTCGCCCGGCCAGCGCGTAGACGGGCAGCACGAGCAGCGGACTGATCGGGCCCAGGATGCCCTCCGCCAAGTCGAGCGGCCGGCGTCGCCCCGTGATGACGCTCACGAGGGTGCGATCGAGCAGCCCCGCGATGCGCACGAGGTGCAGGATGCGGGCGGTCGCGCCCCTGCCCGCGCTGGCATGGGCACCCGGCCACACCCGCAGCACCCAGGGCAGCGTGTAGACGCAGACGGTGAGGAGGCTCGTCGCCGCCATGAGCGCTCGAGAGCCGTGGTGCAGGCCGAGGAGCGACTTCGCGAAGCCGCGCACGGAGCTGCCGTAGCCGTCGTACATGCGCACGGCGATGGCGGTTCCGCCGCGCGCGACGACAACCCGCCCGCCAGCGGCGCGCATCCGCTCGGCGAGGCGCATGTCCTCGACGAGCTCCCCGCTCACGGCGGCGTGGCCTCCGATGCGGTCGTAGGCGGCGCGGGTGAACGCCATGACCTGGCCGTTCGCGACGACCGGCGCGCGCCGGTGCTGCAGGGCCACGGGCACCGAACCGAGCACGACTGCGTCGTTCAACGGGGTGATGAGCCGCTCGCCGAGCGTTCGCGTCTCCTGGCGTGGGAACACCGTGAGCAGCTCGGCGCGGGACACGCGCATGGTGGCCAGCAGCGCATCGAGCGCGCCGGGGCTCCAGCGCACGTCGGCGTCGGTGAACACCAGCACGTCGCTCGGGTGCCGCGCGACGGCGTCTGCCCCTGCGTCTGCCTCTGCCTCTGCCTCTGCCTCTTCAGGATCTCCTGACCAGGATCGGTGCGATTCCGAGTGTTCTCGGCCCGAAGCGGGCGCTGCCGGCGGATTCTGCACTGAAGTTGGACACTGGCTTGCGCGACCAGCGGGAGCGGCAGCGACACGACCGGGAAAAGGAGCGGGGGCGGGAGCGGGAGCAACTGCCTCGGCGAGCTGCGCGCACGACCAGTTCTTGCCCGTCCAGCCGTCGGGGCGAGGCGCGCCGCCGAGCACCCGGGCGCCCGCCGACTCGCTGATAGCCCTCGTCGCGTCGCTCGACTCGTCGTCGAGCACGACGACCTCATCGGCGCCCTGCCCGAGGAACCCGGGCAGCGTCTCCCGCAGGGTCGCCTCCTCGTCGCGAGCCGGGATCAGCAGGGACACGCGAGTGGCCGGCTGCCGAGCTGGTGCGCCGGACCGCAGGTTCGGCTGCGTCAGCAGGTTCGCGAGCAGCACGACGGACCGGGCGCCGAGGTAGGCGAGCGCGATTCCGGCGACGGCGCGGCTCGCGAGCACCCAGTTCACGCGCGCCCCCTGCCGCGCGCCCCGCGGCGGCGCATCCCGAAGCCCTCGGGCCTCGTCAGGTAGGCGAGCATCCGCCCGGCGATCCCGACCCGGTCTCGGCGGAAGCGCTGCGCGTCGAACACGACCCGGTACCCGGGCAGCGGGTGGGCTGGATCGGCGGCGTCGAGCGCCCGGTCGAGCTCGTCGAGCATCGACGCGAGCGCCGCCCGGAGCTGCTCAGGGCGCACGGGTGCGCCGAAGCGGATGAACGCCTCCGGCTTCGCGGCGCCCCGGAGCACGACGCGGATCGCGACGGGCACGAGCGGCACCCCAGCTCGCTCCGCGACCCACTCGGCACCAGGGTGCAGGGCGGCCAGGCCACGTCCGGCGCGCAGCTCGCCCTCTGGGAAGATCAGCGCCCAGTCGCCCGCACGGGCGCGGGCGACGAGGGTGCGGAGCGCGCGCGGTGGCACGGCACCGACCAGCCTCAGGAACGGGAAGCGCTGCAGCTGCTCGTCGCCCATCATGACGGCGACGTCGGAGCCGACGTTCCTGGCGAAGAGGCCGATGAGGTAGGCGTCCCACCAGGAGCCGTGGTTCGCGGCGAGCACCGCCCCGCCGGTCGGGGGCGTGCCCGTGACGGCGATCGAGAGCAGCCCCGTCCGCACGTCGCGCACAGCGCTGCGCACGAGCAGTGCGCGGGCCAGGCGAAGCATCATGGTGTGCCCGACGCTATCGCAGGCGAGGGAGCGACAGGCCGGTCGGGTGGATGCTCACCAGCCGCGCAGGCCCGCGGCGACGACGCCCCCGACGACGAGCAGGAAGACCAGCAGGTCCGTCCAGGTGGCAACGAGCTCGTTCAGGCTCTTGCCGCGCTTCGCGAGGTGGCGCAGACCCGCGAGGCCGAGGTAGATCGCACCGGGGAGCGCGCCGATGAGCCCCCAGCCGGGGACGAGGGATGAGACGAGTGCGACCCCGCCGAGGCTGAGGTTGGCGAGGCCGAGCTCTTGCACGACCTGCGCGGTCGCCGCTCCGGTCTTCGTCATCGTGTCGGTCGCGGCACCGGTTCCGGTGCCCGTCTCGCCCCGTTCGGCATCGTCGTCAGGAGCGTCTTCCGCGTCGTCGTGCGCCGCTCCGAGGATCGTCTGCGTGGTGCGCCGCGGGTTCGTCAGCTGGCTGATGCCGGCGACGATGAGGCGTATCCCCACACCCCAGAATGCGAACCAGATCCCGAACACGATGGCCGGGTTCCCGCCCGCGACGCCCAGGTGGACGCCACCGAAGATCAGCGGCAGCACCACTGTCTGGAGGATCACGAGGAGGGCGTACATGCACGGTCCGATCGGTGTCGGGATGCCCGCAGCACCACTGCCGATCTGAGCGGTCAGTGCTGCATCGCTGCATCGAGGGAGGGGTGATCTGCACGCTATTGCATGCCGAGTCCCGCCGACAACACGGCGACGTGCGTTTACATGGACCGCCGTGCTGAAAGAATGGCCGGGTGAGCATCCACCCGAGTGTCACGCCGAAGAAGCCCTGGTACCGCCGGAAGAGCAGGACGGTGCCCCTCGGTGTGCTCTCCGCCGGGCTCGTGGGCGCGATCATCTGGGTGTCGACCCCCTGGCCAGCTGCCATGCTCATCCGCGCCCTGTTCGAGCTCGACGCGAAGCGCACCATCACCGAGATGGAGGCGTTCGCCCCGACCGCCGACACCCTGCAGGCGCAGCTCGACGTCTCCTACGGCGACGACGGAGCGGACACGAGCTTCGACCTGTACTCCCCCGCTGGCACGAGCGAGGCGCTGCCCACGGTCGTGTGGATCCACGGGGGCGCGTGGATCTCCGGCGGCAAGCAGAACGTCGACCCGTACGTGCAGATCCTCGCCGCCGAGGGGTTCACGACGGTCGCCCTGAACTACACGGTGGCCCCCGAGGCCACGTACCCGACGGCGCTCACGCAGCTGAACGACGCGCTCGCGCACCTCATCGAGCACGCCGCCGAGTACAACATCGACCCGAGCCGCATCGTCCTCGCCGGCGACTCCGCGGGCGCGCAGCTCGCGAGCCAGCTCGCGACGGTCGCCACGAACCCCGACTACGCCGAGCTCGTCGGCCTGACGCCGGCGCTCGCCGGCGAGCAGATCGCCGGGATGGTGCTGAACTGCGGCATCTACGATGTGAGCGGCATCCCGGACGCGCCCGGCCTCGGCGGCTACGGCTTCCGCGTCGCCCTGTGGGCCTACCTGGGTGAGAAGGACTGGTCGCAGACGCCTGGTGGCCTCGAGATGTCGACCCTCGACTCCGTGACCGCCGACTTCCCGCAGACGTGGATCTCCGGCGGCAACGCCGACCCGCTCACCTCGAACCAGTCGCAGCCGTTCGCGGCGAAGCTGCAGGGGCTCGGCGTACCGGTCACGACCGTCTTCTATCCGGACGACCACCAGCCGGCGCTGCAGCACGAGTACCAGTTCAAGCTCGAGGGGGCGGATGCGCAGAGCGCGCTCGCCTCGACGATCGACTTCCTGAAGTCGGTCACGTCGGCTGCCTGACCGCCGCCCGCAGCCTGCAACCCGCAGCACCGCCGCGCCGCCAATAGGTCGCTTTCACCCCGTTCTCGGCGTCGAAATGGGGCGAAGCTGACCTATCCGGCGGCGTGGTTCGTGGCGGCGGGGGTGGCGGCGGCCGAGATGAGCAGCGCGCCGAGCGATGCGGCGATCGTGATCGACGCGGCCGCCCCGAACGCGAAGCTCGCCGGCATGTTCGCCCCCACGGCGAGGTAGGTGCCCGCGTAGACCGAGAGCGCCAGGGCCGCCGCGAGGCGTTGGCTGAGCTGGAAGAATCCTGCCGCGACCCCGTTCACTCCTGGCGGCGCCTCGTTGAGCGTCAGCGATTGGTTCGATGGGATGAAGAGCCCGGAGAAGAACCCCTGCAGCGTCCCGGCGCCCAGGATCCCGAGCACGATGAGCGGCTCCGATCCGGTCGTCACCAGGGCGATCTCGACGGTCACCACGATGAGCGCCAGGCCGAGGACCCACGTGATCCCGCTGCGGCCGAAGCGCCGCACGAGCCGCCAGCTCAGCATCGACCCGACGACCATGCCGAGGGCGCGGGGCGTGAGCAGCAGCGCCGCAGCGAACGGCGAGTAGCCGAGCCCCTCGATGAGGAACAGCGTGGTCAGCAGTCCGATGCCGAGGGCAGAGCCGAACGTGAGCGCGGCTACGGCGGTCCCGAGCAGGTAGCCGCGGTTGCGGGCGAGCTCGGGATGCAGCACCGCGGCGCCACCCCGCGCGTATACGCGACGTTCCCAGAGGGCGAAGAGCACGAAGAGCGCAACCGCAGCCGCAGCCAGCGCTGCGAGGAGGACCCCGGCGCTCACCGCCGCGACCAGCAGCGCGAGCGTGCCGGCGCCGAGCAGCACGACGCCCACCGCATCCACCTGTCGCAGCGCACTTCGCACACCGCCCGGCACGGCAGACGGCCGCGGCAGCACGAACACCGCCGACACGATGAGCACCACGGCCAGCGGCACGGCGAGCAGGAAGACGAGCCGCCATCCCGTGTCGTCGGGGAGGACGGTCAGCAGGATGCCCCCGCCGAGCGGTCCGACGAGCCCGGCGGCCGAGCCTGCGGTCGTGTACCCGGAGAGCGCGCGCGAGCGCATGATGCCGCGGAAGGTGTCTTGGAAGAGCCCAAGCACCTGGGGGTTCACGACGCCGGCTCCGAACCCCTGCACGAGGCGGGCGATGATGACGGTGGTCGTGTCGTCCGCGAGCGCGGCCGCGAACCCGGCGACCGCGAACAGCGCGAGCCCGAGCAGGTACAGGGAGCGTCGCCCGAGCAGGTCGCCCAGCCTCCCGGCGCCCACGAGGGCGAGCCCAAACGCGAGCGAGTACGACGACGTCAGCCACTGCACCTGTGCGCCATCGGCGTCGAGGGAACGCTGGATGCTCGGCACGGCGAAGCTGAACACGGCTTGATCGAGGAGGGTCGTGAAGGCCGTCGCGACGCCGAGCGCCAGGATGAGCCCGTCCGGGCGCCCTCGACGACGGAGAGCTGAGGGCGCGGCGAAACCCGTCGCGCCCTCAACCTTCGAGGACGCGACGGGTTCCGTTGCCATGGGGTGCGCGGCGATGGCTACTCCTCGCGCGGGAGTCCCGCGGGGTTCACCTCGGAGACGTCGATGCGCTCATCCTGCAGTCCCCAGCGGTCGAGGATCGCGTCGTACTGGCCGTTCTCGATGGCGTGGTTGATGACGATCGAGACGGCTTCGATGAGGCCGTTGTCCTTCGCGGTACCGGCTGCGATCTGCGCGTTGGCGGGGAAGCCGCCGTTGAGGGTGCCGACGAGCTTCGTCTCTCCGTCGCTCGCCGCCTTGAACGCGGCGGTCGCGTTCGGGCCGAAGTTCACGTCGACGCGACCCGACTGCAGCGCGAGGGTGCCCGCCGCGTCGTCTTCGAAGTACTGGAAGTCGACCGGCTCGAGCCCTGCGGCCTTGTTCTCCTCATCCCAGGCGACGAGGATCTTCTCCTGGTTCGTGCCGGCGCCGACGATGACGGAGAGGCCCGCAACGTCCTTCGCCTCGGTGATCGACTCGATCTCGCTGTCGGCCTTCACGTAGAAGCCGAGCACGTCCTCGCGGTAGGTGGCGAAGTCGAAGAGGTCCTTGCGCTCTTCAGTGACCGTCACGTTCGAGGTGATGAGGTCGTACTTGCCGGACTGGATGCCGAGGGGCCAGTCTGCCCAGGCGGCGACCTCGCCCTTCAGCTCCAGGCCGAGGCCGTCGGCGATGAGCTGCGCGAAGTCGGCCTCGCTGCCGAGGCGCGTCACGTTGTCGTCCTCAGCGAGGAAGCTGAGCGGCGGGATGTACGCGCTGCCGACGACGGTGAGCTTGCCGGCCTCGGCGGGCTGCCATCCGGAGGCCTCGAGGGCCGCGATGGCTTCGGGGACCGGGTCGATCTGCGGGCGGCCGTCGACGTTCGCGCTGGTCAGGTCGAACTGGATGAGGCCGCTCGCGGGGGCCGCGCCTTCGGGTTCTGCGGCCGTGACGGGGGCCGACTGGCCGTTGACGATGAGGGTTGTGGCGACGACGCCGATGACGGCGAGTGCTGCGACGCCGCCGGCGATGACGCCGACCTTCTTCTTGTTGAGCTTTGCCATGGGTGGCACCTTTCGGGTACGTGCGTTGTTGAAGTTCTGGGGTGGGAGATGCGCGACGGGCCAGGGTGTGGCTAGAGGACCTTGCGGATGAAGTCCTGCGTGCGCGGATGCTGCGGGTTCGTCAGCACCTGCTCCGGTGTGCCCTGCTCGATGACACGGCCTGCGTCGAGGAACACGATGCGGTCGGCGACCTCGCGGGCGAAGCCGATCTCGTGCGTCACGATGACCAGCGTCGTGCCGCCGTGGGCGAGCTCGCGGATGACGTCGAGCACCTCCCCGACCAGCTCGGGGTCGAGTGCGCTCGTCGGCTCGTCGAAGAGGAGCACGTCCGGCTTGAGCGCAAGCGCTCTGGCGATCGCGACGCGCTGCTGCTGGCCGCCGGAGAGCTGCCGCGGGTAGTGGTGCTCCTTGCCCTCGAGGCCCACGCGCTGGAGGAGCTTGCGCGCCTGCGCCTCTGCATCCGCTTTGGATGCTCGCTGCAGCGCCACCGGCGCGGCCGTGATGTTCTGCAGCGCCGTGAGGTGCGGGAACAGGTTGAAGTTCTGGAAGACCATGCCAACCCTCGTACGGCGGCGAAGCGTCTCAGCTTCGCGCAGCTCGAAGAGGCGGTCTCCCTTCCTGACGTAGCCGATGTACTCGCCATCGATGAGGATCGATCCGCCGTCGACGGACTCGAGGTGGTTGATGGTGCGCAGGAGGGTCGACTTGCCGGAGCCGGAGGGCCCGAGAAGAGCGACGACCTCGCCTGGTTCGATCTCGAGGTCGATGTCGTGCAGCACCTCGTGGGTGCCGTACGACTTGCTGACGCCGCACACGCTGACCTGCCCGGATGCTGCGCTGCTGCGCTCGAGTTCCGCTTCGGCGTTCCGGTTGATGGTTGCCTGGCTCATGCTTCGCTCACGTCCTTCCGTGCTGATGCTGGCGCTTCTGTGGGGCGGGCTGTCGCGCCCGCGGGGATGCCGTGCTTCTTCCGGGCGAGCGCCTTCGCGCTCTCGGCGTTGCCTCCGTCCGGCTTCTCTGGGTCCTCGCGTTGTTTCTCTATGCCTCCGCTTTGCTCACCGTCGTCGAGCAGCGCCCACTTCTCGGAGATCCACGCGCGCGCCTTCTGGATGGGCGTCGGCGGCAGTTCCCGGTGCGCGCCCTTCGAGAAGTGCCGCTCGATGTAGTACTGCGCGATCGAGAGGAGCGTCGTGATGATGGCGTACCAGACGACTGCGACGAGGAGCAGCGGGATGATGCGCTGGTTGCGGTTGTAGATGACCTGCACCGTGTAGAACAGCTCCGGCAGGGCGACGACGAACACCACGGAGGTGCCCTTGACGAGGCCGATGATCTCGTTGAAGGCGTTCGGCGTGATGGCGCGGGCCGCCTGCGGCAGGATGATGCGGAAGAAGCGGTACCGGCGAGGCAGGCCGAGCGCGGCGGATGCCTCGAGCTGGCCCTGGTCGACGGACAGGATGCCGGCGCGGATGATCTCCGCCGAGTAGGCGGCCTGGTGCAGGGAGAGGCCGAGCGTCGCCGCGGCGAACGAGGAGATGAGCTGCACCGTCGGGAACTCGACGAGCCAGAAGTCGGTCGTGAAGGGCGTCCCGAGCCCGAGCGTCGGGTAGAGGTAGCCGAGGTTGTACCAGACCACGAGCTGCACGACGAGCGGCACGGACCGGAAGAACCAGATGAAGCTCCACGAGAACGAGTTCAGGAGGGGCGACTTCGAGAGGCGTGCGACCGCGAGCAGGGCGCCGAGGATGAAGCCGATCGCGCCGGAGAGCACCGTCAGCTGGAGAGTCAGGACCAGCGCGTTGAGCACGATCTGGCTGAAGAAGTACTCGCCGAAGACGTTCCACTCGTAGCGCTGGTTCGTGACGAGCGACCACGCGAACTGGGCGACCGCGAACACGGCGACGGCGGAGAGGATCCACAGCACCCAGTGCTTGGGGTGGACGACCTTGAGGTGCTCGCCCGGCCCGAGCGTCTGCATCCGCCGGCTCGCGAGTGGCTTCGCGTCGTCTGGCGGCGTCGACGACGGGCTGTCGGTGGTTGGTGCGGTGTCGAGTTGTGACATCGCGTTCTCCTCTCGGCGGACCCTCGATTCGAGGGGCTCACCCTCGATTTCGAGGGCATGTCGAGAAGGTATGGGCACGGGGATGCGGGGGCGACGGCCTCCCTTCACGGAAGTTCCGACACGGTCGCGCGGCGAAGCTCCGCGTCACATTCGGTCACCTGCTCGTCAGGTGACGGGCCAGCGAGGGGTGCATCCGCGGCGTAGCGTTGAGGTCTCCCCCCTCAGGCCGCCCCACCCACACGACAGGAGCCCCCGCATGCCGACCGTCCTCCTCACCGGCTTCGAACCCTTCGACGGCAACACGAGCAACCCGTCGTGGACAGCCGTGCAGGAGGTGCGCGATCGCTGGGACGGCGACGCGGAGATCCACGTGCGTCAGCTGCCCGTCGACTTCGCGAGGGTGGACGACGCGCTGCGGGACGCCATCGCCGAGGTCGATCCCGACATCGTGATCTCCGTCGGGCTCGCCGGCGGCACCGACTCGATCAGGGTGGAACGGGTCGCGATCAACGTCGACGACGCGCGCATCCCCGACAACAGTGGCTTCCAGCCGATCGACGAGCCCGTCGTGGGCGACGGCCCCGCCGCGTACTTCAGCACCCTGCCCATCAAAGCCGCGGTCGAGGCCGTGCGCTCGAGCGGCATTCCTGCCGTCGTCTCCCAGACCGCCGGCACCTACACCTGCAACCACGTCTTCTACCTGCTCCTGCACGAGCTCCGGCAGCGGGCCGGCGCACGCGGCGGCTTCGTGCACATCCCGTACTCCGCGGAGGAAGCCGTCGGCACCGACCGCCCCTTCCTGACCATGGACCAGCTCGCGAGCGCGCTCACCGCCGTCGTGCGAGCGACCCTCGCGCACGACAGTGACGTGCGGGTCGGCGGCGGCACGCTCGACTGAGCAGGGCCTCAGAGCCGGTACGCGATGGCGTCGGAGGCGGCGAAGGCGAACCACACGCGAGTGCCGGGCGCCAGGTCGAGCTCAGCGACTTGACCGGGCGGCACGTCGGCGGAGAACTCGGCGCTCCGAACTCGGATGACGTCCCCTCGCGGCTCGAGGTCCGTGACGATGCCGGGGAGCACGTTCCGTGAGGCATTCGGTTCCGATGGATCCTCGGTGGTGACGGCGACCTGCGTCGGCCGCACGGAGATCCCGACCCGCGTGCCAGCATCGAGCGATTCGACGAAGCTCGCCGTGACGCGTTGCCCGGTGTCGGCCCTGACGGAGGCGTCGTCGAGGGCGGTGCCGGTCACGAGGTTGAGCGCGGCGAGGCCCGCGGCGAACTGCGTGGCGGGCCGCTCGAGCACCTCGCGCGTGGGGCCGACGTCGACGATGCGTCCGCCCTCGAGCACCACGACGCGGTCGGCGAGCATGAAGGCGTCGAGCACGTCGTGCGTGACGATGATCGTCGTCTGATCCGCCAGGACGTCGCGGAGCATCCGTCGGATCGCCGGCGCGACCGACACGTCGAGGGCTGCCATCGGCTCGTCGAGCAGCAGCAGAGCGGGGTCGGACGCGAGCGCCCGGGCGACGGCGATCCGCTGCGACTGGCCCCCGGAGAGCTGAGCGGGCCTGCTCTGCGCCAGTCCTCCCGCGTCGACGCGGTCGAGCCAGCCGGATGCACGCGAGTTGGCCTCGGCCCGCGACAGTCCCTTGCTGCGCGGACCGAAGGCGACGTTGTCGAGTGCGGTGAGGTGCGGGAAGAGCAGCGCGTCCTGCGCGAGCATCGAGACGCCGCGAGCATGAGGTGGCACCCAGCGTCCACGGCCGCGATCGCCGATGTCGAAGAGGACGTCGTCGTTGAGCCGGGCCGCGCCGGTGTCGGGGCGGACCAGGCCCGCGATGAGTGTGAGGAGCGTCGACTTCCCGGCGCCGTTCGGCCCGAGCACCGCGACGGTCTCGCCGTCGGCGATCGTGAGCTCGACGTCGAACGCCCGCGCCCGCACGGTGGCGGCGAACTCGAAGCTCACGACGCGCTCCGCCGGAGCCGGAAGCCTCTGGCTTCGCCGGCCTGGTGGGCCACCGCGACCACGATCACCGCGACGACGACCAGGACGAGCGATAGGGCGACCGCCGCATCTGGATCGGTTTCACGCTGGAGGTAGATCTCGAGCGGGAGGGTGCGCGTGACGCCCTGCAGCGAGCCCGCGAAGGTGAGGGTGGCACCGAACTCGCCGAGCGCGCGTGCGAAGGAGAGGACCGCGCCGGAGATCACGGCGGGCAGCACGAGCGGCAGCGTGATGCGGCGCAGCACCGTGGTGGGCCGTGCACCGAGCGTGGCGCCGATCGCCTCGTAGCGCGTGCCGACGGTGCGGAGCGCACCCTCGAGGCTGAGCACGAGGAACGGGAGCGCCACGAAGGTCTGTGCGAGGACGACGGCCGTCGTCGAGAACGCGATGGTGACCCCCATGGCCTCGAAGCTCTGGCCGAGAAGCCCGCGCCGACCGAAGGTGGCGAGCAGGGCGATGCCGCCGACCACGGGCGGCAGCACGAGCGGGAGCAGCACCAGGGAACGGAGGAGCTTCTGCCCCCGGAAGTCGGTGCGGGCGAGCACGATGGCCATGGGCACCCCCAGGACGACGCAGAGCACTGTCGCGCTGAGGGAGGTGCGGAGGCTCAGCAGGAGCGCGTCGATCGACGACTCCGACGTGACGAGCGGAACGAACTCGGCCCAGTTCACGCGGGTGACCATCCCGATCAGCGGCAGCAGCACGAAGGACGCGCCGATGATCGCGACGGTCAGCACCCAGCCGGGCACGGCGGCTGAGGCGGAGGCAGAGGCGGAGCTTCTTCGGGGCACTGGATGCGTTCCTACGGCCGGCCGAACCCGGCGTTCGCGAGAACGTCCTGGCCCACTGCTCCCGTGACGAAGTCGATGAACGCCTGGGCGACCTCGGGGTTCGTCGACGCGGCGACCGGGGCGATCGGGTAGGTGTTCACGGCCTCGCTCGACTCGGGGAACTGGATGCCGGTGACGGCGTCTCCGGCGGCGATGATGTCGGTGACGTAGACGAGTCCGGCGTCCGCTTCACCGGAGGTGACCTTGCCGAGCACGTCGGTGACCGACGACTCCTCACTCACCGGGGCGATGTCCACACCGGTCGCCGTCTCGACGGCGAGCGTCGCGGCGCCGCACGGCACCTGGGGAGCGCAGACGACGGTCTTCGCCTCCGGCTTGGCGAGGTCCGCGAAGGTGACGATGCCGGCCGGGTTGCTCGGCGGGACCGCGATCTCGAGCACGTTGGTGGCGAAATCCACCGGGGCGTCTGGCTCGATGAGGGTGGCGTCCGTGAGCTTCGCCATGTTCTTCTCATCGGCCGAGGCGAACACGTCGACCGGGGCGCCCTCGGTGATCTGGGTGACCAGGTCGGAGGAACCGGCGAAGTTCAGCTCGACCGTCGCGCCCGGGTTGCTCGACTCGAACTCGTCGGCCAGCTCCGTGAACGTGCTCTTGAGCGACGCCGCCGCGAACACCGTGATGGATCCCTCGAGGGTGGATGCGCTCGCCGGGGCAGTCTCCGCGGCGGGAGCTGCGGGGGCGGCGGGAGCTGCGGGGGCGCCGCTGCCCGCGCAGGCCGAGAGGCTGAGAGCAACCGCCGCCGTCAGCAGCGTCGCCGCGATCTTCCTGGTGGGGGTCATGTGTCGAGACCTTTCGGGCAGTGGTTCGAAGATCGAGGCACGCGAGCTTCTGAGTGATCCCGGATCTGAGGAACCAGACTGACCCAGGGCCCGAATCTGCGCCACGAAGCCAACTCTACTGCCGCAGCTGCGGTTCTGCCGATTCCACCGGAGACGGGAGGATCCACCATCACGATGCACAGGACCGCGATGCCCCGCACCTCACGAACACCCCTAGGGCTGTGAGACCTGGATGCTCCAGGGCTGCGGGGTGCCGTCGATGCGCCTCGCCTCCTCGACCTCGACCACCATCGGACCCGACTGCCAGGCGCGCGAGACGGTCCCGGGAAGCTCGACCTGCGTCAGCTCGGGTGTCGCCCCATGCGTGGTGATCTGCAGCTTCCCGTAGTCGCCGGCACTGATGGCGGCCTCCCCGCCGGCCCCTGTGTAGAGGTACAGACCGGCGCCCTCACCGGAGAGGGTCGCATCGAACGTCGGAAGGACGTCGACGGCGGAGAGCGTCATCTCCCACACACCACCCGAGATGACCTGGATGCTGTTGGTCGCCACCGGGGTCGGGTCTTCTCCCCGCGCCGCGGCGTCCGCACCAGCCGTGTTCACGAGCCATTGCGTGGTGTCCCCCGGGATGCCGCTGCTGAACTCCACGTCCTCCGTGGCCTGCGGGTTCGCGACCAGGAAGGTGACGTCGCCCATGGTGTCGACGACCTCCAGCACTGCGAGCTCTCCGGCGCCGGAAGGAAGCAGGACGTCGATGTTCGCCTCCCCGTATCCGCTGAGCGGCACCCCTGGCTCGAGCGTGAGCTCTGGTGCCGGATCGGTCACGACGGCGTCGCCCTCCAACCCGACCGGCGTCGACGTCGTGCTGCTCTCGGCGGCAGAGCTCTCCCGCGAGTCGGAGGCGAACTGCAGCAGCTGGATGCCGGCGGCGACCACGAACAGGAGGATGGCGAGGATCGAGACGGCGACGCCCTTGGCGCCCGAGCGGAAGCCGCGCCTGATGGATGGGGCCGCGAAGATCAGGGCGAGGACGATCCCGAACCAGAGGCCCACGACGGCCGCGACGATGGCGGCGACGCCGGCACCCACAGCGAGGCCCGGCTTGAGCCCGGGCTGGTTGCCGGTCGGCCTGCCGCCCTGACGAGCCGCGCGACCAGACGGCGCCGGCGGGAGTGGCGGTGGCGGGGCTTGCCCCGCGGTGGTGGGCTGCGGCGCGTCGGCCGCCTCGAAGGGAGCCGACACCGAGGGAGCCGCGGGCCCGGACCCGCGCCGCAGGGCGTCCTGCGAGCCGCCGTGCGTGTAGGCGAGGCCGCGCTTCGCACCCTCCCCGAGCCGGTCGAGGTCGTACGTGGCGCGCGCTGCGGTGCTCGTCGCGGCGCGCCCCTCATCACGGGCGAGCTGCTCTGCCGCGCGCTGCGCATCCCGCGCCGACTGGCCCGCCGAGCGCTGGGCGTCCTGCGACGTCTGATCGAGGGCACGCTGCCCATCCTGCGCGCGCTGCGCTGCAGCCCGCTCGGCGTCCCTCGCCCGCTGCTCGCGCTCCTGCTCGATGCGGTCGGCGCCGCGACTCGCGGTGTCGGACCACTGCCGCACGAAGTCAGGCGCCCTGTAGTCCGCCGGCGGCGTGTACCCGTTCTTGCTCTCCACCACGGTCGCACCCCTTTGTCACTGTCTGCGCCCATTCAACACCACACCCCCGACAGGCGAGCCGCTGTCACCCGGGCACCCCTGGCGTAGCCTTGTCCTGTCATTAGAACGAATCGCTTCAGCGCAGAATCGAGAGCACCATGAGCGCATCCACCCCCGCACGCATCGGCGTCGTCGGCTACGGGGCTGGCGGCCACCGCTTCCACGTGCCCTACATCCAGGCTGTCGAGGGCTGGGAGCTCGCCGGCGTCGTCACCCGCTCAGCGGAACGCCGTGCGATCCTCGCCACCGAAGCACCCGGCGTACCAGCCTTCGATTCGCTCGACGCCCTCCTCGATGCCGGCGTCGACGCGGTCGTCATCACCACCCCACCAGACACACGCCGCGAGCTCGTCCTGCGAGCCCTCGAGCGCGGCGCGCACGTCGTCGCCGACAAGCCGTTCGCGCCCACCGCGCAGGGAGCGCGAGAGCTGCAGGCAGCCGCGGAACGCAGCGGGCGCATCCTCACCGCCTACCAGAACCGCCGCTGGGACACCGATCTCGTCACCCTCAAGCAGGTCATCGACGAAGGCCAGCTCGGGGACATCTGGCGCGTCTCCTCACGCATGGACCAGGACGACTCCGGCACCCTCGAGACCGGCCCAGCCCACGGCCTCCTGCGCGACCTCGGCAGCCACCTCGTCGACCAGATGGCCTTCCTCTTCGGCCCCGTCGAGCGCGTGAGCGCCCACCTCGACATCACCGCTGTGGACGGCGTCGAGGTCGACTGCGGCTTCGACGTCGCCCTCCACCACGCGAACGGCGTCTTCACCCGCGTCGCCTCCAGCAAGATCAACCACCTCGACGGTCGCGAGCTCATCGCGTACGGCGACCTCGGCGCCTACGAGTCGAGCATGGACGACGTGCAGACGGCGCAGATCGATGCCGGCCTTCGCCCAGCATCCGCCGCCGCCGGCTGGGGACTCGAGGCCGAAGCGCGCTGGGGCACCCTGCACACCACCGAGGGCAGCCGGCAGATCCCATCCGCTCGCGGCGACTACGCCGAGTACTACCGGATGCTCCTCGCCGCAGTCCGGGGCGAGTCCGCGCCCCCGGTTCCCATCGAGCAGGCCGTGCACACCGTCGAGATCCTGGATGCGGCACGCGAGAGCGCGCGCACCGGACTCACCGTGGAGATCTGAGCCGCACCCCCTCGACCCTCCACCCCGCTACCATCAAGGCACGGGGTGCGACGGCGGGCCAATGGAGGCTCGCCTGCGAAGGGGGAAGCATGATCCACGGAACCGAGTTCACCGGACTGCGCGAGGCGCTCGACGACATCGAGCCGAGCCTGCGGACCGGACTCGAACGGCTCATCGACGACGTCGACGCCGACGACATCGCCACGCGCGAGCCACGCGACATCGTGGGCGCCGCGGCGACAATGCGTCGGCTCGCCACACGACGCAAGACGGGCGAGACCCTCATCGCCGTGTTCACGCCGACGCTCAAGGAAGAGGGCTGGAGCTCCCGGCGCACGATCGTCGACATCTGCACCGCGGATGCGCCGTTCCTCGTCGACTCCGTGACGGCGGCGATCGCGCGCCAGGGGCTCGCCGTGCACCTGCTCGCGCATCCCGTCGTCTCGGTGCGCCGCGACGACGCCGGCGAGCTGCTCGAGATGCACGCCCACGGCGGCACCCTCGAATCGTGGATCCACCTCGAGGTCGACCGCATCCCCACCGAGGAAGGACGCGACGAGCTCGCCGACCGGCTGCAGCACGTGCTCGACGACGTGCACACCGCGGTCGCCGACTGGCGGCCCATGCGCCGCGCCTGCCTCGACCTCGTCACCGACCTGCGCACGGAACCGCCCACGAGCGTCGACGACGGCGAGGTCACCTCCGCCGTCGAGTTCCTGACCTGGCTCGCGGAAGACAACTTCACGTTCCTCGGCTACCGCGAGTACTCGCTCGAGACCGATGAGCGGGGCGAAGAGGTGCTGCGCCCGCTGCCGCACACCGGACTCGGCATCCTGCGCCGACCATCCACCGCGACCACCCACCTCACCCCGGAGGCCCAGCGCACCGCCCGCGAGCCGCGGCTCCTCACCATCACCAAGGCGAACTCCCGCGCCACCGTGCACCGCGACGTGTACCTCGACTACATCGGCGTCCGCAGCTTCGACGAGGCGGGCAACGTCACCGGGGAGCTCCGCTTCCTCGGCATGTTCACGTCCGTCGCCTACGCCGCCTCCGTGCTCACCCTGCCCATCGTGGGCGCCAAGGTGCGATCCGTGCTCGCCGCATCCGGCCACGCACCGAACTCCCACTCCGGCAAGGACCTCCTGCAGATCCTCGAGCAGTACCCGCGAGACGAGCTGTTCCAGGACAGCACGGAGCACCTCCATGCCGTCGCGTCCGAGATCAGCCGGCTGCGAGAGCGCAGGCGCTACCGCATCTTCCTGCGCCGCGACGAGTTCGGCCGGTTCGCGTCCGCGCTCATCTACCTGCCGCGAGACCGCTACAACACGACCGTGCGCCTCCGCATCGAGCAGGAGCTCCGCACCGCCTTCGACGCGAGCCAGGTCGACCACGCGACGAAGGTCGGCGACTCCCCGCTCGCCCAACTCCACTTCGTCGTGCGCGCCGCCAAGGGCGTGCACCTGCCCGAAGTCTCCGAGCAGGACATCCAGCCCCGCATCGAGCGCGCCATCCGCGGCTGGGACGAGGAGCTCGTCGACGCCCTCCACCTCGACCACGATGAGGAGCGGGCAGCCGAGATCCTCAGCACCTACGGCTCGGCCTTCCCCGAGGGATACAAGGAGAACATCCCACCGAGCGACGCGGTGAAGGACATCACCCTCCTCGAGCAGCTCGACGAGGACACCACCTTCGCCGTGCACCTCTACGCACCGGAAGAGGACGAGCCCGGGAAGCGCTACTTCACGTTCGCGTCGCACGACGTGTACCCGCTCACGATGGTGCTCCCCACCCTCACCGACCTGGGCGTCGACGTCGTCGACGAGCACCCGTACGTCGTCACCCTGCCGGACGGGCGCAACCTGCACATCTCCGACTTCGGGCTCACCGCGCCAAGCGCGTCCGTCTGGAACGACGCCGACTGGGGCGCCGAGCTCGAGTCGGTCTTCAGCGCCGTCTGGTCTGGGGCCGCCGAGAGCGACCGCCTCAACTCGCTGGTCCTCCTTGGCGGGCTGCGCTGGCGGCAGATCGTGATCCTGCGCGCCATCAGCATGTACCTGCGGCAGGTCGGCACGACGTTCTCCGTCGACTACATCGAGCAGGCCCTCATCGCCAACCCCGTCATCGCCGCCGACATCGTGCGGCTCTTCGAGACGAGGTTCGACCCGGACTTCGCCGGCGATCGAGAAGCGGCGCTCGCCGCGCTCGCCGAGCAGCTCCAGGAGGCCCTCGACAACGTCGCCAGCCTCGACTACGACCGCATCCTCAGCTCCATGATCGGCATCGTCGACGCCACCTGGCGCACCAACTTCTACCAGGTGGATGCGCAGGGCGAGCCCAAGTCGTGGGTGTCGATGAAACTCGACTGCACCCGCGTGCCCGGCCTCCCGAAGCCCCACCCCATGGCCGAGATCTGGGTCTACTCGCCAGAGGTCGAAGGCGTCCACCTCCGCTTCGGCCGCGTCGCCCGCGGCGGGCTGCGCTGGAGCGACCGGCGCGAGGACTTCCGCACCGAGGTGCTCGGCCTCGTGAAGGCGCAGATGGTGAAGAACGCCGTCATCGTGCCGACCGGGTCGAAGGGCGGCTTCTTCGCGAAGCAGCTCCCCGCGCCAAGCGACCGGGGCGCGTGGCTCGAGGGCGGCCGATCCGCCTACCGCACCTTCATCCGCGGGCTCCTCGACATCACCGACAACCGCGACGGCGCCGACATCGTGCCGCCGCCACGGGTCGTGCGCCACGACGGAGACGACTCCTACCTCGTCGTCGCCGCAGACAAGGGCACGGCCTCGTTCTCCGACATCGCGAACGGCATCTCCGAGGAGTACGGCTTCTGGCTCGCGGATGCGTTCGCGTCTGGCGGCTCGGCCGGCTACGACCACAAGGGCATGGGCATCACCGCCCGCGGCGCGTGGGAGTCCGTGAAGCGGCACTTCCGGGAGCTCGGCCACGACACGCAGACGCAGGACTTCACGGTCGTGGGCGTCGGCGACATGTCGGGCGACGTGTTCGGCAACGGCATGCTGCGCTCGGAGCACATCCGCCTCGTCGCGGCGTTCGACCACCGGCACGTGTTCGTCGACCCGACCCCGGATGCGGCGGCCACGTTCGTGGAGCGTCAGCGGCTCTTCGACCTCCCCGGCTCCTCGTGGGACGACTTCGACCGCAGCGTCATCTCGGAGGGCGGCGGCGTCTTCCCGCTCTCCCAGAAGTCGATTCCGGTGACGCCGCAGATGCGGGAAGCGCTCGGCCTCGACGCCGACGTGCAGCGCCTGACCCCGCTCGAGCTGAAGAAGGCCGTGCTGCTCGCCCCCGTCGACCTCCTCTGGAACGGCGCCATCGGCACCTACATCAAGGCAAGCGACGAGACGAACGCGGAGATCGGCGACCGCGGCAACGACGCAGTCCGCGTCGACGGCCAGCAGCTGCGGCTGCGCGTCGTCGGCGAGGGCGGCAACCTCGGCGTGAGCCAGCGCGGTCGCATCGAGGCGGCCCTCGCAGGGGTGAGCCTCAACACCGACGCGATCGACAACTCAGCTGGCGTCGGCACCTCCGACCGTGAGGTCAACATCAAGATCCTCCTCGGCGCCGTGGAACGCGACGGCCGCCTCGACCGCAACGCCCGCAACGAGGTGCTGCGCGCCATGACCGACGAGGTCGGCACGCAGGTGCTGCGCGACAACTACGAGCAGAACGTGCTCCTCGGCAACTCGCGCTCGAACGCCGCCAAGATGCTGCCTTCCCACAAGCGGCTCATCACGTGGCTGGAGGAACGCGACGAGCTCGACCGCGACCTCGAGTTCCTGCCGAGCAACGCCGAGATCAGGCGCCGCATCGACGAGGGGCGCGGCCTCACGAGGCCCGAGTTCTCGGTGCTCGTCGCCTACGCGAAGCTCGCGCTCAAGAGCGACCTCGCCGAGACCGACCTCGCCGAGGACCCGTGGTTCGCGAACACCCTCGCCGAGTACTTCCCGGCCGAGGTTCGCGAGCGGTACGCGGACGACCTGCACGCGCATCCGCTGCGCCAGGAGATCATCGTGAACTCCGTCGTGAACTCGATGGTCAACCGCGGTGGCATCACCTTCGCCTACCGAGCGCAGGACGAGACGGGCGCGACGAGCGAGGAGATCGCGCGCGCCTACGTCGCCGCCCGAGAGATCTTCGACCTGCGCGGCTTCGTCGTCGAGATCGAAGCCACCGACAACCTCGTGCCGGCGTCCATCCAGACCGAGCTGTACCTCGGCTTCCGTCGACTCCTCGACCGGGCGACTCGCTGGATCGTGCAGCACCGGCCCGACAGCATCGACGTCGGTGCGGAGATCGAACGGTTCAGCGGCCCGGTCGCGCAGTTCGCCAGCCGGATGGGCGAGCTGCAGCAGGGCGAGGAACGCGAGCGCTTCGACGCCCGCGTGCAGGAGTTCGAAGATGCCGCAGTCCCGCGTGCGCTTGCGCTGCGCGGGGCTGGCCTCCTCGAGCTCATGCCGCTGCTCGACATCATCGAGCGCGCGGACCAGCACGGTTGGGACCTCGAGGAGTTCGTCGGCCTCTACTACGTGCTATCGGCGCGCGTCAGCTTCGACGACATGCTGGTGCGGGCGACGGCACTGCCGCAGGACGACCGCTGGGGATCCATGGCGCGCGCCGCCATGCGCGACGACCTGTACGCCGTCATGATCGAGCTCGCCGCCTCCGTCATGACGCAGACCGAGCCGG
Source organism: Pseudoclavibacter sp. RFBG4 (assembly GCF_002931515.1). Classification (NCBI taxonomy): domain Bacteria; kingdom Bacillati; phylum Actinomycetota; class Actinomycetes; order Micrococcales; family Microbacteriaceae; genus Pseudoclavibacter; species Pseudoclavibacter sp. RFBG4. The sequence goes on along the minus strand of NZ_PSYC01000008.1, from coordinate 213 downwards.
CCGAGCACACCGCGCGCGTCGACGCGTGGATCAGCCAGCTCGGCCCCAGCGCCACCCGCGCGCTCGACGAGGCTGCGGATGCGGTGCACGCCGGCGACGACACGGGGCTCGCCACGCCGACGGTCGCCTGCCTCCTCCACACCCCGGACGCCGCCGACGCCCGCGGACGCGTAGGGCACCGCGGCCGCCGCATGCCCCACGCCCACGCGCCCC